>CAJONZ010000033.1 GCA_905236065.1 uncultured Bacteroidaceae bacterium | reverse complement strand
GCCACACATTCAGGTACAGGCACTCCTCGTCCTGAAAGTAATAAGACGATATTTCAACCTCTGGCTGAGGAGCTACTTTAGCATTGAAATAGGCCTCATAGACGTTGTCGCAGGGCGTAACATCGACAGGTGCTTTCCAACGCAGTTTCCCTACAGGTTGTTTGCCTACATACGGAATTCCCCTGAAGGTTATGACATCATCAGTCTTCTTACCGACGAAAGTACCATTGATGCACTTGACGGCCAGCGACTGGTCGTATTTTCCATCGGTAATTGTTTTGTTCTCGCCATACCAAGATCTGACGATTTTTTTGTACTCTGCTACCTCGTCGCTCGTTTCGTCCTCAGCCTGCTTTTTCCCTTTACAAGCTGTCAAGACAACACCTGCGCCGCAAATAAGGATGGCGGCTAACACCCATAGCTTCTTATTTCTCATTGTCACCTTATTTTATGATGATTTACATAGGATAAACCTTTTTCCCCTCGAAGTAGGTAGCTTCTGGCTTAGCCGTGTGAATCTCTGTCACTGGACAGGTCAGCACGTCTTTGTCAACGAGCAGGAAATCAGCATACTTGCCTTTGCTGATGCTTCCTCTTTCATTCTCAATGAACATCTGCTTGGCAACATTGATGGTCAGGGCGATGAGAGCCTGCTCGCGGGTCAGGAGTTCCTCCGTCCACCACGGTTTCCCATTCTCGAGGTGATAAACGCCAGTGACTGCAATCTCCATAATGCCGAACGGATCGTCGGGACTGCCGCTCAATGCGGGGAAGTCAGAGTGTGAGGCCACATTGATGCCGTGATCGAAATAGGATTTCATAGGATAGCCTTTGTCCTTCATGCCCTCAGGAAGAATACGAAGCAGTTCATCTTGAAGTTCATTGTCGGCATGATGCCAAAGTAAACCTTCGCCGACCTGTATGTTATGCTCTGCAATGCGCTTATAATCCTCCTCTTTTACGCCATATACGTGTATCAGCGTATTGCGCATTTCATCCCTTCCACCGTTGATGAAGGCATTGACAACGCGCTCAACACCCTTGTTGCCCATGACATGTACGTGCATGGTCACACCCTTTTCGTTAGCCTTGCGCGTGATGTCTGTCAGTTCCTCTTCCGACCAGTTTGGGATACCCTGCTTTTCGCCTGGATAGAGTGGATCTACAAATCCCGTTCCGCTTTCCACCGTACCGTCCATGAAGAGCTTAAGCCAGTTTGTTTTGATGTGTTCAGAAGCATATTGCTGAGTATTGTGGGCTTTTTCCATCGTTACATCCACATCCATCCAGCTGTCCAGTTCCCACGCCGTACCTAATACGAAGTGCATTTCGCCAGCCTGATCCATCTGCTGGGCGGCCTGATAGAAATGATCGTTAAAGAAATAGGATGAGTAGCCATCGAGATACATCGTATAACCCTCCGACAAGAGCTGTTCCTGGATGCTTGCCATATTTGCTTTTGCTACGTCAACAGGAAAGAGATTCTCATTGTCCATGAACGAACGCACGTAAGTTCCGGCCTGTTCCGACAAATAACCAGTAGGCGTACCGTCGGAGCCTATCACAATCTCGCCGCCGCGCATTTCTTTCTTCAGTACGGTCCCATCTTCCTTCATGATACCGGCCTTCACCAGCATGATGGTGTTTACCAAACCCTTATGACCTTCCTCGTCTGCAAAGTAGATGGGAATGTCACTGCAGATGGCATCCAACTGTTGACGGTAAGATATATCTTTCGGAAACTTTATCATATTCCAGCCTTGGCCAAAGACAGACGTGGCCCCATTGTCCTTTGCCTTCTTGATTGCAGCGGGAACGATTTCCTTAAAGAATTTGTCCACATCGTCTTCCCGACTCATAATCGTTCCAACGGAATGGATAGCATAACCCATAGAATAATGTGCATGACCATTACCGCAGCTGGGCATCACAAGTCCCTTCTCTGTATAGTCCAGCACCTCGGTCTTGCCCTCTTCAACAAAAGCTTCGGCACCCGCCTTGTCACCTACATAGACATACTTACCGTCTTTCACGGCAAATGCTTCTACCACCTGATTGTTCTCAGAAGTGAAGATTTTACCATAGACCACAAGGTCGGCACAGGTATTCCCCTTGCAGCCTGCTAGCATACTCGTTACGATGATGACGCTCATAACTGTGAAGAACTTCAGCATCTTCTTACTTGTTCTCATAATAATTGACTGTTTACATTTCATGGTTATAAAGTATTAGTGGTTTTTTGTTTGCAAAACTAAGCAAATAATCCCAAATAAGTTAGCCCTGAATGCCTTGTGCATCAGGTTTTGTGATTTTTGAAACTGTTTTTGTGGATTTTAAGAGTCGGGCCGCCAATTACTCGGCAAAATCGTGCATCCACGCCATTACGGACTGACCCATGCGTTGCTTGAAGGCAAGTGAAAAAGTGCTGTAGCTCCGGTAGCCACTGTCACTTGCCAGCTGTTTGGCTGAAACGGAACGCTGGGTAGCGATGGCCTCGCGATAGAGACTGACGAAATGATTGATGCGCAGATTGTTGATATAGGCATTGTAGGTTGTGTCAAGGCTGGAGAAATACTGGCCGAGATAAGTGCGGTTGGTACCAATAGCTTTAGCAAGCTGGATAACAGTCAGGTCGTGTTGTAGGTAAAGCTGTGTGTCTATACAATACTTTTGTAGCAAGGGGCCAAGGTCCCTGTTAGTGGTCTGTTCCTCTATGATGGGCGTTTCTTCATTGACATCCAGCGACTGGAGGGTACTCAGGTCGCTCAGCGTTTCTACTCGCCATAAGAGATAGCAGATAAGTACGATGTTGATGACCTCCGTAGCATATTCGTATATCGTTTCCCCTACATCGAGCAAATAGATAGCGTATCCCAGCAAAATAATGGCCAGCACTACGAAACTCTGCCACACCTCCTTGTGTTCCAGGTCGGCATAGTTATCACGCAGCCAGCGTCCGTATTGCCTCAACGCACGTACCAAATATATAATTAAGCCAATGCACATCAGAAGGAAATAGACAAGCAACACAGGCAGAAGGTCTTCGCTACGGGTAGCGACGCACCATGCCAATCCTACGACGCACGGAACCATCACGACGCAGATAGGCCACAGTAGCCGCCTGCGGTCTTGCAGCATCGTGAACAGCACTACTATCGCCAGAGGAATAACCGTCATGCAGTCAAGCAATTCGGCTATAAGACCGCCCAACATTTTGTCGTCGCTTGAGGTGAGAAAATACGTCGGCAGATACCACAGGTGGCACAAGGCAATGGCGGCAAAAAACGCAGCAGTCCAACGGCGCAGGCGTGCTGGCGGTATAATGTTTTTGGCAAAGGCATTACCTTGACGGAACAGCAGATAGCAACATGCGTTCAAAGACAGCATTGTCACTGCTGCATAAAGCATAATAAAGAGCGTGTCTTCCCGAATCTGATCGTACATGATGAATGAGCATTAACTTTGTGAGTCCCATTTAAAAGACTTCAATATTTGATTCATCTGTGATATGGCATAGAGCGGACAAATCTGTACATGGCGGACGGCTCCACTGACCTCTGGGTCTTGATAGTCGAAGGCACCAAAGTTTTCCAGCGAACAGCGGATGGCGTTCGTGAGTTTCCTTTCGCGCAAAAAAATCCAGAGACTCTTCATGCCACCTTGCTTTTCGGCTTTTACTTCAATTGGCAGTACCGTCTGCAGATAACTCGAAATGTAATCCACTTCGGCCTGTGAGTTTTTTGCCTGGCGTTGCCAGTAGTATATCTCATGGCGGATGTTGGGGGTTCGGTAGTGCAGCAATTCGAGTCCAGCCAGCATCTCAGCCATCGGCCCCTTGTTAACTAGGTCGGTAACATCGTTCGTCAGTATCTGTTCGGTGAGTTCCGAGATGTCGCCGGTGGTCATGTTCAGCAGGCGCAGCATCAGACCCGTGTCGAGTAGCAGCATTTTCTGGTACGCCTTATCTGCCTCGCTTCCCAGTGGCAGTCCGTTACCGTCAGTATGTGTCACGGGTATCACAATTCCGGCCTTGGTGAGCATATTCAGTGCCTTCTTCACCTCGGCAGCCTTGTAGTTGCCCTCCACGGCAGAAAAAACGAACTTATCCGTAGCCTGCACGGCGACACTTCGCATGGTGTTGCGAAGTAGCGTGGGGTCGATCTTCTTGCGGTATTTCGGGAAATCATCCTCGTAAGTCACAACAATATCATCCTGTATTTCCTGACAGGCCTGATAGTCGTGTGTCTCCACCCATTTGGCCACAGCCTCAGGCATACCACCTACAAGCATGAAAGTCCTTGTGAGCCCTACCAACTTCTCATAGAGTGGTTGGGGGAGTGGCTGGGATGAAGTGGCACCGTTTCGGACTTCCATCAATAGCTGTTCGTTGTTTGCAATGAGGAATTCGTCGAAAGTCATCGGGAACATGAACATGGAATGGATGCGGCCCACGCCGAAGGACGGCAGGTCTTCAAGAGCAAACTCCAGTAGCGATCCAGCAGCAACGACATGCAGTTCGGGCAGATCTTCTTTGAAGAACCAAAGCGACATAACGGCCCCTGGACAGGCCTGAACCTCATCCAAGAAAAGCAACGTCTTGCCTGGAACAATGCGCTTCCCAGCCATTGCGGCTATCTGTGAGACGATTTTCTTTACATCGATATCTTTCACCTGAAACAGTGGAATATAAGATGCCTGTTTCTCAAAATTGATTTCCACATAGCTCTCGAAATGCTCTGCCAGATGACGTACAGCTGTTGACTTGCCCACTTGACGTGCCCCACGAAGCAATAGCGGCTTATGAGTCTCACGTGAGGCCCATTCCGCTAAATAGCTATCTATGTATCTTGGATAATACATCTTTTACTTCTTGTTTTATCGGTTGCAAAAATACACAAAAGATATTATCCAAACAAATAACCTGACTAAAATTGATAAAATCCAAGGAAATAATTCACCAGAAGCAGACAAAATCCAAAGAAAAAGTCCATTTTACCCCCAATCGTCCCAATCAACGGTGTTGCTTTTCAGACGTATTAGCTTTTTTGCCTCACCTTTTTTGTGTGTTTTTGCAGGGAATCATTCTGTTTTTTGTGAAGAAGGATGTGCATTTTCCCAACGCTTCGTTGAAAAAGATTATTCTCACCGAGAATAAAAAATATATCGCCGTCATATTTGATATTCGCGGCGATAATAAAAAGTATGGCGACGAGAATATTTTCTTACGCGGGACTGTTTGGAAAAAAGGAGCGGCTTATGGGAAAATTTATAATGGTTGTCCGCAAAAATAACACCCGTTTTTGGGACATTTGAAAGGATGTTATGCTGGGATTTCTATGATTGTTTCAAAATCCTTGGTGGAGTCGGTGAACCTGATTTGTCCCACCTTATAGCCGTCGCTTGTCGTCTCGCAGAACAGATAGCGCTTGCCATTGTAGGTCAGCAGGATGCGACGCAACTGTTGGGGCTTGACATAGTTGAGCCACCCTTTCCCGCATTCCACGCCGATAGCTGCATGGCCTAAGTCTCTCGACAGCATGATAAGCACACCGTATCCCAGCTCGTGAAAGAGGGCCGCCATGAGTGATGACTTGCAGTCACAGTCGCCCTCCTTGTCGTAGAGCACCTCGTCGGGGAAACGCATGTACTCTTTGACGTGGCCTATCGCAGCGCATTCCTCATCGATGCGATACATGATGTTGGGCTCCTGCACGAAATCCAGGGCAAACTGCACCAGGTCGAGCTCGGAATAGTGGGCACGTTCTATCCGCTCCTTGATGTATTGGGCGATGGTGCGCACATGCTGCCGCGTATAGTCATTATGCAGCAGATAATCAAACATGCATCGGATATTCATGTCGTAGGTATAGCCGTCGCGCCCGTATGTGTTGAACGGGTTCATCCGGCGAAGCTGTTCCACTTCCTGCTTCGAGAATTCAAGCGTCAGTTCTCCGTGCAATTTCCGTTTATGCACAGAATCCAAGTGCCACGTGTACTCACGCTGCACACAGTCCTCTTCCACAGGCCGTTCTTCTGATGTAAACAACCTTTTCAGCAGTTTCAGTAACCAATCCGTAAACATTTTGTTTCAGTCTTCTTTTTTCTGTCACGCAGTATCATAGAAGTTCCATAATGCGTTATTAACCACATTCGCAATTTACGAAGGTGGTTCTATGCGTATTATTTCTGCAAGCGCCCCAACCGAGAGACGATGAGTTCTTCATACGCTTTCTTCATATCTTCGCTGAGGAAAGAACTGTATATGAGCGTTTGCCATTTAGGGAGAGCCTTTTGAAGTCCTTCTATGAGACGCCTCACCACGTTCTCATCCAGCCCCATTGTCTTTGCCGCAATTAGGAAATCATTTAGACATAGTTTCGTCTTTCGCCCGGAAAGAGGCAGCGCCAGTTCCTCTTTGTCCTTGGGATTTGCAATCGCAACATTGAGAAGATCATAAGCCGGAGCCAACTGATAACCCTTTGAAGGGCGGTAAAGAGAAAAGTTCTTTAAGTGCATGTCATTGTTGCCAGTGACAAAGCAGAATAGCAATAATTGCATGTAGTTCGTCAAGTCGAGTTTGGGCGTGCCACTATATTGTATTATAGTTTTTGCGATCTGCTCATGCGAACCCTTATACTTGTATTCAGTAGGGTGCAATGTCAATTGGCACATATCCTCCATGTCAATCTTCTCGCCACTCTTGATACGGTCAATGCGCTTGGTAATATAACCCAGTTTTCCGTCAGCCAGACGAATCAAGCTATGAGGCACGACATTTATCTTTGCCACTTCTGCAAGGTGCATCGTCAAATCCTCGTTTTCGGGCAACTGTGGATAACTCTCTGTCTGAGGCTTGAAGATATAATCACCCCAAAGTCCTACAATAGAAAGTCGGCTACAGCCATCGTGCTTGTTGAGGTTTAGAGACAATTTGGGTTGGACACCTGTCAGCGATGTTTGGGCGCGGATTACTTGCTCGGCTAATTGATCGAGATCTTCATGCTTATATTCCAACAAGGGTACATCTTTTGTCCCAAAGAATTTCCGTGCGCACCCTGGATGAAAGTCTTTCTGACCCTCTTCCAATTCTTGATAGCAATACAGACATTTACACATGGTCACCTCCTTCCTTGATTATGGGCACAACACTGACGGAACCTATACACTCCTTACAGCATAACAGCAGTAGCGACATGCGGTCAAGAATGCTGATGTCGGTGTTGCGAAGTGCCACATCGAGTAGCCAGCCTTCAGGTATCAATCCGTCAAAAAACGGAAATAGCACGGGGCTTACGAATGCTTCCTGCTGTAGTGGGAGTGTCAGGCTGACAGGCTGTGCGTCTTCCCGTGCAAGATACGCCTCACCATAACAGAAGCGGTATTCACCACCATCTTCTGTCAGGACACCTGCAAGGATTTCTTTTCGGTATATTTCTGCTTGTCTCATTGATTGAATTTCATTCGAATTCCATAGCGACTCGGCAGAGCTCAAGTAAACTTGGCTCTGCACTCGCTGCTATGTCATTTCTTGGTTGCTGTAAGTTCGTAGTTGAACAAATCGAGGAGTTGATTTACCTTATCCATCCGTAGAGTTTGCTTTCCTTGCTCCAGATTGCGCACAAAGCACAGACCCACTCCAGACTTCATGGCAAGGTCTTCTTGCGTAAGGCCATATTCCTTGCGCAAAGCCTTTACCACTGCCGACAATTTTGTCTTTTCCATATAAATTATATTATTTCGAATGCAAAATTACAACATTTTTCTCAAACTACATCGTTTCTAATATAAAAATATGTTTATTTGATGTTTTTATATGGTTTCTACTATAAAATATGCCATCAAACATTGTAATCTGACTATCCCTAAAAAATATCAATAGAGCAAAATGCCCTTAAAAAGCATAAAAGTGTATCAATTCTTATCCCGAACAGGGGCTTATTTCCCCTCCACACGAATATGTTCTAAAAAGCTCCTTTTTTGTTTCAAAAGGTCTTCTTTTTGAAAAAAAAGATTCTTTTTTCGACTTTTTCCTAATTATTTCGTAATTTTGCACGATTTTTTGGCAAACACGAACAGAATGACACAATCGGGTGTTATCATAAGGGTTGTAAAGTCTGAGTCGGACATGAAAGCTTTCCTGGCTTTTCCGCATAGGCTTTATAAAGGCTGCGCACAGTATGTCCCCGACATGGACAGTGATGTGCGTGGCATGTTTGATGTAAAAAAGAATGCAGGGTTGAAATTTAGCGATATCCAACCCTTTATAGCATTGAAAAACGATGAAGTGGTCGGGCGTGTAGCAGCCATAATCAATCACCGTGCCAACGAGACTTGGAATGTGAAAAATGTGCGCTTCGGACTGATAGAGTTTATTGACGACCCTGCGGTTTCGGCGGCTCTGATAGGGGCTGTGGAACAATGGGGCAAACAGCACGGCATGGAATACATCCAAGGGCCTATGGGTATTTCAGACTTTGACAAGGAAGGCATGTTGGTAGAGGACTTCCATCTGATGGGTGGCATGGTGGAAATCTACAATTATCCTTATTACCCCGACCACATGGTGGCATTGGGTTTTGAGAAGGAGGCAGACTGGGTGCAGATACGTGTACGGATTCCCGAACAAGTTCCGCCAAAGTATGCCCGTGTGGCTGCACTTTCCCAGGAGATGTTTGGTCTTTGCCTGATAAAGGTGACCCGACGCGAAGCGATGGGCGAATGGGGACGCAGGCTACTGACGCTGATGAACGAAGCATACGCACCGTTGTTTGGTTTCTCGCAGATGTCTGACGGACAGATAGCCAAATTTTTGCGTACCTACGTGCCGCTGTTGGACATGGACATGGTGCCTCTCATCGTGAACGAGCGGAATGAACTGGTCTGTGGCTGTGTCACGCTGAGCAGTCTGTCGCACGCCTTGCAGAAGGCGGGCGGGAAGTTGAGCCACTTTGGTTGGTTCCATATTCTGAAGTCGCTCAAGTTCAAACATGAAGACACGGCACAGTTGCTGCTCATCGCCGTGCGCCCTGACATGCAGGGATTGGGGCTGACGGCACTTGTCTTCAACGATTTGATACCTATTTATAATAGGAAGGGATACAAGTGGGCTGAAACAGCTCCGCAGTTAGAAACGAATATAAAGGAACTTTCGCAGTGGAAGCCGATGAATCCTGAATACATCAAACGGCGACGCTGCTGGAAGAAGAAGATAGAATTATGAATAGAGTAGTTATTACGGGCATGGGCATTTGGTCTTGCTTGGGACAGACGCTCGACGAGGTGCGAGATTCTCTCTACACGGGTCGTAGCGGTATCGTGCTGAGTGCAGAACGCAAGGAGGCCGGTTTTCGCAGCGGACTGTGCGCCAATGTTCCGAAGCCCGATTTGAAGAAACTGATTCCGCGCAATTTGCGTATGTTTATGCCCGAAGAGGCACAATATGCCTATATGGCTACGCTTCAGGCCCTGGACCATGCAAAGATTGACCAGGATTTTTTGGATGCACACGAGGTGGGTATCATTTATGGGAATGATTCGGTGGCTGAAGCTACGATGGCAGCACTCGACAAATTCCGCGAGTTTCGTGATACGGCGGCTTGCGGAAGTGGTGCCATCTTCCAGTCGATGAACTCTACGGTGACGATGAACCTCGCTTGCTTGTTCCGCTTGCGTGGCATCAACCTGACGGCAAGCGCAGCCTGTGCTTCCAGTTCGCTGGCTATTGGCAATGCCTACTTGCTCATCAAGAATGGACTGCAAGACTGCATCATCTGTGGTGGAGCACAAGAGGCGAACATGTACAGTGTGGCTTCGTTTGACGGCATTCAGGCTTTCTCCTTGCGTGAGGACAATCCCACACAGGCCAGTCGTCCCTTCGACCGCGACCGCGACGGACTGGTACCGGGTGGTGGTGCGGCTACAGTTATCCTGGAGAGTTACGACCATGCCGTGAAGCGCGGTGCAACCATCTTGGGCGAAATCGTGAGCTGGGGCTTTTCAGGCAATGGCGACCATATCTCTACGCCCAATGTTGCTGGCCCCACACGTTCTCTGGAATTGGCGTTGAAGAATGG
Organism: uncultured Bacteroidaceae bacterium; assembly: GCA_905236065.1. GTDB lineage: Bacteria > Bacteroidota > Bacteroidia > Bacteroidales > Bacteroidaceae > Minthosoma. The sequence continues at coordinate 23,655 of CAJONZ010000033.1, read as the reverse complement.
CGGCATCCTTCCACAGCAGATAGGCTATGTGAACGCTCATGCCACTTCCACAAAGGCTGGCGACGGACGCGAGGCATTGGCCATCGCCCAGACATTTGGCGACTACCGTGTACCTGTGACTTCTACCAAGAGCCAAACTGGACATGAAATGTGGATGGCAGGTGCCAGCGAGTTGATTTACTCCATGCTGATGATGAAGAACGGCTTCATTGCCGGTAACACAGGATTTGAAAATCCCGACGAGGAAACGGCAAAGGTGAACGTCGTACCCGAAACAAGAGAGGCGCATTTCGATATGTTCCTTTCCAATTCGTTTGGCTTTGGCGGCACCAATTCCACGCTGATCGTAAAGAATATTTAATCACAAAACAGATAAGATTTAAAAAAATGACACGTGAAGAAATCATTGAGAAAGTAAAAGGCACACTTGCCGAAGAATTTGAAGTAGATGAAAGTGTAATCCAGCCAGAGGCTGTTATTTATGAGACTTTGCAGTTAGACAGCCTCAGTTTGGTTGACTTGGTGGCAGTTGTACAATACACTTTTAAGGTGAAGATTCCTGCTGAGGAACTGCCTACCATCAAGACTTTCGCTCAGCTCTACGACTACATTGAAAGTCACGTTGCCTAAAATTAAGTATGGACAACATACAGGCACTCATTCCGCAGCGTCCACCCATCATCATGGTGGACGAACTGACAGAGGCTGACGAGGAACAGGCTCTGTGCCAACTGACTGTGAGGGAAGACAACTTCTTTTTGCAGTCAGATGGTACAATGGCCGAAACGGGTATTATCGAACACATTGCACAGTCGGCTTCAGCCTATGCTGGACACAAAGCCTTACAGGGCGGAGCCAAAGTGCCGCCTGTGGGATATATCGGGGAAATCAAAAATTTCCACCTCTATCAACTGCCCAAAGTGGGCGACCAATTGCAAACAACCATCGTGATGGGACCAGAGGCACAGGGAGTCACCTTACTACACGGCGAAACCCTGAGGAATGGCAAAGAACTGGTAGCCAAGACACAGATGAAAATTTTCATAGCGCAGGAATGATGTTACTCGACGACAAGTTCTACAGAATTGCCGCTGTGGCCAAGGACAATGAGCACGTGGCTACCTATACCATTGAACTGCTTGCCGATTGCACGGTCTATCAGGGGCATTTCCCTGGCAAGCCCGTTTGTCCAGGTGTGTGCAACATCCAGACTATCAAAGAGTGCGCCATGCGACTTCTCGGCGAAAACCTCTGTTTCAAAACTATCAAACAGTGCCGCCTGACTGCCGTTGCCACACCTGCGACATGTCCTGTCCTCCTTGTCCGCATACAGACCACGCCCACGGAAGAGGGCTACCAACTTCAGGCCAGCATCTACAACCAGTCGCAGACCTACATGGAACTGAAAGGGACGCTGATTAAAACATAAGCCATGACATCCTTTTTCATTAAGATATACCAGTATTTCCATTGCCATCGGGCTGCATTGTGGCTCTCGATGGCCTTTTTGTTTGTGCTCTTCGGCATACTGACATCCCGTATCCATCTGGAAGAAGACCTCAACAAGCTGATGCCGTCGTCGAAGAATGAAGATGGCAGCACGAAGATGGCTTTTGCCAGTCTGCGCATCAAGGATAAGACCTTCTTGCTGTTTGAGAAGCAAAACCCCGATTTGAGCGTGGAAGAATTGGCGGCGGTCTGCGATGCGTTTGTTGATACGTTGTTGGAGCGTAATGCAGCCTTGGACAGTATGGAACAGCCTGTGGGCGATGTGTTTTACAGGATTCCAGAAGATTTGCTGCCCGACGCCATTGATTTCCTGAGCGAACATTTACCGTGTTATATCGACACGGCGGCATACGCAGCATTCGACACCTTGCTTACGGTCGAACATTTCAAGCGGCAGATGGCGCAGAACGCCAAGGACTTTCAAAGCGAGTTTGGCGATATGTTCCCCGAACTGATAGAGATGGATCCCATTGGTTTGCGCATGGTACTGAAGGAACAGATGGCGCCGCTGATGCAAGCCACGGGAGGCAGTTACCGCACACTGGAGAACCACTTCTTTGTGCGTGACTCCTCGGTTTGTGTGGCATTCATCTCTCCCAGCTTCTCTGCTACGAACACGGGACAAGGGTCAAAGCTCTTTGTCTGGTTGAATGAGCTGATAGACAGTTTCTCAATCAGTCATCCCGAAGTGAAGATTTCCTATCACGGCACACCTGCCAGCGGTTATTACAATTCCAGCACCATCAAGCACGACTTGATAGGGAGTGTGGCGTGGTCGCTGATTATTGTGCTGTTATTGCTGGCTATCTGTTTGCGGGGTTGGAGTACGGTTCCACTCCTGTTGCTGCCTGTGGCATTTGGCACGCTGTTCGGATTGGCCGTCATGTATGTGCTGAAAGGGCAATTCTCACTGATGGCTTTGGGCATCGGTGCCATTGTGCTGGGCGTTGCAATGAGTTATGTGCTCCATGTGCTGATTCATTATAAATATGTGACAGACAGTGTGGAGGTGTTGCGAAGCGAGGTGAAACCTGTGCTGTTGGGCTGTATCACGACGATTGGCTCGTTCATGGGTCTGTTTTTCATTAAGACAGATTTGCTGTTGGACTTCGGACTGTTTGCAGCCTTGGCCATTGTGGGCACAACGTTGTTTGCACTTGTTTATTTACCTCATCTTTTGGAATTGGAACGGGTTGCTATGAACAAACGGGCTTTTGCCTTGATAGACCGCCTGAATCGCTATCCGTTTGACCGCAAGAAATTGCTGTTAGTTGTTATCCTGCTGGCGACAGTGGGGATGGTAGCTTGCTATGTGGCGAAGGGTACACAGTTTGATTCCGATATGCACAACCTGGGCTATAAGGCAGAACTGACCACCTACTCGGAAGAGTTGTTGCGTAGCAAAACTTTTACGGGCGACAAGTCCAAGTATTTTGCCGCTCAGGGCAAAACAATGGAAGAAGCCATTTGCAATTTCCACCAGCTTAGCCAGAAACTGGATTCGCTTCAGGCGCTGGGCTTGGTGAAGAGTTATACGCATACGGACCAGATGTTCATTCCGCTGAAGACACAGCAAAAACGCATTGATGCATGGAAGGCATACTGGACGGAAGAACGACTCAACAAGGTACGGCAACTCATCCATCAGACGGCACCCGAGGCAGGGCTTACCCCTGAGGGGTTCGACAGCTTCTTCGATTATGCCACGGCGGACTACGAACCAGCCCCACTCTATGAGGCAGGCATCTTGCCGCCAGGCTATCAGTCCACGTTGATGGAGGAGACATACAGCGGTGATTATCTCTGCTTTACCTCGGTGCGCTGTGCGAATGATACGGTGCATGATGAACGGGGAGACTATCACCGCATTTGTTCGGCGATTGCCGAAGAACCGAACATGTTGGTGCTGGACACCTATTATTATACCAGGGACACGCTGGCTGCATTGAACCGCGACTTCAACTTGCTGCAGTGGGTGAGCATGGCGTTTGTGTTTATGGTGTTGCTGGTCAGTTTCCGTTTCAACCTGCGCTACACGCTCTTGGGTTTTGCTCCCATCCTGCTGAGTTGGCTCATCGTGTTGGGAGCAATGGCCCTGTTCGACATGAAATTTAATCTGATAAACATCATTATCTCCACATTTATATTCGGTATCGGAGTGGATTACAGCATTTTTGTGATGAACGGACTGATGGGTGACAATGACAAACAGCTGCTGGCTTATCACAAGACGGCCATCTTCTTCTCTGCCATTATCCTCATCGTCACGGTCAGTTCGATGCTGGCAGCCCAGCATCCTGCCATCCACTCTGTAGGTTTTGCCACACTGGTCGGCATGGTGGCATCTGTCGTGCTCTCATACGTAGTGCAACCAGCCGTTTTCCGAAGGATGAATCATGAAGACTGACGTTGTCATCATCGGGTCGGGCCTTGGCGGATTGGCATGTGCACAGTTGCTGTCAAAACGGGGCCTCGGGGTGTTGGTGCTTGAACGGCAGCAGCAACCAGGGGGCTGTATGCAGAGTTACCAGCGCGGCCATTTCCGTTTTGATACGGGTTTACATTATGTGGGAGGGTTGGCTGAAGGACAGTCCTTGCACGCTGCATTCTCGGAATTGGGATTGCTTCGTCTGCCTTGGCAGCGACTGGACGCCGAGGGCTTTGACCGTGTGACGATTGCTCAGGAGACATTCCCCCTTGCCGAAGGCTTTACGACCTTTGCGGCAACGCTTGCCCACTATTTCCCACGGGAGAAGGAGGCATTGCAACGATACGTCGATATGCTCGGACATCTGGACGATGAGCAGAGCATCCATGTGAATGCCTGGAAATATCTGCATGAGTTGTTCCGTGATGAATTGCTCATCAATGTGCTCAGCGGAGCATCGATGAAGCTTGAACTCCGTAAAGACACACTGCCGCTTTTCTCCTTTGCACACCTGAACAGTGCCTTTATCGAAAGCAGCTGGCGATTGCGTGGAGATGGCAATCTGTTGGTGGAAGCACTAACGGACGACATTCGCCGCCAAGGTGGGGAGGTGGTCTGCAATGCCGAAGTGACGGAGTTGGTGGAGCATGATGGGCGCATCACCTCTGTACATTGTGCCAACGGTATGACATACGAAGGTGCTACATTCATCTGCGACGTCCATCCAGCCGTCATGCTAAGTCTCATCAAAGAGGAAAACAGCAAGATAAAGCGTACTTTCCGTAAGCGGATTTTCCTACAGGAAAACACTTTCGGTATGTTTACAGCTTCGTTACTGCTGAAACCCAACACCATCCCATACTTCAACCATAATAAATATATCTACAGAAAGCCCAACGTTTGGACTTTCTACGAAGCGACGACAGAGCCTGTGGGCGGCGTGATGGTCAGTGCAAGAGTGCCGGCAGACGGTTCGCCCTTTGTACGGCAACTGGATTTGCTCACTCCCATGCCGTGGTCGCTTTGTCAACCCTTTGCCGATAGCACCGTGGGACACCGAAGTGCTGCCTACTGCGAACTGAAACATCGTTTTGCCACAGCGTGTATCGAACTGGCAGAAAGTGTCGTCCCTGGTCTGTCCGACAGCATCAACGAATGTTATACCAGCACCCCTCTTACCTATCGCGATTACAACCGCTCGCCCCTGGGTTCTGCCTATGGCATTCGCAAGGACTGCACCAATGCCCTGCTGACGGTGCTTTCGCCTCAAACACCCATCTCAAATCTGCTGCTTACCGGACAGAGTCTGGCACTTCACGGTTTGCAGGGAGTAGTAATGACAGCCAAAGAAACTTGTAAAAACATAACAATTTGACAATGAAATACGCACTTATCACAGGAGCCAGCCGAGGTCTGGGCCGAGCCATCAGCGTGAAACTGGCCACGCTGGGCTACCACATCCTCATCAATTATGCTGGCAACACAGCTGCTGCAGAAGAAACCTTACAGGAAGTGCGGCAGGCTGGTTCCGATGGAGACCTGATGCCCTTCGATGTGGCCAATGCCGAGCAGACTCGGACAGCCATTGAAGCTTGGCAGGATGCACACGATGGTGAATACATCGAGGTGCTGGTAAATAATGCTGGCATTCGCCGCGACACGCTGCTTTCGCTGATGCCGGCGGCAGACTGGGCACGTGTTCTCAGCATCACCCTCGACGGTTTCTACAACGTGACCCAACCCCTGCTTATGCCCATGCAGTTTCATAAATTTGGCCGTATCATCAACATGGCCAGTGTCAGCGGATTGCGTGGTTTGCCTGGACAGACCAACTACTCTGCTGCCAAGGGAGGATTGATTGCCGCGACCAAGGCTTTGGCACAGGAGGTAGCCAAGAAGAATATTACCGTCAATGCCATTGCACCGGGATTCATCAAGACGGATATGACCGAAGGATTGGATGAAGCGGCCCTCTCGAAAACGATTCCGGCAGGACGCTTCGGCACACCCGAAGAAGTGGCAGCCGCAGTGGCTTTCCTCATTTCTCCTCAGGCTGGTTACATCACAGGCAATGTACTTTCCATCAATGGTGGACTTTATACATGATTAACGTTTAAAAATTGATATTAAAATGAAACTTTCGCAGCGTTTTTTACTTTTTTCCTTTTACCTTTTCCTTCTCTCAGCCCTTCCGCTCCATGCACAGAAGGCTGATTATCTGGCAGCTGTTGCAAGATACAAAAATGTTCATGCCGTTACCGCCTCTGCCCTCAAGACGAAACATAAGGCAGCGGTGAAGAAGGACGAACAGTTTGCGGGTACTTTTACCATTACGCCGCCCAACAAGGTGAACATCAGTGTGAATAATGGCAAAGACCAACTCGATATGCAGGGTGAAAACTTCACCATGACAATCGGCGGGAAGTCTCACAAAACCAGCAGTAAAACCAATCCGCAGTTTGCCACCTTCCAGCAAGTACTGGAAAACATCATCACGGGAGCTTCCAACGGCGTGGATATTGCTCAGATTTCAGGCGTTACACTTGAAAAAAAGGGTACGGACATCGTTCTCACCATTACCCCCGAAACAGGCAAGAGCAAAAAACGCATGATGTTTACATCGTTTGTTATCACCATGGATGCCAAGACATCCGAAATCAAGACACTCCGAATGAACGAGAAGGGACAGAACTATACCGATTATGAGTTTTCAGATTACACCTTCAAATGATGCCCTGACCGACATCTGCCGCATCCAGGTCAAATTTAGTGAGATAGACTCCATGCGCCGTGTGTGGCATGGAGCCTATGTCACTTACTTTGAGGATGGCCGCGAATCCTTCGGGCGCCACTTTCCCGGCATTGGCTACGACGTGATGCAGCAGACGGGCATCTATGCGCCTATCTATGAAGTCCATGTGCGCCATCTGGCACCACTTGCCATGAACGACGTTGCCGTTATCCACACAACTTACGTACCCCAGCGTGGTGCACGTCTTGACTATTCATACAAAGTCTATAGGGAAAGCGACCAAATGCTTTGTGCCGAAGGAAGCACAACCCAACTCTTTTTAGATAAAGATGGTCAGCTAATGTTGGAGCGGCCAGACTATTACATAGAATGGCTCAAGAAATACGGGCTCACTCCCGACTAAAATCTGAGATACTCGTCGGTGGGCTATTCCAAATTTGACGCAGAACTCTATCGGAGACGACGCAGAACTCTTCTCGATTTCACGCAGTACTCTATTCACGAAAAGAGTTCTGCGTCATAACGGATTGAACGAACGATGCTTAGTCGTGGTGCCTTGCGGTATCTTCGCGGTTTGCCATTTTGCGACATCAGAGACTTTTTGTCCATCTCCTTATCAAATTCCTTGCAAAATCCATCCACGGCACAGAAATTTTCTGTATTTTTGTCGTTGGTAATCATGAGCGTGTTCTTTTGTAACCTTATAAGTAACTGGAAATCACATGTAAAGATGTAAAAACGCCTCAGGTTGCCAACTTTTTAGAGAACTTTCTTATCCCGAACTGGGGTATGGATGGAAAAATAAGTATTGCTTGTTATATCGCTTTTTTAGGGGGGAATCCCTATAATAAACAAACGAAATAAGACATAATTATGCCACAATTCTCAGTAGATAGTAGAACAATCGACAATGTCATAGGTTATATCAATAATGGCCAGATTTCTATTCCTGAAATTCAGAGGCCATTTGTTTGGGACGGTTCAAAGATTCGTGACCTCATAGATTCTTTGTATAATGGTTTCCCTGTTGGGTATCTCATTGTTTGGCAAAACCCAAACATGAAAGATAAACAAGGGAATCTTACAAGTGGTAAGATGATTATGATTGACGGGCAGCAGCGTGTTACCGCTATTATGACAGCCCTTGTAGGAATGAAGGTCCTTGATAAAGACTTCAACGAGAAAGTTTATAAGATTGCCTTCAACCCCTTCGCAAAGAAAGACGAATCCAGGTTTGAAGTGCAGAGTGCTGCCATATTGAAAGATAAACGTTGGATTCAAGACATAGCCGAATTATTCAAACCAGACTTCAATTCTTGGACTTTTGTAACAGAGTTCTGTAACGCAAATCCTGAAATGGAGCCTCAAGTGCTTAGTTCTCTCATTCAGAACGTCATTAACATCAAAAACTGCCCTATTGGAATCATTCGCTTGGCAGAAAGTCTTTCTATAGATGAAGTGACAGAAATCTTTATCCGAATCAATAGCCAAGGAAAGGCACTGACACAGGCAGATTTCGTGATGTCTACAATAGCTGCTGATGAGAAATACGGAGGATACATGCTTCGCAAAGCTATCGACTATTTCAGTCATTTGGCTGTCAGTTCTGAGTTCATTAATAAGATTAATCAGGACTCTGAATTTGTGGCCTCAGAATACTACAACATAATCAAGTGGGTTGCCAATTATCATTTCAATATCTACACTCCTGTTTTTGACGATGTGCTGAGGACTTCCTTCATGACAAAGTATTATCGTGGCAAACTGGCTAACCTGACAGATCTTCTGCATGGCAGAAACTTTGAGACACGTTCGTTTGAAGAGGCGATACAGGAAGATACGTTTGCCAGGTTCACTGATGGCGTCAAGGACTATTGCAATGAGTATATCCTGAAACAATTCTTTGACACAATCAAGCAAGCAGGCTTCGTCTATTCCAGATTGGTCAAGGGTAGAATGGCATTGGACTTTGCCTATACTTTATTCATAAGACTAAGAAATGACAATTCGATAGAAAAACTCAAAGTGTCGCACTATGTGCAGAGATGGTATGTAATGTCTGTATTGACAGGCCGCTATGTCGGCTCACCTGAGACCCAGATGGAAAGGGATTTGAGAGCCATTAATGACAGAGGCTTTTTGCGCTATTACAATGAGGTAATGGCAAACTTGGCTGAGACTTTCTGGGACGTGACGCTACCCCAGCAGTTGGAAACGTCTTCTTCTACATCGCCTGCATTTACTGTTTTCCTTGCTGCACAATGCAAATTTAACGACGACTCTTTCCTGAGTCCAGGAGCGAAAGTGAGAGACTTGCTTGAAACAGCAGACATTCATCACCTGTTCCCTAGGAAGTATTTGCAGAATGCAGGCATCAACAGTGTCGTCCGTTATAATCAGGTCGCCAATTATGCCGTACTTTCAAAGCCCATCAATATTGCCATTGGGATGCAGGCTCCTAATGTGTACATGAAAGAAGTTTACGAGGCATGCATGAATGGGGCAGAGTCGAAATACACAACCATCACGAATACTGACGAATTGATTAACAATTGTAGATCCAATTGTATCCAGATGGATTTCAAGGATATGATTTTTACAGATTATGACATTTTCCTTGAAAAACGAAGACTGCTGATGGCTCAAAAGATTAAAGATTATTTCTATAGTCTATAGCAGAATCGGTGGAGACAGTTCATAATCATAATTTTATCTAATGAGAAAAATGAATTATTGCACATGAGAAGTGACACAGGGATAGATACGTTACCATAATTTCAACACGTAATAGAAACAGGAATGAAAACGTTATAAGGAGATGAGCAAGATAAAACCAAAAGAATGCCAGGACGTTGAGTTCAAACGTATCTGGAAAGACGAATACCTGAAATGGATTTGCGGCTTTGCAAACGCTCAGGGAGTCGTCGTGTATTTGGGCGTGGATGGTGACCATGAGGTTTGTGGCCTGAAAGATAGCAAGAAACTATTAGAGGACAGCAATGAATTCTACAAATATGTGCCACCCCAAAAAGCGAGGAAATCTTTGCTCATCTGCAAGAGTTGGAGCAACAGAAAACAGCATTAATGGCTAAAGTCATGGGAAGATGAATCAGAATAATCAAAATTATCAGAATAATCAGAGTGCTCAGAATATTCGGAGTAATCAGGATGATCAAAACCAGAAGATAACTTTTCTTCCTCAGCATGGTCATTATCGCCACCTGCGAGTCTATCAGGTGACTGAAATGATTTATGACATCACCTTTTATTTTACCCAACATTATTTGCAGAAAGGTGACCGTACGATTGATCAGATGGTACAGGCTGCCCGTTCTGGCAAGCAGAACATTGCTGAGGGCAATCAAGCTGCTGCCACGTCCAGCGAAACAGAGATAAAACTGACCAATGTGGCGAAGGCAAGCTTGGAGGAACTGCTTGATGACTATGAGGACTACCTGCGTGTGCGCAATCTGGAGCAATGGGGCAACCTTCACCCCAGATATGAGAAGATGCGACAATATGCTCGAAGCGAACAGATAAAAAAGGACTATGCAGAGAAGATACAGCGTATGAATGACGAGGAAATAGCCAATCTTAGCATTACTCTCATCCATCAGGCTATGTATATGCTCCACAAGCTGTTGGTAACTATGCAGGACCGCTTTGTGAAAGAGGGTGGTATCAAAGAGCGCATGTTCCAGAGTAGAATCAATTATCGGAATGGTCAGAATAATCAGAATAATCAAAGAAATCAGAGTAGTCAGAGTAGTCAGAATAATCAGAATAACCAGAATCACTAACCCATGGCAGGAGAATATAAAGATAGCGGCATGGAATGGATTGGCCAGATTCCAAAGGAGTGGGAGGTTAGTAAGATTGGAAATCTGGCCTAAAAAGGGAGTTACAAATTTCTATTGTTTGCAACTATATACGAGCAGTATTTACTGAGCAAATTGGCCAAAGGCAAATCTCCTTTCTGGTATCGGTCTGCATCAAGCTTTAGGATTCTTTCGCATATCGGCTTCTTTCCCCTGAACAGAGCATGGAGATATGGAATGCCATTTTCTTCTGTGATGCTTACCTCGGTGAAGAACTGCGTCAAGTCCTCTGCATCATAGACGATGGAGTAGCTTGGTCGCTTTGCTCCAGGTATGTCCTCTATAAGGATGTTTTTGTCAACCAGGTCCTGTATGTCACGTATGGCCGTGTCTTTCGAGCATTTTGCCAATGTAGCCCATGTCTTTGACGTGATCTTTGCCTCATAGCCGTCAAGAAAAAGATTGAGCATCTGCGTCTGTCGTTCTGTCATTGGCACAGCCGATGCTTTCTGCCAGAAAAAACTCTTGTTCAAGATAGTAGAAACGATGGTGTTTGCCTCGTCAAGCGCCTCCACCAATTTCTGCATGTACCACACTAACCACTCAGTAATGTCACCATCGCCATGCTGCATACGTTCAAGAATGTCGTAGTAGTGATTCTTGTCCTTGTTAATCTGTGATGAGACATTGTAGAAACGGAACTCACTCTTCTCTCCACGAGCCAAGAGCATGTCGGAAAGGATGCGGGCCAATCGTCCATTGCCATCCTCAAAGGGATGAATGCTCACAAACCAAAAATGAGCGATGGCAGAACGGATGACACTGCTTACAGGCTCTTCTCCATCAAACCACAGGAGGAACTTTTCCATTTCCTCTTCAATGCGCTCTGGAGAAGGAGCAATATAGTGAACCTTTTCATGTCCGAACATTCCACTGACGATATGTTCCTCGTTTGTTCGGTACTGCCCAATCTCTATCTGCCCACCTTTGCTATAGCCGGATGGAAAGAAAGCAGCTTGCCAAGCACAAAGTTTTTCTTTCCCCAGAGGCATGTCATAATGTTGAACTGCTTCAAGCATTACACTCACAACGGAATCGACATAGTGCGAAGGCGCAGTAAATTTCACGTTCTCAATGCCAAGCTTTCTGGCAATGGAAGAGCGAACCTGCTCCACGTTCAGTCGGATGCCTTCAATCTCAGAAGAATATACTACGTCATAAGTCAGGTTCTCTGCCATAGCACGCAGTTTGCTGTCAAAGCCCAAAGAGCTCAGTCTGCCATAAAGCAACCCCTGTTTACGAAACACTTCCTCCTGAAGGAGTGACACCTGCGAAGTGTCCCAACGGAAGTTTGTCCAATTGCCTCTTTCGTGTATATACATAATGCTTGCTAACTTATGTGCGACGAAATGCCGGGTGTATCGTCGCAGATTCTGCGGCAAAAATACTAAAGCTATTCCGAACTGCCAAAAAAACTTGCAAAATAACGCATATTATGCGACGTTTTTGCAAGAAAATTGTCCTTGGTGCAGGTACACACGCCCGCACCAAGGAGTGGTAATCAGAAGTTCAGAGTGATGCCGCCCATGAAGGTGGCGCGGGGCATGGGGTAGCCGGCGTTGATTTCGTAGCTTTGTGCCAGCAGGTTTTCGCCACGTGCCCAAAGGCGGAGGTTGTGGGTGGCGGTGTAGGTGACGGAGGCGTTCAGCAGCCAGAAGTTCTCGGTCTTTTCGTCGTTGCCTACGGCGGTGTAGAGGTTGCCGATGTGTTGTACGCCCAGGTTGGCGAACCACTTGCTGCTGCGGTAATCGATGCCGAGGTAAACCGTGGAAACGGGAGCGGCGACGATTTTGTTTTTCATGTGCAGGTAGGACGAGTTGGCACTGACGCCGAAGTGGCGGTTGATGGGGCATTTGGCTTCCAATTCGAAGCCCCAGTTTTCAATCTCGCCCGTGTTCACGTTTTTGCGCTGGATGGTCTGAATCATGTTGTCGCCCTTGTTGTAAAAGAGGTTCGCGCCGTAGGTGAATCCGCCGTTTATGCGGTGACGCCATGAGAGTTCGTAGTTCCAGAGGCGTTCAGGCTCCAGTTCCTCGTTTGAGGGGGGATAAAGATAAAGCTCACGCATCGTGGGGTTGCGGAATCCCTTGCTGGCCATGGCCTTGATTTCGCCCGACTGTATGGGGCGGACGACGATGCCTGCCTGCGGAATCCACTCAGTGCCGGTGATGCTGTGGTGGTCGAGGCGGATGCCGGCATCGATGGTCAGCCACGAAATGATGTCCTGACGGAAGTCAACGTAGCCGGCAACTTCGTTGCGATGGGAACGGGCACTCTGCTTGTTGGGGGTATCCATGACTTCGCCGGTCTTTTTTGAGGTGTAGTAGGCATTGCCGTAGATGTGCTGGTAATCCACGCCTGCGGTGATGCGGTTGCCTTTGAACAGTTGGACGCTTTGGTACCAAGAAATGCCTGTCAGTGCGTCTTTTGAACGGAAATAGCGTTGTGTGGGCTTGTCGGGGTTGTCGGTGCCGTCGTCAATCTTGTGGTTGCCAAAGTTGGTATAGACGCTCAGGGCTCCGCTGGTGCGGTCGTAGTGGTTCTCGATGGCTGCTGATGCCACGCCACGGGTAATCCATTGGTCGGCATCGTAGAGCGGGCTGTCTTCTGCTCCCGGATAGGAGGCGTTGAAGCGGGTGAGGTTGGCATCCACCGTGGCTTTCCAGTTTTTGCTGAAGTCGTAGCCCAGTTTGACGTAGCCACCATATTGCTGGAAGCCCATGCGGGGACGGTGGTTGTCGGTGCGGTTGTATTGGGCGGCAACGGTGGAAGAGAAATTCCCGATGCGTACCTGATTGCTGGCTTCGGTCTGCACGGTGCCGTAGCTGCCAGCTCCGAGGTTGACGTGTGTCTGTACGCCATCGCTCTCCATGCCTCGGGTGACGATGTTGATGACGCCGCCCATAGCGTTGCTGCCATAAAGCATGGAGGCAGGACCGCGCAGCACTTCGACACGCTCGGCAATCATCGTCTGATAGCTGTCGCTGATGGGGTGGCCATAGATGCCTTGATATTGCGGATGTCCGTCGATGAGTACGAGTAGCTGGCCGGCTCCACCGGTGATGCCACGCAGATTGATGCCGCCGGCTGCACCTGTCGATACGCCGTAGCCCATCATGGCGCGGCTGGTGACAAAGAGGCCGGGGACTTCCTGCATGACGGTGGGCAGGATGGAGGGTTGGTGCTGTTCGGTCAGTTTCTCACGGTCGATGACGGTGACGGTCATGGGGAGGTGACGCACGTCGGTGGCGTTGCGGGTGCCTGTAACCACGACTTCGTTCAGAGGTGTGGCCTCTGTTTGTGCAAAGGATGACGTGCAAGCTACCAGGAGCGAGAGGGTCAGGAAGAAATGTTTCATATGTGTTTGTTTTGTTTTTAATTTGATTTTCAGACAAATTTATGGAGAAAAGGGTAAACGGGGAAAAAAAGGCGGTGTTGGTGACGTTTATTTATGTTTTTTTATGATTTGGGGCTGTCCCCTGTAACTGTTCTGCGATTCGTTGGCATGGGGGTGCCCAGTGCCATTGATGGGGCACCCCTCCAGGGTGCTGCTTCCCTCCTTGCATCCCATCCGCAGGTCGTTTCGACCTACGGTTACGGAGCGGAGACGCTTTCAGCGTCCTGATGGTACACTCAGATAATCAGAAAAATCAAAAAAACTTTTGCTTTTTCGCTCGCTTAATCGTACCTTTGCATCTGTCTTTTGAAAAAGATGTAAGTTTGTTTCTAACCTTCTGTCTATATGTTTACTATGATTCTTAGGTTTATTTCCGCTGTTTTTTTGTTTTTCTTCGTCGTGGGAGTGCAGGCTCAGGATGTCAAGGACTCGCTAAGTGCGGTTTCCGACTCCCTCATGGAGGACTTGCGCAGTCAGTTGCATGAAGAGCAGATGAAGAATTTGCTCTTGATGGAGCAGTTGGAACGTTCGGATGAAAAACTGAATATTGGTGTGCGGCAGCTTGCGGAGCGGAAGGCCAGTGTTGATTCGTTGCGGGCCATCACGCGGGGTGTGCCTCTTGTTGTGGGTGACGATACGCTTTTTGTGCTGTATGCCCGCAGTGGAGGCATGTTGCCGGAGGCGAGGGTTGAAGCTGCACGGGAAATGATTATTGAATTGGGCAAAAAGCTGTCTTTTTTTGCAGATTCGATTTATGTGTATGAGAGTGAGTTCTCTACAGATATTATGGCCGGCGAGGAAGTGCTGCTGAGTCTGTCGGAGATGGACGGACTTTGGCAAAACACGACGCGGCAGGAATTGGCGGAGAGGTACCGGAAGATTATCCAGGAAAAGGTGCAGGAGCTGCATGAGGACTACGGCCTGCAACAGAAGCTTTGGGGACTGTTGTTGGTGGTAATCGTGCTTGCGGTTTTGGTGTCGCTGATTAAGACTACGAACTGGGCGTATCACAAGTGGCGGATGTATTGGATTCACAAACTGATGAGGTTTCTGAAGCCGTTGACCATTAAGGAATATGAATTGCTGAACATGCGCCGGATGGGCATTTTGTTGGTGATTATGTTTAAGGTACTGAGGATTGCGGTGATTGTGATGCTGCTGTTTATCAGTATTCCGCTCATGTTCTCTGCTTTTCCTGAGACAAAGATGTTTACCTACACCATATTGAATTATATCTGGGAACCTGTCACTGACATCTTCTTTGCGGTTATCGGTTTCCTGCCGAAATTCTTTAAGATTATTGTCATCATCTTCTGTTTCCGTTATTTGGTGAAGGGACTGCGCTATCTGTCGAACGAGATAGCAAATGGAAATCTGAAAATTAACGGCTTTTACCCGGATTGGGCGGAACCGACGTTCTACATCTTGCGAATTTTGTGCTACTCCTTCATGTTGGTAATGATATGGCCTTTGCTACCCAGTTCCAATTCGGAGGTTTTCCAGGGCGTTTCTGTCTTCATCGGTTTGATTGTGTCGCTGGGTTCCACCTCCATTGTGGGCAATGTGATGGCCGGACTTGTCATGACCTACATGCGGCCTTTCCATATAGGTGACTTTATAAAATATGGGGATATAGAGGGTTACGTCACGGAGAAGACAATCCTTGTGACGCGAATCAGAACCAGGAAGAATGACATCATTACAATTCCAAATTCCAATCTGATGAGTTCGCAGACTTCGAACTACACGGCGGCGGCCAAAAACTACGGCATTGTCGTCCACACACAGGTGACGATTGGGTATGATGAGCCATGGGAAAAAATCAAAAAGCTGTTGATTGCGGCTGCCGAAGCAACGCCGAATATCAAGAAGAATCCGAAGCCTTTTGTCATCGTGAAGGCTTTGGACGATTTCTATGTGGAGTACGAAATCAATGCCTATACGACCAGCTATGAAACGCTGCCCGTCGTGTATTCAACGTTGCATCAGAATATTCTTGACAATTTCCATCATGCGGGTGTGGAGATTATGTCGCCACACATCTATGCCCACCGAACGGATTTGCCGCCGCAGATTCCCGCAGAGGAACATGGCGGTGAAAAATCGACATCGAAAGCGTAGGAAATGAAGTACTTAGGGGAGCTTGCAAACTCAAAAAGACGAAAATATGAAAAACGTTAGAGTGATTTTGTGGGTGGTTTTGACCGCCATTTGTGTCAGCTGTGGCACAACATCGAGAGTTCCTATTACGGGACGTAAGCAACATCTGATTGTCAGTGACCAACAGATACTCAGCCTGAGCAGCCAACAGTATCAGGAATACATGAAGACGGCGAAGATTTCGACCAATGCACAGAACACGGCCATGGTGAAAAGGGTGGGGCAGCGATTAGCTACCGCAGTGGTGGATTATCTGAAAGCCAACGGACTGGGCGACGAGGTTTCGCAATATCAGTGGGAATTCAACCTTGTGCAGAATAACAGTGTGAATGCCTTCTGTATGCCTGGTGGGAAGATTGTTGTCTATGAGGGCATCCTGCCTGTTACCCGTGATGAGGCATCGTTGGCCGTTGTGCTTGGACATGAAATTGCCCATGCCGTGGCGAAACATTCGGCGGAGCGAATCAGCAACGATTACCGTCAGCAATATGGAATCCAGATTCTTGGCGGTGTGGCTCAGGCTGCAGGCGTCAGCACGGAGCTGCAGCAGCTGGGTGCAGGGGTGTTAGGCATTGGTGCACAGGCTTGGTCGTCAGGTTTTTCCCGTAGCCAGGAAAGCGAGGCAGACCACATCGGCCTGATTTTTGCAGCAATGGCTGGTTATGACCCGCAAGTGGCCGTGACTTTTTGGCAGCGTATGTCCAGTGCCACAGGCGGAGGCTCCTCTTCCATCTTTAGCGACCATCCCTCCGATGCCAAACGCATCAAGCAAATCCAGAAGTGGATGCCCGAAGTCTTGCCCTATTACAAACCTGCGACAACCTCGGCTTCAACCTCTTCCTCCGCTACGAGCCAATCGAAGACGAAGGCCATTCCCAAATCCACCAAGACCCTCCATATCTCTTCCAAGAAATAGGGAAAAAAGTGGCTCTTGTCTGCCAAGCCTTCATTCATGGAATCAGATACCATTGTGGGCGGAAATGAAAAAGGAAGATGGAACGACTTACTTCACAGCAACGACATGCAAACATGGCTGCCATTCACGGCAAGGACACGAAACCTGAAATTGTCGTGCGCAAATGGTTGTGGGGACATGGCTACCGTTATCGTTTGAACTATACACGTTTGCCGGGAAAGCCTGACATCGTAATGCGGAAATATCGAACTTGCATCTTTGTGAATGGTTGCTTTTGGCATGGTCATCATGTCGATTTTCAAAAGGACGATTTGCCGGTGGCAAATTCAAACTCCGCGTGTTGTAAGATTCCAAAGACGAACCGAGAGTTTTGGGTAAATAAGATAAGGCGTAATCAGCAACGTGACTTGGACGTGCAGCAGAAACTGGCATCAATGGGGTGGCACAGCATCACCATTTGGGAATGTGAGTTGAAACCGTCCGCAAGAGAAAGTACGTTGAGGTCTTTGGCTTTCACCCTTAATAAGATATTCCTGCAAGACCATCGTGTGATGCGGTATGAAATGCCGGAAGAAGAATCCATGATGGCAGCCGAAGACAGTTTTTAATAGTTCATTTTTCATTCTTAATTCTTAATTTTTCATTCTTCACTCTTCATATACCTCATGCTCCTTCCTTATTATAATAAAGACCTGATTGAAGCGGGATGCGACGAGGCTGGGCGTGGGTGTCTGGCGGGCAGCGTCTATGCGGCGGCGGTCATCCTGCCCAAAGACTACCACAGCGAGAAACTGAACGACAGCAAGCAGCTGACGGCCCGCCAACGCTATGCGCTTCGCGAAGAGATTGAGCGCGATGCCATCTCCTGGGCCTTGGGCATTGTCACGGCCAAGGAAATCGACGAACTGAACATCCTGCGGGCCAGCATCACGGCCATGCACCGCGCCATCGACGCCCTCTCCGTCCGTCCAGAAGCACTGATTATCGACGGCAACCGTTTCTTGAAATACAAGGACTTGCCCCATACCACCATCGTGAAGGGTGACGGGAAGTACCTCAGCATTGCGGCGGCCTCGATTCTTGCAAAGACTTACCGCGACGACTACATGGCCGGGCTGCATGAGGAGTACCCCTACTACGGCTGGAACCACAATGCCGGCTACCCCACCAAGGAACATCGCCGGGGCATTGCCGAGCATGGCGTCACGCCTTATCACCGCCTCTCTTTTAACCTTTTAGGCTCAAGCCAACTGGAGCTTCCTTTCGACGATGGAGATTGACAAATTCACCAAACAACTGCGGCTGATGGAAATGCTCGTGGGCAACGAGCTGAAGACCAAGGAGCAAATCTGCGAGGAGCTGGGTCTTTCGCTCCGCACCCTCTACCGCTACATGGAACTGTTCCGTGAGGCAGGCTTCCATGTCGTCATGACCAAGCAGGCTTTCAGCATCCTGCCCAGCTCGCCCATCATCCGAAAGCTGACGGAGCATGTGCGCCTAACGACCAGTGAGCAGGTCACCATCCACAACCTCCTGGAGAAGCAGGGCGACGGCGACATGGCCGTGCGCAACCTGAAAGCCAAGTTGCGCGACACCTATGGCATGAGGTTCGTCACCGACACCTCAGCCGACCGCAACGTGGCCCAGAACACCGACCTCCTGATGCAGGCCATCAGTCAGAAGCAGTGCGTCATCATCCACGAATACTACTCACCCCATAGCCAGACGACCTCTGACCGACTCGTAGAGCCCTTCAAGTTCCTGGCGGGTAGTCGGGAGATACGCTGCTACGAGCCGTCCAGCGGTATGTGCAAGTCGTTCAAGTTGGTACGCATGAAACGGCGTGTGGAACTGCTCGATGAACCGTGGCGGTTCGAGCGCGAGCACAAGACCTACTACACCGACATGTTCGGTTTTTCGGGCGAGACCACCTTTCGCGTCAAACTGAAGCTGGGCTACCTCTCTGCCCATCTGCTCATGGAGGAATACGGCGTTTCCGAGTATCAACTCGTGGTGCTGGACGATAGCCATTGGCTCTTCTCCACCCGTGTGTGCAGCTTCCAAGGCATCGGTCGCTTCGTCATGGGGCTTTGCAACGACATTGAAATCATCGATAGTCAGGAGTTCCGTCAGCATATCAGTAAAAATTTACAACTTTTAACTAAATCGCTAAAAAAGGCGTGATTCCCGTTGTTTTGTGACAGGTTTTGTCGCAGAAAAAGTCGTTACTTTGCATCGTCAAAAGAAATAAACTAAAAAACATACGACGATGAAAAAGCAAATGACCACTTCCGCACAGTTTGACCTGAACGTAGTAACCAAACTGACCAACGAGGTAAACCTCACCCAACGATTGACCAACACGGAACTCATCAAGGCCCTGTCCGACTTTTTCTCTTCTGTGTTGGAAGAGGAGGTAAGCCCCATGCAAACCCTCTGTTTCCTCAATGCCTTCCTGGCCTTCTTCATGCTCGTTTTCCCTGTGGGTATCCCCTTCGTCCTCAGAATTATCTTCCTTTGCTGGTTTGTGTTGAGCCTCTTGCAATGCCGTCAGGCTGGCATGGGCCGGTAGGGAACTTTCCCCCAACCATAGGCTAAATCCCCCTGCAAATAGGAAAACTCCATTTGCAGGGGGGGTATTTTGCCGTAAATTTGCAATGTGAAAACAAGGAAAACGCTGTACGCCGCACGGCCATCCGCAGACCATTATATATTAAAAAAATCCTCGCACACTCTCTTTCTACTATATATTTTTACATCTATTTTATTGGTTCTGAAGGTTGCCTTTCGTGAGAAACGCAGCCTTCTTTTTTATGATAATCCGCAAAAATTGGTGGCGTTTTGCGGGATAATCGTTTCTGTTACTAAAGCTACGGATGCGACATGGCACCTATTTCTTCTGCCAAACCCGGACGTAATCGATTTCGTAGCGCATGGGGAAGGAGTCGGGATGGAGGGTGCCGCCATTGATGCCGCCAAGGGCAAGGTTGAGAAGGATGTATTGCGGGGCATGGAAGGGATTGGCGTGTTCACCGATGCTGCCATTGATGGTGGTGGAGAGATCAATGTCGTTCAGGAGTTCACCGTCCAGGTAGATGCGGATGTGGTCGGCAGTCCAGTCCATGAGCCAGAGGTGGAATTTCTCGCCCCAGCCGGGGTCTTTGTCAAGGAAGTGCTGATAGGGGATTTTTGCTGAGTTCCATACGGCATTGTAGGGACGGTCGTTGCCCCAGGCGGCGTTGGCAAGGATGTGGGGCTTACCCTTGATGTGGTAGAACTCCATGATGTCGCATTCACCGTTTGAGGGCCACTCGCGGTGGGTGCCGAGTGTCCAGATGGCGGGCCAGGAGCCTTCGACGGCAGGGATGCGGGCGCGAACTTCCATCTGTCCGTAGAGGAAGGAATAGGAATGGCGGGTGTTGAGGGAGGCGGAGGAGTATTTTGCGTAGGGGCGGATGCTTCTCCAGTCTTTTCGCCGGGGATTGTAGCGTGGGTTGGGGATGCTGTCGAGCCGTCCCTCAAGAATGAGGAGGCCGTTCTGGGTATAGGCATTCTCGGCTTGGTACCATTGGTCTTCCTCGTTGCGTACGAAGCCTGTTTCCGGCTGCCATTTTTGAGGGTCGAAAGTGCCGGTTCCTTCAAATTCGTCGTGCCAAACGAGTTGCCAAGAGGCATCGCGGGCGGGCTGAGCAAAGGATGTGAATGACGAGAGAAGGAACAAAAGGGCTGTGGAGGTTGTTTTTATTGCGTGTTTTAGCATGTGGATGATATTTGTATGCCTGTGTTTTCTATGCTGATGGTGTCGCCCGGATGGAGAATGGCGCCTTCTTCTGGTATTCTGTTGCCGTTCAGAAGGGTTGCCTTTTCAGGGAAACGCCATGAATAGGTGGGATGGGCGGGACGTGGGTTGACGCAGCATCCGATGCAGAGGTCGCAGGCGTGCTGAAGGCGGGAACGAATGCCCTTGGGACATTCCGTGCGCCATTGGCCGTTTTGTATTTTCCAGCTTTGGGGCGTTTGGGAAAGCTGGCACTGGAAGAGGTCGGCCTGTTCGTCGGCCAAGGGGATGACGTTATATGCCTTGTCGGACTGCAGACCAATGGTGATAAGAGTTCTTTTGGGAGAAAGAAAGC
Organism: uncultured Bacteroidaceae bacterium; assembly: GCA_905236065.1. Classification (GTDB taxonomy): domain Bacteria; phylum Bacteroidota; class Bacteroidia; order Bacteroidales; family Bacteroidaceae; genus Minthosoma. The sequence continues at coordinate 2,482 of CAJONZ010000033.1, read as the reverse complement.
TTTCAAGCGTGTAGGATTGCTCGCCGATGTGAAGGATTGTAGCCATGGGAGGGAATGAGGTTATTGGTTGATGTAGTCGAGGATTTGCTCTGCGTGTATTTTGGTCTTTATCTCTTTGGGAGTGAAGATTTTCTCGATGACGCCCTCCTCGTTGACGAGATAGGTGGTGCGGAGGGTGCCCATCGTCTTTTTCCCGTACATGGATTTCTCGCCCCAGGCACCGAGGGCCTGAAGCAGCTGCTTCTCAGTGTCGGCTATCAGCGGGAAGGGCAGTTCATACTTGTCGATGAATTTCTGATGGCTGGCTGCTGTGTCCTTGCTGACACCAATGATGGCATAGCCCGCTTGGGAAAGTTCAGAAAAATGTTGCTTGAGGGAGCAAGCCTCGGCGGTGCATCCGCTGGTGTTGTCTTTGGGATAGGCATAGACAATCAGTTTGCGGCCTTTGTACTGGGTGAGTGTGATTTCCTCGCCTTTCTCGTCGGTTCCGAGGATTTCGGGCAATTTGTCTCCGATTTTCATGTTTTTTGTTGGGTTAATGAGGTGAATATGATGATTTTTCCGTACAAAAATAGGGAAATGGCCTTATAAAAACAAAAAAAACGCTGCAAAGTTTTGCTGTTTGAAGTTTTTGCCGTAATTTTGCCGTCCGTTGGGAAAATCCCAGCATAGGGTGTGCCGTTTTTGAAACGCCTCAACCCTATACACATTATTAATATATATAATAACCAAAAAAAGATTTAGAATGATTATCGTTCCTGTAAAAGAAGGCGAGAACATTGAGCGTGCGCTCAAGAAGTTCAAGAGAAAAGCTGAGAAGACCGGCATCATTAAGGAAGTACGTAAGCGTAAGCAGTTTAACAAGCCCTCTGTGGTTAAGCGCATCAAGATGCAGCACGCTATTTACGTCAACAAACTTCACTCAGCAGAAGAGTAAGAATTAAATCGTCTTAATTTTTGATTTTTTTTTGCACCAAATTTGGTGACGTGAAAAAAATATCCTAATTTAGTCGCGTGAATATGGATTGAAAGGTCCAATCACCAGACGAAAGATGGAAAAGTGGATTGATTCCTTTCTGGAATACTTGGAGGCTGAACGAAATTACTCCCCGCTGACGGTTGTCAAATACCGGGACTCGCTGAAAGCCTTTGAGCGTTTTTTCCAGACTTTAGACCCCAAATTGAATTGGCGCACCATTGATGCCGCTGTCGTGAGAGAGTGGGTGGTGTACATGCTGGACGGGGAAGGCAAGGATGTTGCGACGGTGAACTATGGCGGGTTGAGTCCGCTGCGTACTTTTTACAAGTACCTGCGCCGAATGGGATGGGTGGAGGTGAACCCGATGGAAAAGGTGACTTCGCCCAAGCTGCCGAAAAAACTGCCGGTCTTTGTCAAGGAAAAGGAAATGGATCGCCTGCTCGACTTGATGAGCGAGGACGACTCGTTTGAAGGAATCAGAAACCGGCTTATTGTGATGATGTTCTACGAGACGGGCATCCGTCGGGCGGAATTGGTCTCATTGCAGGACGTGGACGTCGATTTACGAACAATGTGCCTGAAAGTGACCGGAAAACGCAATAAGCAGCGGCTCGTTCCGTTTGGAGAAGAGTTGAAGAGTGAAATCCAGAGGTATCTGGAGGCTCGCAATCAACTGAAGGAAAACGTCTCAGGGCGTTTCTTCGTGACGGAAAAAGGCGGAGACATACCCTACGCGAAGGTGGGAACGATTGTGAAAGACTCCCTGTCGCTGGTCACTCGCCAGAAAAAACGTACGCCGCACGTGCTTCGCCACTCGTTTGCGACCGCCATGCTGAACAACGAGGCGGACTTGGGTTCCATCCAGAAGCTTTTGGGCCATGAGAACCTGGCAACCACGGAGATTTACACGCATCTGTCGTTTGAGGAATTAAGAAATGTGTATAAAAACGCACTTTTACGCGAATAATTGTTTAACCAGGACATGGCGAGACGGTGAGGCTCGGTTTCACCGATAGCCATCCCACAATTTGCTAAACTATGGATATTAACGTTAAGACAATCAAATTTGATGCAACGGAAAAGTTGCAAGATTTCATCCAGAAGAAAGTTGGAAAGCTGGAGAAGTTCTGTGACAATATAAGAAAGGTGGAGGTGTCACTGAAAGTCGTGAAGCCGGAAACAGCGCTGAACAAACAGGCGGCGTTGACAGTAAGTCTTCCAGGAGAAGAACTTTATGCGGAAAAAGTTTGCGACACATTTGAAGAAGCAATACAGGAATCGTTGGCTGCATTGGAAAAACAGCTGATTAAATATAAGGAAAAACAGGCTGGCAAATAAAAAAGTCTGTAAAAATTTTGGTGTTCGAAAAATAATACCTATCTTTGCACCCGCTTTGAACTATTGCGTTCACAATGCTTGCTGTTATAGCTCAGCGGTAGAGCACTTCCTTGGTAAGGAAGAGGTCCCGAGTTCAAGTCTCGGTAACAGCTCCAGATTTGGGCG
>CAJONZ010000032.1 GCA_905236065.1 uncultured Bacteroidaceae bacterium | reverse complement strand
CTTCTACATGCGCACACGTTCATTCCGCTACGACATAAAAGGGCGGCTGCACTCATTGGGGAAGTTTACATCCACACCAGAAACAGGCAGTGACTGGCAAGGCGGCACGTGGACGGGGACGCTGGGAAACGGCATTGCCTACACACCACCTCGGCGACAAATGGCGGAAATACTTGAAGATGATCCCTTGATAGGGATTGTCCGAGGAACTGCAGAATTTAACGTCAGACTTGGTGACAGACGGCTGTTGCAGAGGCGTGGTCTCAACAGGATAGGCTACTTTCTGTCTGACGCAAACCGTTTCGACACACTTAATCTCCGACTGCCTCAGTTAAATGGCTATCGAAACATCGTAGGAGCCTGTGCACTGGCTGAACCATGGGTGGTACTCTATACGCAGAACGGTGCCTGTCTGCTTGACACCCAAGCCGATACGCTGGCCGCTTTCAAACCTGCAGAATCCATAGGGGAATACTCCGACAAGTACAACTGCATGTTGCGTGATGCAAAGGGAAACTTGTGGGTGGGAACGCAGAACGGACTGTTTAAGACCCACACGGAAGGAACAGAGCGCGTCACCGGACTTGCCAACAACTGCATCCGCAGTCTGGTGATGGATGCCCAAGGGAACATCTGGGCAGGTACGGCATGTGGCATTTCGAGAATTACACCCACTGTGGTCAATTTGGGTAAGGATGACGGCATCCCGGCTGTTTCCATGATGGAACGAGCCACCTGTCTGACGGACGATGGTCGTCTGGTGTTTGTTCATCACAACTCGGCAGCAACGGTGTTTCGCCCGGAATGGTTGAACGACGATGCTAATCCGCAAGCTCCCGTACTCACTCTTCTACAAGTAAACGGTTACGATGAAATCTGTGTACAAGACATAGGATTAACGCTCCCATATAACAAAAACTATCTTACTTTCCAGTTCTCTTCCCTCGACTATGCCCATCCCTCGCACGTCCGCTATCGCTACCGCTTGTGTGGCCTGGAGGATGAATGGCACACTGCCGACGAAACCCTCGGTCTTGCCGAGGCCGACTATAAAGCCTTGCCGCCAGGGGATTATGTCTTTGAAGCACAAGCCGCCTCAGCAGATGGTGAGTGGAGTGAAGCCCTGACAGTACAAATTTCTATCCATCCCCCGTTTTGGCTGACGTGGTGGGCGAAGCTCTGCTACGTCCTGGTGGCGTTGATGGGGCTGATGGGACTATTGGGTTATTATCTGAAAAGGAAGAAGGCGGCCTTGGTGCGTGAAAACGACAATCGCGTGAACCAGCTTTTTGAGATGCGCGAAGAAGCCCGCCACCAGTTTGCCGCGGGTACAAACGTTGACCCGAAAAAGATAGGCGTGAACCCTGAGGAGGAAGTATTAGTTGCCAAACTTCTGAAAGCCATCGAAGCGCATATCGCCGACGAGGATTACGGCGTGGAGCAACTGGCCTCCGACGTGGCCCTGAGTCGTACCAACCTCTATGGCAAACTGCGCAACATGCTTGGCATCTCGCCTGCCGACTTCATCCGCAACGTCCGTCTGAAACGTGCTGCCCAACTGCTCACCGACAATCCAGCCCTCTCCATCAACGAAGTTTCCGTCCGTGTCGGCTTCTCTACTCCTCGCAATTTCTCCACCCAGTTCAAGAAGATGTTCGGTGTGCTGCCATCGGAATATAGAGGAACTGAGAACCATCTTCCCTCATCAGATGTTCAATCTTGACGTTGCAAAAAGTTAAACACGTTAAATCTTTATCTTTTCTCCCTTTTCTTAAATTTTTCTCTAAAAATCAGTGGAAAGTGGATAAAAATCACCATTTTTGCAGTTGGTAAGAGAAATCTTATCATCCTTCCCAAAATGAATCATTCAAAAAAACATGTTTTTTATGGAAAAGAAAGCCTTTCTTTCGTTGTCATTCCCTTGTTTGAAGGGATTTGCTTTGCCTTTAAAAGGCGGCATGTTGCTATTGTTTTGCACCCTGTTGTTCGCATGTGCGAAAAATGAGAAACTGAGTCCCGAGGCCGACAGTAGTCAGTTCGTCACCCTGACCGACGTCGTGCCCGATGCCATCCTGGAGATTCGCTACTTCGGCACCTACAACTTTGTAGGCACCCGCATCGACGGTTACGAGGAGCCCGTGGCCCTGCTCACTCGTCAAGCAGCCGACAGTCTGCGAGCCGTCAGCGACGACGTGATGGCACAGGGCTACCGCCTGAAAATCTACGATGCCTACCGTCCGCAGTGCGCCGTTGACCATTTCGTGCGTTGGTCGAAGGACGTGAACGACACCCTGATGAAGCCCTACTTCTATCCCGACCTCGACAAGAGCATACTCTTCCCCCAGGAGTACATCTGCGAGCGCAGCGGTCACACCCGTGGTTCCACCCTCGACCTCACGCTCTTCGACATGGCCACCGAGAAAGAGCTTGACATGGGCGGTACCTTCGACTGGTTCGGCCACGAGAGCCATCCCGACTTTGGCGGCGACCCCGAGACGCTCACCTACATCGACAACGACAGCCTCACCGTCGTGCAGTTCCACAACCGCATGTTGCTCCGCACGGCCATGATGCGCCACGGCTTCAAGCCCTTCTACACGGAGTGGTGGCATTTCACCCTCGACAACGAACCCTTCCCCGACACTTACTTCACTTTCCCCGTCCGCACTTTATGACAGTCTCCTCCCGCAACGATAATGGCCAAGTGACTCTCTTCCTCGAAGGTCACTTGGATACGGCTTCTGCCGCCCTTGCCTCCACCGAAATCAACGGCCAGTTGGACGCTTGCGGCGACATCCATGCCTTGACCTGCGACATCGCTGGCATCACCTTCCTCTCCAGTTCGGGCCTGCGCTTGTTGCTCGGCCTGAAGAAACGCTCCAAGGACTTTCGCATCGTGGAGGCACAGCCCGACATCTACCATGTGCTTGAGATGACGGGCTTCACCCAGATGATGACTGTCGAGCGTTCCTTGCGTCGCCTGAGCATCGAGGGTTGCGAACTCATCGGTCGCGGGGGTGTCGGCCTGGTCTATCGCATCAACGAGGACACCATCATCAAGGTCTTTCGTGCCGGCACTACCTTTGCCGACGTGCAACATGAAATACAGATGTCGAAGGAAACCTTCATCCTCGGTATGCCCACTCCCATCTCCTACGACATTGTGCGGGTGGGCGACCAATACGGTCTGGTCTATGAACTCCTTCAGGCCGATACCCTGAGCGCTTGCATCTGCCGTGAGCCCGACCGCATCGACTTTTTCGCCCACCAGTATGCCGACCTCTTTCGTCAGATGCATTCTATCCAGGTTCCCTCCGGCAGCGGCATCCATGAGGCCGTACAGCTGGAGGAGGCCGCCGTTCGCCACATTGGCCGCTATTTCGACACCCCCTCCATCGACCTCCTCTTGCGCATCGTCCATGCCATACCCAAGTCCAACCGCCTCCTGCACGGCGACTTGCAGACGAAAAACGTCATGATGCAAAACGGCGAGCCCATGCTCATTGATATGGGTGAAGTCAGCTACGGTCATCCCTTGCTCGACCTGGCCCACTCCTATTCGGCCATGGTCACCCTTGTCGGCGACTACGAATCCATCGTCGGCCTTCCCCGTGCCTACGCTACGGATGTATGGCACCGCATGATTAACTACTATTTTGCCGGCGAGCCCCAAGACCTCATTGCCCACCGCATCGCCCAGATTCAGGCTCTCAGCTGCGTGAGGAATTTCAGTTGGCTATCCCTTTCCGACTCTTTCCCCGCCGACCTCATCCGTCAGTGCCAGTCCCTCTTTGCCGAGCGCGTCACCCATCTTCGTGACCACCTCCTTGCCATTAGCCAGACCTTCAGCGACTGGGAGCTCTAACCCCTGGTTGCCCCCCCTCACCCGCTCCATGTGTCTTCAGCTCAATGCGATGACCGCCGCCATCTGCAATTAATGGCAAAGTAAAAGCTATTTCAATGGGATTTGAAGAATAATCATCCCCCTTTTTGCGGGGATGAAAAATTGTTCGTACTTTTGCGGCCAAAAACTTTTTTGATGGTAAGAAGATACATTAAATTTTATGATTATCCGCTATCGTACCACCAATGATTTTCGGCTTATCCTGACGGGTAGGCCGATTTTT
>CAJONZ010000031.1 GCA_905236065.1 uncultured Bacteroidaceae bacterium | reverse complement strand
TAACCGTAGGTCGGAACGACCTGCGGATGGGATGCAAAGAGAGATGCACCCTGGAGGGGTGCCCCATCAATAGCACTGGGCGACCCTATTAGGGTCGAGTCGCTCTATCACCTGATAACCGGGGGTGCTCGCAGCGCTCGTACCCTCGGTTACGGAGCGATGACCGCGCTGCGGTCTTGCTGGGGGTACAATTGCGGATAGTCATTAATGGCTATTCCAGAAGGAGTAGGAGGGCCATGACGAGGAAGAGGATGCCGGTAAGGGCATTGAGTCCTTGCTGGGCGTACTCGAAGGTTTGGCTGATTTGTTGTGCTTTCTGGTAGGCATGGGTCATAATCCAAGCCAGGAAGAGGACGGGAAGGCCAGCGGCCAGGGCGAAAATCAGCGGAACGAGCAGGCCGACGTCACTCGTTACGGAGAGGGGAAGCATGAGGCCGAAGTAGAAGACGGCGCTTTCGGGACAGAAAGCGAGGGCGAGGGTCATGCCGAGAATGAGGGCGCCGAGAGGACCGTTGCGGCGGATGATTTGCCCGGAATTGTGGCAGCTTTCGCCGTCGTGGTGGTGGGTGTGGAAGGCTCGGACAAGCATGAAGAGGCCGATGGCAATAAGGATGTAGGGAAGCAGGACTTCCGACTGGCTGAGGAGGTGCTGCACCCCTTCCACGTTGCGGCCTCCGCCAATGAGGCAGATGAGCACCCAGCCAAGCAGGGTGTAGGTAAGGGTGCGTCCGAGGGTGTAGATGAGGGTGGAGCTCTTTCGCTTCTCCCGCTTGATGATGTAGCTCAGAGCCGTGATGTTGATGGCGAGCTGACAGGGATTGAGGGCGACGAGGAGGCCCAGGATGAACGCAGCAAACAGAGGTAGGTCTGTCTGCTGCGTAAGTATTTCTGTTATTTTTTCAAAGGTCATCTATGGGGTGGTTTATGCACAGAACAAGAGGATGAGTACCTGTGCGGTGATGATGCGCAGGAACATGGACAGCGGATAGACCGTGGAGTAGCCTACGGTCGGAATGCCGTTGTTTGCCTGTGCCGAGGAGAAGGCTAGTGCTGGTGGGTCGGTCGTGGCGCCGGACATGATACCCGAAAGGAGGAGGTAGTTCATGTGCCACTTGACGCGGGCGAAGATGCCCATGACGAGCAGTGGGATGACGGTGATGAGGAAGCCCATCCAGACGTAGTGGTAGCCGCCGTCGAGCACGGTGTTGATGAAGTCGCCGCCGGCCTTGATGCCCACGCTGGCAAGGAAGAGTACCAGACCGATGTCTCGAATCATGAGGGAGGCAGAGTTGGTGGTGTAGGCCACGAGCTTGAGCTTGTAGCCGAAGCGACCCAGGATGATGGCGATCACCAACGGACCGCCTGCGAGACCCAGTTTCACGGGAACGGACATGCCAGGAATGGCGATTGGAATCATACCGAAGATGATGCCGACGAGGATGCCGACGAAGAGGGTGAGCAGGTTGGGCTTGTCGAGTGCCTGCTTAGAGTCGCCAACCTTGTTGGCAAAGCGCTCCACTGCATCTTCGGGGCCGACGGTGGTGATGATGTCGCCCACCTGCAGGATGACGCTGGGGCTGGCGAAGAGCTCAATACCCGAACGGTAGAGGCGGGTGACGTTGACGCCGTAGATCGAGCTGGGATGGAGTGAACCGAGGGTCTTTCCGTTCATCTCGTCCTTGGTGACCGTGAGTTTGCGGGAAATCATGGTTACATCCTGCACCTCCCAATCGACTTCGGCTTCAGGGCCGATGAATGCGGTGATGGCCTCGGCATCCTCACGGGCACAGACGATGTAGAGTTTGTCGTCAACGGTCAGTTGGGTGTCTTTGTTGGGCACGGTGATGTGGCCGTCGTGGAGCAGACGAGAGCAAACGAAGTCTCGACCGATGAATCCGCGTACCTGAAGGATGGTCTTTCCGCTGATGAAGGGGTTGAACACCTCAAGGGTCATGAGGTGGGGCTTGACGGCCTCGTTGTTGCCGTTTTTCTTGTTGAAATGGTCTTCCTCTGCCTTTAGGTTGATATTGAAGAAAACCTTTATCAGGATGATGCAGAGGATGATGCCTACCACGCCAAGGGGATAGGCACAGGCATAGCCGTTGGCAATGACGGGAATGTTGCCGCTGAAGATGGATGAATCGGCTGCATCAATCTGGTCGAGGGCGGCATTGGCTGCACCAAGACCGGGCGTATTGGTGATGGCTCCGCAGAGAGTGCCCACCATCATGGGCAGGTTGTCGGCGGCAGGGATGAAGCTGCGGCACGCAAAATAGATTGTCAGCATGACGACGATGTTGAGCGCCACGATGCCGGCTGCTATGCCGTTGGCTTTCAGTCCGCCTTGCTTGAGCGAGGTGAAGAAGGAGGGACCAACCTGCAAACCGATGGAGAAGACGAACAGAATGAGTCCGAAGTCCTGTACGAAGTTGAGGACTTCTTTGTTCTCCTTGATACCTCCACGCATCAGAAGGTCGCCGACCAGGATTCCGACAAAGAGAATCCACGTGACACCCAGGGAAATGCCTCCGAATTTTAGTTTGCTGCCCAGGAATACTCCCAGGGCGATGACAAAGGCGTAGAGTATGACGGTATGCGCTACTCCGCCGCCGTTCATGATAAGATCAATGAGCCACTGCATGTTGTTTTATAGTTTTGAATTTATATAATGTCCTTATGCTTTTTCTTTAAAGTTAAAGGGGATAGACGAGGGTGGTGACGAGAAGGTTTGTTGCCAGAATAATGAAATTCAAGGGTAGTCCAACCCGTAGGAAGTCGGTGAATTTATATCCGCCAGGGCCGTAAACCAACAGGTTTGACTCGCTGCCGATGGGGGTGGCAAAACTGGCCGAAACGCTGATCATGAGGGCTATGGCGAACGTCATGGGGTTTACGTTCATGAGGTTGGCCGTGTCCAAAGCGATGGGGATGAGCACGGCGGCAGCGGTTGTGTTGGAGATGAACTCTGTGACGATGGTGCCGAAGAGGCAGATGAGGATGAGTGCCAGAAAGGCGTTGGTGCCCGAGATGTATGCCACGCTTTTTCCAATCATGACGGAGAGTCCCGTGACTTCGATGGCTTTTCCGAGGCAGACGCTGCCAGCGAATATCATGATGAGTTTCCAGTTGATGGCGCGTTGCATCTGTTCAATGGAACAACATTTTGTGGCCAGCATGGCAATGGCGGCCAAAAGGGTGGAGTGGAGCAGGGGAAGCACCTTGAAGGCGGAGAGCATGACCATGGCAAGGATGATGAGCAGGCTGATGTGGGTCTTGCGGCCTTCTTGGGGCAGGGCGATTTTGTCGAAGAAATGAAGCTCGTTCTCAAAGTGGACAGGATTCATCTTTGCACCCTCGAAAAGCAGGGTGTCTCCGGTCTTGATGACGGCTTCGCGTGGACTGCCGCTGATGCGTTCACCCTCGCGGGCCACGGCGACGAGTACCACGCCGTTTCGCTCCTCAAAGTCGGTGTGTGCCATGCTTTTACCAATCAGGTAGCTGTCGCTGCTGACGCTGGCCATCTGCAGTTTGCGGTTTTTGGATAGTTCCTCGACGCGGAAAACGTGGTGGGTGGCGTTGACCAGTCCGTGGCTGATGCGCAGCTGTAGGATGTCCTGTATCTTTCCGGTATAGACCAGACGGTCGCCGCCGATGATGAATTCGTCGGCAGGAACGGGACTGATAATCTCACGGTCGAAGCGGACAATCTCGATGAGGTGTCCGCCCGTGACGTTCAGCAGGTTGGCTTCTTCAACCGTCATGCCGACACAGCTGCATTCTGTGGGTACGAGCAGTTCGACGGTGTAGTTCTTGCTGCTTTCGAATGACTCCTCTGGCGATTTGCGGACAGGCAAGTGCTTTCTCATGAAAATTATACTTAGGATGCCGACGATGGTGCAGACGACACCAGGGATGAGAGGGGCAAAGAAGCGCATGTTCTGCCCCGTGATGCTGTAGAAGTCGGAGATGAGCAGGTTGGCAGGTGAGCCAATGATGGTACACATGCTACCCATGCTGGCCGCATAACTGAGCGGAATAAGCAGTTGTGAAGGAGGAATGTTGATTTTCTTGCCCCAGATTTTCAAGACGTTGATGAACAGGGCAATGATGGTGTTGCTGCTGAGAAAGGAACTCATGGTGGCAACGGCAGGCATGAGTTTGAAGATGGCTTTCCCTAAACTGTCGGGATTCCCCAGACGGCGGGACATCCAGTGGATGACCCCCGCATGGACGAGTCCGGCAGCAAGTACGAAAAGAACCCCAACGATAATCACGTTAGCTGAACTGAAACAGGACAGGGCTTCATCTTGCGAAAGTGTGCCGGTAAGCAGGAGAAAGGAAATGATTCCCAAGGCAAGCATGTCGCCCGACAGCTTTCCCCTAAGCATGATGGTGATTTTCCCAAGAATGGTGAAAATGGTAATCCAGACGAAAATGCTTAGGTGAAGGAGTTGGACGTCCGAAGAGTCATTCAAGATGCTGTCGTATAACGTGTCCATCCGTCAGTGTTCTCGTTTTTTAGAAGAAAGGTGCGTGTGGGTGTTATGCCTCAAAATTGAAAACCTGTGAGAAGCCAGTCATGTCGAACACGTTCTTGACAAGAGGTTGCAGACCTTTGATGATGAGTTTGCCGCCCGCCGAAGTCACGTCTTTGTGCATTTGCAGGAAGACACGCAGGCCGGAACTGCAAATGTAGGACATGTCTGTGCAGTCGAGGGTGATGATATCGCCCAGGTGTGTGTTGGCTTCTGCGATTTTATTCTTTACTTCGTCCAGATGGATTGCGTCAAGTGGGCCGTCAATGTAGATTGTCTTCATTTTTTGTGTTGTTTTTGGGTGGATATTAATTAGATTACTTTTACCATGGTGAGTATGTTGGATTGGCCTTCGTATTGGTAGCTTACCTCGTCCATGATTTTCTGAATGAGGAAGATGCCCAAACCGCCAATCTCCCGCTCGTCGGCTGACAGGGTGGTGTCAACCTCGGGGGCCGACTCGATAGGATTGAAGGGTTTTCCCTGATCCCTGAGTTCAAACACCAATTTGTTTCCCTCTGTCCAGGCTTTGAGCGTGAAAGTATGTTCTTCTCCTTGGGGAAAGGCGTACATGATGACGTTTGTGACGGCTTCTTCCAGCACAAGGTTTAGGTTGAAGTTCATGGCCACGTCAAGTCCCAACTCTTCGCAGATTTGCTCGACAAATTCTGCCAATTGGGGTATTTGCTCTATCTTGTTGACAAGGGTTAATTGTTTTTCCATGAGTAAAAGCCTTGAGGAGTGGGAAAAGGATAAAAGAAAGAGAGCGTGACCAGACAAAAGGGCTTGTCTTGTTTCACTCTCTCTTAGGGGAAACCCGGATGTTTTTATTGGAATTGGAAGAGGGAATAGAAACCAGTGATTGTAAACACTTGTTTCACTTCTGGTGGCACGTTCATGATGGTGACGTCGCCGCCTTTTGCAATGGTTTCTTTCCTGAGGCTAAGAAACAACCGCAGGCCGGAACTGCTGATGAATGAGAGTTTCTCGCAATCAAGCACAATATGTTTGTCAGCCTGCTCCATGAGTGGCTTCATGTCTTGAGTGAACTGTGCCACGGCTGCGGTGTCCAACCGGCCATTCAGGACTCCTGTCACCGTTCCGTTTTCTTCTGTGATTTGGATTGTCATTGTAATATGGTTTATAACTTTTTGCAAAATTATGGCAAATTGATGATTTTGCAAAGAAAAGTCCTATTTTTTTACGGCAGACACATTTTTTGTGGTGAAATTCTTGACGTATTCGGGGTGGAAATCTGTTTTTTTCGCCGTTACGTTGATGTTCTCGAACGTAAAGTTACTTAGACGATACTGGTCGTCCTGGGAAACGACGTTGAAGAAAACATCGCAGTCGAAAGTGATGTTGCGCATGGAAATGTGGTCGGAGTAGGACATGGGAACGCTTTCCCGCCCCTTCAGGTCGTAGAACTGTGTCCAGGGTGCCACAAGGATGAAGTTTTTGCCGTTGCCCTCAATGTCTTCCACCGCAATGAATTCATAAAGCTGTGGTGTGTCGGGACGCATTTTCAGCCAGAGCAGGTTGTTCGCCTTGTTGACCTTGATGCGGCGCAACACGATGTTATGGTCATAGACACTTTCCGAGCCCAGCGTCAGACAGCCGTGGCAGAAACCGTATTCGCAATCTTCAATCAGGATGTTCTCATTGCCGCCGTCCCCCTGCATTTCGGGAAATCTACTGAGGTCGATGCCTGGATATGAAGTGCGGAAGGCATCGGCGTAAGGACCCTTGCCGCCCTTGATGGCCACCGCGTCGTCGTTCACAGACATGTAGCAGTTTTTCACAAGTACATTCTTCACGACATCGAGGTCGATGGCATCGGTGGATGGTGCCTTGACCGGGGCTGCCGGGGAGTAGATGTGAAGGCGCAGCAGCTTCACGTTCTCACTATTATATATATGTGTTGTCCAGAACGGGGAGTTTTGCAAGTGGATGCCTTCAATCTGAACGTTTCTGCTGTTGGATACATAGACAAGGCGTGGACGCTGTTCGTCCTTGTTCGTGCATTTGGGATTCCATGAACGCCGCTCCCAGAAATGTTTCCAGAAGGTGTAGCCGTTGCCGTCGATGCATCCCTTGCCCGAGATGGTGAAGCCGTCAAGTTTGTCAGCGTTAATCAGTGCGGAATAATATTTGCACGTCTCCCCTTCGATGCGGGTAGTGAGTAGGGGATAGTCGCTGGGGTCGTTGCTGCCCATGAGCGTACCGCCCGCATAGAGGTGAAGATGTACGCCCTGTTTGAAAAACAATGCCCCGGTGAGGTAGGTTCCTTCAGGGACAACCAGCACACCGCCACCCTCGTTGGCAACCTTGTCAATGAGCGCCTGCATCTCCTTGGTATGGATGCGTCCGTCGTTGACAACGCCGTAGTCCGTGATGCGGTATTGTTTACCCAGGTTGGCAATATTCACGGTAGCGGTGTCTTTAAACCAACTGTTTATTTCCGTACCGTCTGGCCATAAGTCTTTTGTGATTTTTGCTTTTTTCGCAAAAGATGGCATGCACAAAAAAGCACATGCCATGATAAAGGAAAGGGTTCGTTTCATTTTTTGTTATTTGGAAGTTAGGTTCAGGTAGGTGTTTATCAGTGCGTTGATGTCGTCAACATTTAGCAGGCCATTGCCATCCACGTCGTAAATGCTGTCAAAGTCGGCACCCTGCTCCGTGGTGAGATACTTGTCGATGAGTGCTGTTATGTCTGCCAGTGTGATTTTCCTGTCACCGTTGATGTCGCCCGGAATGGCCGGTTTAGGCTCATAGACCAGTGCTTGGTAATCTTTCAGCTCGTCTTCGCTGATAATAATCCACTGTTGGTCTGTAGCAGCGTCGGTATAGTTGAAATTTACCACAGGCACTGCGCCATACTTGGTTACATTTCCATAGGCGTTGGCACCTATCGACTTGTTACCCGAATCGTTCCACGTAAACCAATATCCGTGTGTGGTGATGGACTTGCCGTTACCCGTCAGGGTTACGTCTTTACGGTCAGGCATCAACTGGAAGAACTCTGTGTTCGCAGGCGACTTCCCTGCTGCAACGGTTTTCAGCGTCACGGTCGTGCCTCCTGTCTTGTGGGTGAGGTACTTGCCCGACATGGCATTCTTGAACAGGTAGTAGCCCTGCTGTGCGTTGTATTCCATGTACCATGCTGCCGAGTCGCTTACCTCTTCGTTCTTCAGGTACGGTTTCCAGCCCGTGTTCGTAGCATTGCGTTGGTAGAGCAGGCCCTCGCCCAGACCGCGCTCTTCGTTCTTGTTCATCAGGTAATACTTCTTGTTATCGTCAAAATTGTACGTGTAGCCCGAAATGCCGTTCGGGTCGTTACCTGTCGGGCACAGGCCATCGATGAAGAGACCGTGCAGGATGCACATGCCGCCGATGTACTGAAATTCCTCATGCTTGTCCTTGTCCGCACCGTTCACCAACCAATCGTAAGATGCATTAGAGCCCCATCCGTGTTGCGAGTCGCCCACGAACACGTAGTCCGAGTTGTTATACACATTCTCTAAGAAGTGATAGACTTCGTTGGTCTCACGTCCCAGCCATTGCCAGTTGTGTACCGTGCTGTCCCACCATCTATCAGAGGTTCCCACGCCCACACCGTGGCCTGTCTCATGCAATACCGTACCGATGGCCTGATAGGCGGCGTTGGGGCCGATACGCATCCATCCGCCATACGAACAGTCTGCCGTCGGTGTCCCGGAACCGTAGTGACCACTCAGGTGGAAGCCCTTGATGCCCGTCCATTCGTTGAAATAGTCGATGGTTTCCTTCACGGCATTGCGGCAGCGCGTGTTGGCATCCGCTGTCGGCGCTCCTTCGTCCCACGACCACGTACACGTACCCTTCGGCAGGGTGACGATTTTCACTTCTTCACCATAGGCCACCGTGTAGGTTTTGTTCATCACATAGGGACGCACATAATATACCGTTGCCGGCTCCAATCCCTGAATGTGGAAGATGTAGCCCCTCAGCGAGAAGCTCTTCGTCGTGCGGTTGTCCAGCACGGTCGGGTTCCGCTCCGTACTCCAGCATACACCTCGTTCCACGATGTTGCTTCCCGTCATGGTGGCACGTACCAACGCTGCCGTCGAGCCAGTCGGCACATACGTGTTCGTTGCCGTTACTTTCGGTGCTACACCTGTTCCCGGCGTAGCATTGGCCAAGTTGAACGCCAGTACCGCCTTGTCCAGTTTCTCGATTTCTGCCGACAAAGCTTCCGATGTGACCTCGGCATTTTTCGCCATTGCCTTTGCCTCGTCGATGACGGCCATGAAGGCTTCGGCACCTTCTTTGCCTTCCTCGTAGTTGGTTATTACGCTGGCAATCTTCTCTTCCAGCGCCTGATATTCAGCAATGCTCTTCGTCGTAGCCTCTATGGCTTCTTGCAGGGACAATGTGATTCTTGAGATATATTCCGCCTCACCGGCAATCACCTTCTCTGCTGCACCGATGGCGTTCTCCAGCACTTGTGCCGTCGCTGCCGACTGCATGGATGTCTGCAGTTGCTTGGCTGTCTCTGCCAGTCGGCTCAACTCTTCAATGACGACACTCTCGTCGATGTAGCCAATCAGGTATAGGCGGAAGTTATCTACTGCCAGCCAGTTGCCCGTTGCATTCTCCGCCACGAAACCAATCTCTGCCTCTCCTGCGATGTTGGTGAACGTCACGGAATAGTCGTTCGGTGTATAGACTATCGTCTTTTGGTCGTTTGCATAAATGTACGCACCCGTATTCTTCTTTGAGGTCGAGCTTTGCGTATAGTTCTGTGCCGCAACGGTCAGCTTATACCGTCCGTTTGGCAAATTCTCTATCACTTGCCTTACGCTGGCATTACCTGCGCCACCGCTGCCGACCCACTTCTCCAGGTAGTAGCTGCCCGCCTTTTTCGTGAAACTGCTGTTCGACTGCGCACTCAGGTTCTCCGATGTCCAGCCCTCCGTGCCGTTCTTCTCGAACGATGGGTTGGTGATGTACGCCGTGCAGTCCTGCGGATTCTCTTCGCTCACATTCTCTTTCTTGTAGTCCTGCACTGCCTTTTCCAGTTGTGCTGTGGCTTCCAAGACGGCTATCATGTCCACGTCTGGGTTGTCATAGACACCCTGTGCCGCGTCAATCGCAGTCTTTAGCTTTGCAGCCTCATTGCCTCCGCCGTCGCCGTAAGTCCTCGTTGCCTCTTGGAGGGCCGTTGCCAGTCCTGCCTTATCCACGGCCATGTTCTCTGCCATAATCTTCACATAGTCAATCACCAGTTTGGCCGTATTGCCCGAACCGCCGGCAGCCGCCTTCATGCCAATCTGTATCTTGCCTGTCGTCGTCGCCGTCAGGGTGAAACTGATTTGGTCCAGTGTCCATGCCTCCGTCGCAAAGCTTTTTTTGCTGGAACTCACCGCCGTCCCGCTGTTAGGAATCCATGACAACAGCGATGTGGCAGCCGTCACGCTGCTACCGTTATACGTTGGTGCCGTCACCGTGTAGGTGCCCGCAGGCAGCGTCACTGTCTGGTAGAACTTGAACGTCTGTTCCCATCCCGTCGAGATGGCCAGACCGGCGCCATTCTCCCCGTCATATCCTTTTTCGGGGACGCTTGCTGTGTTAAACTGTCCGGCAAAACCAAATTCATACACACCCGCAATGGTGTAATTGGCCGAAAGATCTGATGTCCATCCGTCGATGGCCAGCAGTTCCTGTGACACCACTTTTGTTTCGCCTGCCAGGTAATTGTAGTTCGTTTCAAAATTCGGATTTTCCAGGAAATACTTCGTGACATCCGTCTGTCCTTGGGCTGTCAGCGTCCCCAAGGCAAGAAGAATAGAGAAAAAGTTTTTCATAAGTAGGTCGGTTAGAATTTATAATTTGGCGGTAAAGGTACGATAAAATAAGTGAACCACCAAATAACACAAGGAGATTTTCTGAAACGATGAGGGGATAGACTTTCAAAAAACAAGGCGGGTCCACTAAAGAAACGGACTCGCCTTGATTGAAATTTTTACTTTTATAAATTTCTTAATCTGTATAGAAATCAATGTTTTCCTTTGTCAGCAGCTCGATTGATACGTAATGGTCGCGCTTCTGCTTGATGTGCAGCACACAGGCGTTGAACATTGTCCTGAAACAATTCAGTCCTTGGTCGTGGGGATGCTGGGCCACCAAGAAGTCAACCATGCCTTCCTTCACGCATTTCACGTTGGCATCGACGGCGTCGTAACCCAACAGCGTGACGTGTGGATGGTCGGGCATTTCGGTATGCAGGAAGTTGCCGACCAGATGGATGGATGAGTTGAACGAAAGGGCATAGAGCACGTCGGGGTTCTTGGTGAAGAAGTCGCGCAGAATCTTCTTCATGCCCTCCTTGTCGTAGGCGTAGAGGTTCACGTCCAGGATTTCGGCTTTCGGGCAATGCTCTTTCATGTAGTTGCGGAATCCCACTTCTCGGTTCATCTGCTGGCGGCTGGCCACGCGGCCTTCACCCATCACACGGAAGATGGCGATTTTGCTGTCGTTCCCGCTGGTAGCCATCTGCATGATGCGCCCGGAGAACTCACCGCTCTTGATGGAGTCCTGTCCGTAGAAGGTGACAGGGTCGAACTCCGGCCAGTTGGAGTCGAGCAAGGCGTAGGGGATGCTCCTGTCTGCCAGCTGGGTGACGAAGTTCTGCATGATGGTATGGTTGAATATCGGTCCGATGATGACGGCGTCGGGCTCCGACGCTATCAGGTTGTTGCACTCCGTCTTGAACGACTCGTCGTTGAAGGGGTCGTAGCTGAATATCGTGAATGAAATCTTGAAGTCGTTGAACTTGCGGACACCTTCTGTCAGTCCCTTTTCAACACGTGCCCAGTAGCTATCGACTTCATGCATAGGAAGGATGGCGACGAACTTGTAAATCTTGTTGCTGGCCAGTGCGGATGCATAGTGGTTGGGCACGTAATTGATCTCGTCGAGTACTTTTTGTACTTTTTCATACGAGCGTTGCGACACATTCGTGCGGCCATGAATCACGCGGTCAACCGTTCCTACTGATACACCGGCCATTTCCGCAATGTCTTTGATGCGAATTTTGGACTGAATTTCCATACCTTAATATACCTTAATACCTATCTGCGGTGTTTGCCTTACGAAGGGCTCTTTCAAAAAAATCGTGCAAAGTTAAACATTTTTGTTTTTTTAAAAGCGAGATTCATACAAAAATCTTGTTAAAAAATTTTTTTTTGCAAAAAAACAAGGGGAAAGGACTTCTCTCTCAGGATTTTTCTATAATTTTGCAGATTGAATAACAGTCTTTCTCACCCTAAGATGTCCGTCAGACGGAGGGTGGAACATAAGAACTTGAAAATTTGAAAAAATGAAAACTCAAAAACTTATATAACTTAACAAATTTTACTATGGCAAAAATCGTAACAATGGGCGAAATCATGCTTCGCCTTTCTCCAGACGGAAACGACCGTTTCATCCAAGCAGAGAGTTTCCGTATCATTCCAGGTGGTGGCGAGGCTAATGTGGCCATTAGCTGTGCGAACTATGGGCACGACTGCTACTTCGTCACCAAACTTCCAAAACATGAAATTGGTCAGATTGCTGTCAACGCCATGCGTCGCTATGGTGTAAACACCGACTTTATTGCTCGTGGTGGCGACCGCATTGGACTTTATTATGCAGAGACGGGTGCAAGTATGCGTCCCTCTAAGGTCATCTACGACCGTGCCCATTCGGCCATTGCCGAGGCAAAGCCTGAGGATTTCGATTTCGATGCAATCTTCGAGGGTGCCGACTGGTTTCACTGGAGCGGCATCACACCGGCCATTTCCGATGCCAGTGCGGAGTGTCTGCGTCAGGCTTGCATTTGTGCAAAAAAGCATGGTGTAAAGGTGAGCGTTGACCTGAATTTCCGTAAAAAGCTTTGGACCAGCGAGAAGGCTATCAGCATCATGCGTCCGTTGATGCAATACGTGGATGTCTGCATCGGCAACGAGGAAGATGCCGAGCTTTGTCTGGGCTTCAAGCCCGATGCCGACGTGGAGGGTGGTGAGACCAACGCTGCCGGCTACGAGGGCATCTTCAAGCAGATGAAGGAGGAATTTGGTTTCCAGTATGTGGTTTCCACCCTTCGTGAGTCGTTCTCCGCTACCCACAACGGCTGGAAGGCACTTATCTACGATGGCAAGGAATTCTATCAGTCTAAGCGTTACGACATCAACCCCATCATCGACCGTATTGGCGGTGGCGACTCCTTCTCCGGCGGTCTCATCCACGGTCTGCTCACGAAGCCTACCCAGGGCGAGGCACTTGAATTCGCCGTAGCAGCCAGTGCATTGAAGCACACCATCAATGGCGACTTCAACCTCGTTTCCGTTGAGGAGGTCGAGGCACTTGCCGGCGGTGCTGCCAATGGACGGGTACAAAGGTGATAAATTGGACAATTGGACGAATAAAAGACATATCGTAAATTTAAATATGGCAAGATTTGATAAAGTAGCCGTTCTTGAAAAGATTGGTTCAACAGGAATGGTTCCCGTCTTTTACCACAAAGACGCAGAGATAGCTAAGAAGGTTATTAAGGCTTGTTACGAGGGTGGTGTACGTGCTTTCGAGTTCACCAACCGTGGCGATTTCGCCCATGAGGTTTTTGCCGAGTGTGTGAAGTTCGCAGCCGTCGAATGCCCAGAGTTGGCACTTGGCATCGGCTCCGTGGTTGATGCGCCGACCGCCGCGCTCTACATCCAGTTGGGTGCAAACTTCGTGGTGGGTCCGTTGTTCAATCCTGAGATTGCCCCTGTCTGCAACCGTCGCCTCGTGCCCTACTGCCCCGGATGTGGCAGTGTCAGCGAGGTGGGTGCTGCACAGCAACTGGGTTGCGACCTCACCAAGCTTTTCCCTGGCGATGTCTATGGCCCAGCCATGGTGAAGAACCTCAAGGCACCAATGCCTTGGTCGAAGATTATGGTCACGGGCGGTGTGGCTCCCACCGAGGAGAACCTCACTGCGTGGTTCAAGGCCGGTGTCTTCTGCGTCGGCATGGGTAGCAAGCTCTTCCCCAGCGACAAGGTGAAGGCTGGCGACTGGCAGTACATCACCGACAAGTGTCGTGAAGCACTTGGCTATGTGAAGGCAGCCCGCGAAGCTTAAGGTTTTAAATTACACCATATATTATATATAAGTTCTTTTATTTATGAAACAGGTAATTTCATCACTTCAAGCAGCTCGTGCTGCTTATCAGCCCAAGCTTCCCAAGGCTCTTCAGGGTCCGGTGGTAGCCGTTGAAGGTAAGCCGACAGAGTCTGTTGGCAATCAGAAAGAAATCAAGGAGCTCTTCCCCAACACCTACGGAATGCCCGTCATCACGTTCGAGTCTGGCAGTCAGCCCGTGCTTGAGCCATTCAATGTCGGCATCATCCTCTCCGGCGGTCAGGCTCCCGGTGGCCACAACGTCATCTCCGGTCTTTTCGACGGCGTGAAGTCACTCAATCCTGCCAACAAGCTCTACGGATTCATCCTGGGCCCGGGCGGACTCGTTGACCACAAATACATGGAAATCACTCCAGAACTGATGGATCAGTACCGCAATACCGGCGGATTCGACATCATCGGCTCTGGCCGTACCAAGCTTGAAGAGGTTGACCAGTTTGAGAAGGGCATCCAGATTCTCCGCGAACTGGGCATCAAGGCTCTCGTCATCATCGGTGGTGACGACTCCAACACCAACGCCTGTGTATTGGCTGAGTACTATGCAGCCAAGAAGTACGGCGTACAGGTCATCGGCTGTCCGAAGACCATCGACGGCGACCTCAAGAACGAACAGATTGAGACTTCCTTCGGTTTCGACACCGCTTGCAAGACTTACTCTGAGCTTATCGGCAACATCCAGCGTGACTGTAACTCTGCCCGCAAGTATTGGCACTTCATCAAGCTCATGGGTCGCAGCGCCTCGCACATCGCCCTTGAGTGTGCCCTCCAGTGCCAGCCCAACGTCTGCCTCATCTCCGAGGAGGTTGAAGCTAAGGAAATGTCGCTCGACGACGTGGTTACCTACATCGCACAGGCCGTTGCCGACCGGGCCCTCGACGGAAACAACTTCGGTACCGTTCTCATCCCAGAGGGTATCATCGAGTTCATCCCAGCCATCAAGAAGCTCATCGCACAGCTCAACGACATCCTTGCCACTCCAGAGGCTCAGAACCTTGGCCGCAGCGAGCAGATTGACTTCGTGAAGTCACACCTCACTAAGGACAACCTTGATGTCTTCAATTCACTCCCAACCAGCGTTGCCCGTCAGCTTGCCCTCGACCGCGACCCGCACGGAAACGTACAGGTTTCGCTCATTGAGACCGAGAAACTGCTCTCCACGATGGTGGCTACCAAGCTCGACCAGTGGAAGAAGGAAGGCAAATATGTCGGCAAGTTCGGCACACAGCACCACTTCTTCGGCTACGAGGGTCGTTGCGCCGCTCCGTCGAACTATGACGCAGACTACTGCTACTCACTCGGTTACAACGCTTCACGCCTGATTGCCAACGGCAAGACTGGCTACATGTCCATCATCAAGAACACTACTCAGCCCGCCTCAGAGTGGATTGCCGGTGGTGTGCCCATCACTATGATGATGAACCTGGAGAAGCGCAACGGTAAGATGAAGCCTGTCATCCGCAAGGCACTCGTTGAGCTCGATGGCGCTCCCTTCAAGTTCTTCGCCTCCAAGCGCGACGAATGGGCCCGTCAGACAGCCTACGTATATCCAGGCCCCATCCAGTACTGGGGACCCGCTGAGGTTTGTGACCAGCCAACCAAGACGCTTCAGTTGGAGCAGGCTTAATGGTTCAGACCCAGAAACGACATACTGTCAGGAAAAGAGCGACGAAACGGAGCCGGAACAGTCGGAATCCGTTTCGCCGCCTTCCTTCTTTTCTGCTTTGGGGACTGCTCGGTCTGGTCGTCCTCATCTACGTTGTTTTCTTCTACAAGACCTTCGTCTCTCCCTATTCTTTTCGTTGGAAAGCCCTCTACGGCACCGTGGCCTATCCCGACGGGAAAGTCCGTGGCATCGACGTGAGCCACTATCAGGAGGACATCGACTGGCGGAAGCTTCGTCGGGCGCAACTCCAGGGCGTTCCCCTCAGCTTCATCTTCATCAAGGCCACCGAGGGCACCGACATCATCGACGAGAACTTTAACCAGAATTTCTATAACGCCCGTAAAAACAACGTCGTGCGGGGTGCCTACCATTTCTTCAGCACAAAGACACCTGCCCGCCGTCAGGCTCTTTTCTTTTGCAAAATCGTACAGTTGGAGGACGAGGACCTTCCCCCTGTGCTCGACGTGGAGCACATCGGCGACCTCTCCCCAGAGAAACTTCGTTCCGAAGTACACGACTGGATGGACATCGTGGAGCGCCACTACGGCGTCACGCCCATCCTCTATACCTCCTACAAATTCAAGACCTCCTACCTGAACACCCCGGACTTCGACCGCTATCCCTACTGGATAGCCCACTATTACGTTGACTCCCTGGTTTACAAAGGTTCCTGGAATTTTTGGCAGCATACCGATGCCGGAAAAATCGACGGCATCCGTGGCTACGTAGATGTCAATATCTTCAATGGCTCCTACGACGATCTTGTGAAAATGACCCTCGGCCAACGCAAAAAGCCGGAGGAGTGATTTTCGTTTTCTTTTTCGGATAAATCCCCTTACTTTGCTGACATTTTCCCCACGCAGGGCTGAAAATCTTCCCACGCTTCGCTGTAAAAGTTTATTCTCGTCGGGAATAAAAAATATATCGTCGAGAATATTAAATATGACGCCGATAATAAAAAATATGGCGACGAGAATAAACTTTTGCAGCGAAGCGTGGGAACTTTTTTTCCTCGGCGTGAGAACTTTTATATAACGCACACTCTATAATAAAAATGTGGGGGTGGTGTAATTTTTTAGCCTTTTTTCCGTTATAGGTCAGAGAATTTTGTGTAAATTTGTAGCAGAATGGCGGATTTTAGCATGAAAGTAAAAATCTGAACCCCATATAACCGTTCACGTTTTCTTTTTGTGCCTTATTCAAAGAAAGAAATTTATTCACACATTAAAATCATGATACGTATGAAAAAATTATTTTTACTTTTTACGGCGATGCTATTGAGCATTTCATCCTATGCATTTACAGCCCAAACGATAGAGGGTGTGAACCTGTATTTCTCGGTAATCAGTGAGTCAGACAGCACAGGTACTGTTAGGGTCGAACGTTTAGACAAGACCCAATCGATTGGGAATTCAATAACCATTCCTTCAACCGTTTCTTATAATGGAAAGATCTATAGCGTGACGAGCATCGGGGATTATGCTTTCAGTTACGGCAGCGGCCTGACGTCCATCGAAATCCCCAGTAGCGTGACGACCATCGGGAAAGGCGCTTTCTCTGGCTGTAGCGGCTTGACCTCCATCGAAATCCCCGGCAGCGTGATGAGCATCGGGGAACGTGCTTTCTTTGATTGTAGCGGCCTTACGTCCGTCACCATCTCCGGCAGCGTGACGAGCATTGGGGATTATGCTTTCTATCAATGCAGCGGCCTGACGTCCCTCGAAATCCTCAACGGTGTGACGAGTATCGGGAATAGTGCTTTCTCTGGCTGTAGCGGCCTTACGTCCGTCACCATCTCCGGCAGCGTGACGAGCATCGGGAATTATGCTTTCTCCTATTGTAGCGGCCTTACGTCCATCGAAATTCCCAGCAGCGTGACGAGCATCGGGGACTATGCTTTTAGGGGTTGCTATGGCTTGACGTCCGTCACCATCCCCAGCAGCGTGACGAATATAGGGAACTCTACTTTTACAGGTTGTAGCAGCCTGACGTCCGTCACCATTCCCAGCAGCGTGACGAGCATCGGAAGTTATGCTTTCTCGGGTTGCAATGGCCTGACGTCCATCGAAATCCCCAACAGTGTGACGAGCATTGGAAATTATGCTTTCGCTCATTGCAGCGGTTTGACCTCCATCGAAATCCCCAGTAGCGTGACGAGCATCGGGAATGGTGCTTTCGAGGATTGCAGCGGCTTGACGTCCGTTACCATCCCCAATAGTTTGACGAGCATAGGGAATGATGTTTTCTCTGACTGTATTTAGAGACCTCTAAACAACTATAAACAATGAAAAATACATAGAGATAAACCGTTGTATATCAACCACTTTTAGATTTTAACACTTCAGACTTGCTTTTTGGTGGTTCTCAAAAATCCGCTTACCTTTGCAACGCATTTC
>CAJONZ010000030.1 GCA_905236065.1 uncultured Bacteroidaceae bacterium | reverse complement strand
CTTGAAACGGCAGTACTTCTTCTTCTTAACGTCGATAACAGGAGCGTTAAGGTAACGGATTTCCGATGTATTTGCAGTTGTTGCCATATTCTTATGCCTCCTTCTTGTTACGACGCTTCTCAGCGTATGCCGCAGCGTACTTTTCGTTCTTAACTGTGAGATAGCGGAGTACGCGCTCGTCGCGACGCATCTGCAACTCGAAATTAGCAATCACTGTCGGCTCAGCCTTGAACTCAATCATCTGGTAGAAGCCCGAAGACTTCTTCTCGATGCTGTAAGCCAACTTTTTCAGACCCCAGCTCTCTTCGTTGATGATCTCTGCTCCACTCTGAACAAGGAGATCCTTGAACTTGTCTGCCGCTTCCTTTACCTGTGGTTCAGATAAAACGGGAGTTAAAATGAAAACGGTCTCGTATTGATTCATTTGAGTCAATAAATAAGTTGTTGTTAATAATTTGTTTTTAATTGGCTTTTGCGCATTTTTGCGAAAAGCGGTGCAAAGGTACGTTTTTTCTGGCAAATGAGAAAGCAAAGCTGGGAAAAGTTTGCTTCCAGCCTAAAAAAACACGGCAAAGGGTAATTTTCTTTGGGATTTATTTCTCTGTTTGCTGAAAAATCGCTTACTTTGCGAGAGAAAAAGTGTGGACGTAGGGCTGTGTCCAGTGGATACAGCTTTTCAGGACACGGAAAAATATTGGAATTTTAACTAAAAAAATAAATAATACAATGAAACATCTTGGTATCATCCTTGTGATTATTGGTGCGCTGCTGCTCGTGTTGAGCGCCGTAGTGCCACCTATGGCAGACCTTGCAGACCAGAACTGGTTTACGTGGGGCAATGTGTTCCTCATTATTGTGGGTATAATTGCTCACATTATTATTAATAAACGCACTTATTGATAAGGACATAACTAAAAGTGGGGCATCCGGCATAAAACCGAGGTGCCCCACTTTTTTTGTATTTGAAAGTGTCCTTATTCGTCTTCCGTGATGACGAGCTTGTAACCTTTGCCGTGTACGTTGAGGATTTCCACATGTGGGTCATCGCTCAGGTGCTTGCGCAGCTTGGTGATATACACGTCCATGGAACGGGCGTTGAAGTAGTTGTCGTCAATCCAGATGGTTTTCAGGGCATAGTCGCGTTGCAGGAGCTCGTTGGCCTTGTTACTGAGCAGGGTCAGCAGTTCGGCCTCCTTGGTCGTCAGCTTGGTCTGCTTGTCGCCAATGGTCAGGATCTGCTTTTGGGTGTCGAAGGTGAAACCACCAATCTGGTGGATTTGCTGGTCCTTATTCTTCTTTCCACGCACACGGCGCAAGATGGCCTCAATGCGGAACACCACTTCCTCCATGGAGAAGGGCTTGGTGATGTAGTCGTCGGCTCCCAGTTCGAAACCTTCGCGGATGTCGTCCTTCAGGTTCTTTGCTGTCAGGAACATGAAGGGAGTCTCGGGGTTGATTTCGTGGATGCGTCCGGCCAGCGTGAAACCGTCCATCTTCGGCATCATCACGTCGAGGATGCAGAGGTCGTGCTGCTTGGACACAAAGGCGTTGTAGCCTTGCTCGCCATCGACACAAAGATCGGCCTTGTAGCCTTTTGCCTCCAAGTACTCACGCAGAAGCATACCCAGGTTCTCGTCGTCTTCGCATAAGAGGATGCTAACGTCTTCGTTTTTTTCTTCAATCATAGCTGTATTGTTTTAAAAGTTAAAGAATTATTCTGTCTGAGGAATCTTCATTCATCCGTCTCTTTGACCACGGGCAGTTTGATGACGAATTTGGTGCCGATACCCAGTTCGCTCTCCGCATGAATGGTGCCCTTGTGGTCCTCCACGATTTTCTTCACGTATGCGAGGCCCAGGCCAAAGCCCTTCACGTCGTGCAGGTTGCCTGTGTGGACGCGGTAGAATTTATCGAATATGCGCTTCAGGTCGTCTTTCGCAATGCCGATGCCGTTGTCCTGGATGGAGAGACAGACTTTGCCCGACTCGTTCCAGGTGCGCACCTTGAGTTCCAACTCTGCGTCGCTTCTCCTGTATTTCACGGCGTTGTCCATCAAGTTGAACACCACATTGGTGAAGTGCATGTCATCAACGAAGATGAGCGGGTCGGCGGCTTCAATCTGCGAAATGATTTTACCGCCGTTTTTCTCCACCTTGAGGGTGAAGGTGTGTACCACGCCGGCCACCAGTTCGTTCAGGTCAATGTCCTGCATACGAAGGTTGGCCTTCTGGTGTTCGTACATGGAGAGTTGCAGGACTTTCTCCACCTGGAAACGCAGGCGCTTGGTCTCGTCCATGATGGTGGTGGTGAGGCGTTGCATCAACTGCGGCGTCTTGTTCACGCTATCGTCGCCCAGCATCTGGGCTGCGAGTGAGATGGAACTGATGGGCGTCTTGAACTCGTGCGTCATGTTGTTGATGAAGTCGTTTTTAAGCTCCGTGAGTTTCTTCTGGCGGAAGATGAGCACGAGCGTGACGATGAAGGTGGTCAACAGGACGATGGTGAAAATCAGCGAGGGCGTGATGAACCAGATGGAGTGATAAATGAAGCGGCTCTGCTTGGGGAAATGAACCTTCAGCACACCACCCTTCTGCACGGGGTCGTTCTGGAAAAGGTCCACGCTGAAAGCCTTGTCGCTGCCCTCGTCCTCGTAATCGGGGCATTTATAGACCACCCGCCCATTGTTGGTCTCCACCGAGAAATGGTATTTCAGGCTGATATCGTTGCTAATCAGCTCCGACTTGATATACTGGTCAAGTTGCTTGAAGTCGATACGCTCGGCCAAAGGACGGTCGTGGGCAGTATAAAGAATGCTGTAGATGACCTCGTCAAGCAGGGATTTCTCATAGGTATAGCGCTTGGCCATGATTTCCTGCAAGGAGCGTATCTTGTCGGTATGTCCGCCGAGGTTGCGCTTAGTGAAATACTTATCGGAGAGGGAAGTGCTGGCCGTGGTCTCCAGCGAGGTGAAGACGCTGCCGTCCTTGGCGCGAACCTGGTGGGTACGCTGGATAACGGTGGAGTCGGTGCTGACCATGACGGAGTCGATGGCCGTGGCGATGCCTATCATGGCGTCGGAACCCTGCTCAAGGTAGCGGGCGGCCTCGTCCACCTCCAGTTTGTGCGCCACCTGATTGATGCTCCGGCCCACGTATTCCTCAAAATGGGCTTTGCGCATCCCCAAAATCTCGTCGATGTAGCGCACCTGCAAGGCAAGGAGGCACGCGAAGGACACTCCCATGACGATTGCTAATATGCCGATTACTGATTTCTTCATTTTCTTTCTCTTACCTATCAAATCCCGCGCTTTGTCGCGTTTGAAGTGCAAAGTAAGCAGGATATTAATTAATCACAAAGAGATTAACTAAAAAAGTTTCAATAATGTAAAAAAAACAGCGTGTTTTAACATTTACAACATAACTTGCTTCATAAAATAAGAACTACAAATAAAGAAAGAAGGGAGGTTTGCACTGAAGCAAACCTCCCAAGAAAAAAGAAAACATAAAATGGGATAGCGGGGACCCGCCTTGTAATTCCCATTTTAATATGGGACATTTATTCAAACGTTTAATCCTCGTCCTTATTCGCAGCCTCGAACTCAGCCATCAGCTTCTGCTGGATGTCTGTAGGCACGAGTTCGTAGCTTGCAAACTTCATGATGAAGCTGGCACGTCCGCCCGTGATGCTCGAAAGCGCTGTAGAGTAGCTGCTCAGGCTCTTCAACGGAACTTTTGCGATCAACTTCTCGTAACCACCTTCTGACTCCGAGCCAATAATCATACCACGACGACCCTGAAGGTCACTCATGACATCACCCATCTTGTCGCTTGGCACAAAGACTTCCACATCGTAAATCGGCTCCAAAAGCTTTGGACCGGCCTGTTTGAAGGCATCGGAGAAAGCGTGACGACCTGCGAGCATGAACGAAAGTTCGTTTGAGTCAACCGGGTGCATCTTACCGTCATAGACGATGACGCGAACATCACGTGCGTAAGAACCCGTCAACGGGCCTTGCTCCATACGACTCATCACACCCTTGAGGATGGCCGGCATGAAACGTGCGTCAATGGCACCACCGACGACGGAGTTGATGAATACGACTTTGCCGCCCCACTCCAAATCGATTTCTTCCTTGCCTTTCGGGGTAATCTTGAATTCCTGATTGCCGAACTTATAAGTGGTTGGTTCAGGCATACCCTCGATGTATGGCTCGACGATGAGGTGTACCTCACCAAACTGGCCGGCACCACCCGACTGCTTCTTGTGGCGGTAGTCCGCACGGGCAGCCTTCGTGATGGTCTCACGGTATGGAATCTTCGGTTCGTCAAAGACAACCTTAATCTTCTCGTTGTTCTCAAGACGCCACTTCAGGGTGCGCAAGTGGAATTCGCCCTGACCCTTCACCAAGGTCTGCTTGAGCTCCTTGCTCTGTTCGAGAATCCATGTCGGGTCTTCCTGGCTCATGCGCTGGATAGCCGCAACGAGTTTCTCCATGTCGGCCTCGTTCTCTGCACGGATGGCACGGATGTATTTCGGATTCGGGTACTTCACGAAGTTGAAGCGGTTGTCACAGTCCTTGCCGACCAAGGTGTTACCTGTGCGCACATCCTTGAGCTTCACGGTGCAGCCAATATCACCTGCCACCAGTTCCTCAACCTTGATGCGGTTGGCACCGGCACAAGCGAACAACTGAGCAATGCGCTCCTTGCTGCCACGGTCGCTGTTGGTCAGGTCGTCGCCTTCGCGTACACGGCCCGACATAACCTTGAAGTACTGCACACCACCAATATGTGGCTCGTTGGCTGTCTTGAAGAAATAGAGGGAGGTAGGAGCATCCACCACGGGCTTCACTTCCTCGCCGCGTGTGTTGTGTACCTGTGGCATTTGGTCAACAAACGGAACGACATTGCCCAGGAATTCCATCAGACGGCGCACACCCATGTCTTTCACGGCGCAAACGCAGAAGACAGGGAACATGGAACGAGCGGCAAGTCCCTTGCGGATACCCTCACGCATCTCGTCCTCAGTCAGTGACTCCGTCTCGAAGAATTTCTCCATCAGGTTCTCGTCGTTCTCAGCGGCGGCCTCCACGAGTGCCTTGTGCATCTCCATCGCCTTGTCCATTTCCTCGGCAGGGATGTCCTCAATAATTGGAGCGCCACCCTCTGGCTTCCACGAATACTTCTTCATCAGAAGCACGTCAATCAGGGCGTTGAAATTCGGGCCTTCGTTCAGCGGATATTGCACGGGGACAACCTTGTTGCCGTAAATCTCCGTCAGCTGCTCCACGGTCTGCTTGAAGTCACACTTCTCAGAGTCAAGCTGATTGACCAGGAAGATGACTGGCTTGCCCAGTTTTTGTGTATATCGGAAATGGTTCTGCGTACCAACCTCCGGGCCGTACTGACCGTTAATCAGCAGAAGTGCCGTGTCGGTTACGTTCAATGCTGTAATTGCCGCGCCAACGAAGTCGTCTGAACCAGGACAGTCAATGATGTTGAGTTTCTTTCCGTTCCACTCAACATGGAAAACAGTTGAGAACACGCTGTAACCATACTCCTGCTCTACAGGGAAGTAGTCACTGACGGTGTTCTTAGCTGTGATTCGTCCGCGGCGGCTTATGATGCCAGCCTCATAAAGCAGTGCTTCGGTAAGAGTCGTCTTACCAGCACCATCATTGCCAAGCAAGGCAATGTTCTTGATTTCATGTGTTTGGTAAACTTTCATAATATATAAGGTTATATGATTTTAAAGTGTTTGCACCGGCGTTTGCATCCGGCACTCCCAATTTGGCGCTAAAATTACGTAAAAGTTACGTATTTGAGCTTCGCAATTTTATGTTGTAAAACATTTTTGTATTTCTTACCTTAAAAAAGCGTATATTTGCGCCCAATGTACGCATCCATCCGACCTTTTTCAATGGCAGGAATCTACATACATATCCCCTTCTGCAAAAGTCGTTGCATCTATTGCGGCTTTTTCTCCACCACCTCGCTCTCCTTGCGGGACGAGTACGTGCGGGCGGTCTGCCGCGAGTTGGAAGTCCGGCGAGACTATCTCCACGGCGACCCCATCAAGACCATCTATTTCGGCGGGGGCACCCCCTCACTGCTTTCACACCAGCAAATCTCCCCCCTCTTAGACACCGTCTATAATATATATAATGTACACGCGAGAGAAATAACCCTCGAATGTAACCCCGACGACGCCAACGAAAGCCTATCCCAACTCCGTGCCTTGGGCATCAACCGACTGAGCATGGGCTTACAGACTTTCGACGACAAACGCCTGCGGTTCTTGCATCGCCGTCACACGGCCCGACAGGCCATCGAAGCCGTCGCCCAGGCCAAAGCCGCAGGATTCGACAACATCAGCATCGATTTGATGTTCGGCTTTCCCGGACAAACGCTCGAACAATGGAAAGCCGACGTTGAGCGAGCCATTGCGTTGGACGTGCAGCATCTTTCCGCCTATTCCCTCATGTACGAGGAAGGAACCGCCTTGGACAAGCTGAGGGCAGCGGGAACCATCGCCGAGATAGACGAGGAGGTTTCCCTCGCCATGTACGAGTACCTGATGGAAGCCATGAAGCGTGCCGGATTCGAACACTACGAGATTTCCAACTTTGCCCGTCCCGGCAAACGCAGCCTGCACAACTCCAGCTATTGGAAAGGCATCCCCTACCTCGGCGTTGGCGCAGGGGCACATTCTTTCGACGGGCAGACACGGCAAGCCAATCCCGATTTCCTCGTCACCTATCTACAAAGCGCAGAGAAAGGTCACTTCCCTGCCGAGATCGAGTCCCTTTCCCGCTCCGAACAATACGATGAATTTGTCTTCACCGCACTGAGAACCTGCGAGGGAATGAATCTGGAGACACTAAAAAACACTTACGGCACCCTATTTTCCGACTACTGCCTCCAAAACGCAAAGAAACATCTGCAACAAGGCAGGCTCCTGCTCGAAAACGGACAAATGCGCCTATCCAAAAAGGGACTTTTTGTGTCCAACGACATCATGTCCGACCTCATGTGGGTTGATTGAAAAATTGTGTTGTGCACGGAAACAAAAGCACCAAAACACCGTTTTTTTGTCCTTTTTACCCCCGAAAAGAAGTTTTTTGTGTTAAATCTGAAAAAAAAATCGCTTTAGAAGTACAACGTATTTTAAAAGTTCATAACTTTGCATCGGTTTTAAAAGCACAATATTGTTTAACACATTTAAAAGTAAAAGAAATTATGAAAAAGTTAGTATTCGCATTCGCTGCTGTTGTAGCTATGTCTTTCGCTTCTTGCGGTGGTAACACTAAGCCAGCTGAAACTGCTGACACTGTAGCTGCTGACACTGTAGTTGTTGAGGACACTGTAGAAGTTGCTGCTGACACTGTAGCTGCTGACACTGTTAAGTAATTAGCGGTAAATGCATTTGAGGATTCGTCCTCAATGAGAGATTTGGACCTGCATGACATACGTCAAGCAGGTTTTTTTGTGTCGCTATGGTACATCAGCCTAGAAAGGAATGTCGGCGTAACACGCCGATAGACACTCCTCTGACTCCTTGGCTCCGTAGCGTTTTTTGTGCTCTAAGGAGGTTAGGAGAAAAGGAGGGCTTCGCTGCGAAGCCAAGCCTTCAGGACAGCTTCGGCCACGCTACGTTCAAACTCATCACGTCGGGGAGTGCCCACCTTACCAAAATGCTTGTCCAACACCTCTTCCGAACTATATAGTTTGAATTTTCCTACCTGTTCCATATTTATTTCCTCTTAGCGTTATCTCTTGGCTTTCGCAATCTCTTCCGTAGACTCATATAATCCCCAATTAAGATTGCGGCTGTAAGCAATACTCTTCTATTCTTTTTACCGACAAGCAAGGAAAATCCACCTTTTCCAGAACTTTAAAGTGAGCATCGTTCGAGACGATGAACTCTGCCTGTCCTGCAAGGGCGCAAGCAACAAATTTGTTATCATCCCAATCCTGTTCTATCAAGTTCCACCTCCATTTAGGCTCAACTTTAATTAGGTTTGGACGGTTAATAAGGGCATTAATCACAATATCAGCCATGTATGGCGATGCCTTTTCTGAGATTATCTCCTCATATTCCAGCAGAATCTCAGTGGAAACGCACAACTCCACTCTTTCCTCACAAAAATCCTCCCACACCCGATGGTATGGACTTCTGGAAGGAAGCGCCATCACAAGGCAATTTGTATCAAGCACAATACGTCTCATCTTGCAGAACGATATGGTGTGCGCCAATGCTCCTTCCCAATGCGTTCAATGGCTTCCGCATTGAGTACTCCTTCATCCCAAAGGCGGTCAGCTTCCTCCTGTACTTTTTTTGCATAGTATTCAGCCAGCACATTCTTCAGTTCTGTCATGGCTTGTGTTGTCTGACAGTAGCTCATCATTTCCAGAATATGGAGCTGCATTGGGTTGAGTGTTTTTCCTGCTGCATTCATGTCTTTTCCTTTTTTCACCTCGCAAAGTTATACTATTTTCTCCTTACCGCCAAAAGTTCTTTGAAAGTTTTAACGACTATCGTCATGTACGATTTGCATAATTTTATCGAGCAACAGGCGCGTTCGTGGAA
This sequence comes from uncultured Bacteroidaceae bacterium, assembly GCA_905236065.1. Lineage (GTDB taxonomy): Bacteria > Bacteroidota > Bacteroidia > Bacteroidales > Bacteroidaceae > Minthosoma. The sequence continues at coordinate 24,724 of CAJONZ010000030.1, read as the reverse complement.
TGAAGTCGTTGACTTGCTCTTCTGTCATTTCAATGAAATCTTCATAATCAGCCTCTTGACGCAGACAGAAGAGCTGTGACAACAGCACACCATCTTCCTTGTCCAGAACTCCCATTTTCACAAATTGCAAATTCATCTGAACCAACACGCCTTTGTGCGTATGTGTAACAAAACCTTTGGTAAGCAAGAGTGCCGAAGCAGCATGAAACAAGGCATAATAGAGTCTGTTGACCGCCAAATTCCAGCGACCTGCACTCGCAACAAAAACAGCGTCCTCAAACGTGGAACGTGCCTTGTCGAGACGGTAGCTTACCAGCGCTTTTCTATCTGTTTCTGTTAAACTCATGATTTTTCTACAATCTTATTCCCTCATTCAGCACATTGTGCTTAAAAAGTGAGGGGGGCAAATTGTCCCATTGTTGTTTTGTGTATTCAAAAGTATTTATCTCTTCGCCCATCTCAAGTCCCTTTGCCCAAAGTTCATAGCTGAGATTTCCCCGCTCTGTGGGTGTACGCCAAGGACGGTCGAAGATGGTCACCACATCCCAGTCCGAGTCTTTTCTAGCATCCCCACGCGCCCTGCTGCCGTAGAGGATTATCTCGGCTGTAGGTTCCTGCGCCCGAATCGTCGTGCGGATAAGGTCTAATACGGGTTGGTTTTGTAGCTTTTGCATATTTCGTTTTTTATGAATTATCATAAATAAATTTTCACTTCGCCATGCGAAGTCCTTTCTGCTGTTTCTGCTATTTCTGCGGGACATTTTTTTCAAAGGTCACACAGAAAGCACAGATATGCACAGAAAATTTCTGTGGGTTTCCGTCGTTTCCGTGAGACAATTTTTCTACGGAGCCAAGGAGTCAGGGGAGGGCTTCGCTGAGAAGCCGAGTCTCCTTTTCCTCCTGTTCTCCTTAGACTTAGAGCTTGACGGAATCAAATGAAGGAAATTTCACTTCGCCATGCGAAGCACTCCCTAAACTCCTTGGCTCCTTGGCGCTTTTTTGTGGTCTGAGGAGTTTAGGAGGAAAGGAGCGTCGGCGTAACACGCCGATGGAGATTCCCTTTTTTCACCTCGCAAAGATAGTGCATTCTTTTCTTCACACCAAATATTCAGGTCTTTTTATCATTAAAAATGGCGAACCCGAACGGGCTCGCCATTTGCATTATGTTTGGATTGTGAAATCCGTGAGATTATGGTGCTGTGCATGTAACAGTTGCAGTTGTAGTCTTTTCGACATTTACACTTCCTGCTGCGAATGCATCATTGTTGTCGCAATTTACATCATAAGTTGCTGTGACTGTAGCTGTACCTACTCCTGTAAATGTAATTGTTCCGTTCTTTAACGTGAAAGATCCTGTTCCATCACCAGTAACGCCATAACCAGCAGTATTGGAAACATCATCAATGTACGTTGTTGTAGAAAGTGGTGTGCCGTAATTATATGTTGTATGCGTAAATGTTGCATTTGTTGTAGCCACCTCGTCAACTGAAAGATTTGCCGTTGTTGTTGATGGTGCTGACAATGACAATGATAAGCTTGACAATGTCGCACCCTTTTGTGCTAATTCAAATGTTGCAGTTTGGAAATTACCAGAGCCTGAATCACCACGTTTAACTGTGATAGTTGTTGTACGCTGATATGGCGATTCATTTGCAGTAAATGTTACCACACCTGTTGCGGCATCTACGGTAGCCCAACCTTCAGAAGAGGTAAATGTCACGTTCTGTGCTGCAAAATCATCTTTGGATATTGTGATGTTGTCAGCAGGGTCTGAATAAACCAATGACACATTTGGAATCTGGAATGTACCACCAATACTACCTACATAGTTTGTAGAAGTTGTTGCAGCAGTGAGTTCGCTGACATTGCGTGGCAGATAAACATCCTTAATATCATATTCCTCTGGATCAGGACGTCCGTTGCTATTAGCATCTGTGTATGCAACATCCCAATCTGAAACTTCAGCTGTGAATTTCACACTTGTCAAGCCAAGGTGCATCAACAGGCTATATTGCTTGTTGAGTTCTACAGGAGTACTGAACTGAATAAGTTTGGTAATAACTTGTCGTACTTCGCTATAGCCTCTTTGCAGATTTGCATCTTTTGTTCTTACGAAATAGTCAACTGTAATTTTCAATGTAGGAGTAGTTCCAGGAATGAACACCAATGGATTTGCCTCTGTACCATCATAAACAGCCAGTTTTTTAGCTGAAAGTACACCTGTTTGGCTTGCAAAATCATTTATGTTTCCAAAGAAATCAGCCAAATTATTTGTACCTGTAGTACCTTCAAAGTTCTTATTAATTGCATCAAAAAGAACGGTTTCGTGAGTACTACTGCTCAGTTTCTCAGCGATAGCAGAGTTGAGAGTTGCGCTAACAGTTGACTCACTTGTATTTGTAGGATATACTGTATGAGACATCAAACCATTGTTGACAGATTCCGTGTTTGTCCACTGACCGGTTGCAAGGTTGAAAACACCTTTATTAGTGCCCATCTCGTCAATTCCACTTCCATAGACATCAGTATCACCTGTATCACCATCTCCATTAAGGTCATTAGAAATTCGGATGCTGTTAATAGTAACCTTGGTTTCTCCCACAGCAAGACTTCCACCGCTTTCTTTACCCTTCATGTCGTCAATATCAAGAATGACCATGAAGCCATTTTTAGCCTCACCACCATCTGTAACAGTTGTAGAGCCACCGATTTTAGCAAGAGCGTGCTTAAAGAGGAAGCCGACGGTACCAGTTGTTTTCTGCTTGGTAAGGTCTGCATTCAGTTTATAAGTATCAAGAATAGTTCCAGCGTAAGTATGGTCTGTAACTTTTGGTATATCATTATTTTTGTCTCCATCTCCTTGCACACCTAAATTGTTGGCCGTTTCAGAGACCACGTTTTCTTTTGTACCATTATAGGTACCCCAAAGCAAATCAACAGTGTTGCCATCACTTGCTATCACATAAGTAATTTTGGGATCACCCAAAGCCGCATTCGTAGTAATGCCGACAATACCATCTGTTGTTCCTGCATTATAATTAGCCCAAATGCCACCTGGATTCTCTGGTACTCCATCTCCTACTGTTACATAAGTATAAGGGGCGTATGCAAAGAAACTAACATTACCACCGTATGTACCAGAGCCTGTTGCAGGATTATTGGATTTGTTTTCATCTTGATCATCATCAGCGGTAGAAGTATTGCCAACCTCATTTGGCCAATACTTCAATGGCTCGTAAGTCCATTTTGTGATATAATCATTGGTAAGCGAAGAATTGTAGCTAACCTTCTGATTGTACATGAAATTAGGAGCATACTTCGGGTTCAAAGCACCAGCGTTCCAATCACCATATTGAGCCGCATTATATGTTTCTGTTCCAGTATAGTAAGCAAAAACGCCAAAACCGTCAGCCAATCCTTGAAGAACAGATGTGTTAATGCTACCTTCATAGCCAGCCCTGGTCCCTTGGCTCTCACTCAAATACGTGCCGAATTGGATGGCGTTGTCGTCAAGGGCAGCGGCGTTTTGGGCGTCCTCCTGCGTGAAGTCAACGTCATTCTGGCACGCCGTCAGCGTCAAGGCTGCAATGGCGGCTGACGCTGTAATGAATTTAAGTTTCTTCATAATCATTGTGTTTTAGAAGTTAATAAATATAATTTAATCGTATTTTCTTGTTCAAAAAGCCACTTCGGGCCTACTTATAAGAATACAAAATTATTGCTTTCAAAGCACTTTTGCAACCTTTTATTAATATATTTTTACAAATCCTTCGTTTTTTAACGTTTTTGGGACAAAATTTCTTCCGAAAAGAACAAAACAGGAACAAAGCAGCCTGCGATTAGTTCCCAGCTACGTTCTTGGGCAGATAGATGTGCTCAACCTCGTCCTCGTAGGTGGCCACGGGGGAGGCACCGCTACCCGGTGTCGGCACAGGGCTCGACGGGGTGATGTTCGTGGCATCCCAGTCCTCCACGGTTGCCGTGAATTTCATCGTGGTGAGGCCCAGGTGCAAGAGCACGTTGTATTGTTTGTTCAGCTCAATCTCGTCAAGGAAGTAGAGACGCTTGGTAATCTTCTGCTCCACCTCCGAGTAGTTGCGGGCCAGCTTGGCATCGTAGGTGCGCACCGTGTAGGTGATGGTCACCGTGATGACAGGATGCGTACCAGGGATGAAGACAAACGGCTGCACGTCGTTGGCATAGACGTTCTTGGCAAAGGTGGTGACACCGATGGGCAGTTCCTCGTAACGTGCCTGTGTGAACTCCGTTGTCGTGAAGCTGGTAGGCTCGGCCACGTTCGCATTCAGCACGGCATCCTTCTTTGCGTCGTCCGTACTGCCGTTGTAGTCAGCGCCCGAGGGTAGGATGGTCTGTGTGCGCACGTTGTTGGTGCCCGTGGTCGTGTGATCGGTCCATACACCAGTGACGAGGTTGAAGAGTCCCGTGTTGTAGAGGTCGGTGACGTAGGTCGCGTCGTTAAAGTCGAACGCCGTATTGTTCTGGATGGCGGCCACACCCGCGTCGGTGAGCTGCTTCTCGCTCATCAGGGTAATCTCGTTGATGGTCACCTTCGTGTTGTACTCCGTCTGTCCATCTACCTTCGTGCCCACGTAGGGTTGCAGCGAGCCGCCCGACTCCTGTCCGTCCTTGTCGATGTCGAGAATGGCCATCAGACCGTTCGACGGCGTGTTGGGGTTGTTGTCCGAACCGTCGCCCGCGCCCACGTATGAACCGCCAATCTTGGCCAGCGTGTGCTTGAAGAGGAAGCTGACGGTACCGTTAGTCTTCTGCTTGGTCAAGTCGGCATTCACGCTGAAGCGGCCCAGACCACCATCAAGATCAGCTGTCGGAACGCCCGGCTGGCTGGTCCCCAGCACGTTGTCGCTGTTGTTGCCCGTGGTTCCCCACAGGAGGTCAACCTGCTTGTCGGCATCGGTCGGCAGGATGTACTTCAGATAGACATCGGAGTACTTGCCGCCCGTAATACCGTTGAAGTTGTTACGGCTGAAGGCCACGATGCCCGCGTCGGTGCCCTGCTGTGCGCTGGTGCTCACCTGCTGCATGGGTACGCCGGCCTCCGTCACGATGTTCGAGGTCTCAGGGGCATAGGGCGCATAGGCAAAGAAGCTGACGTTGCCTCGGCTCGTCGTGCCCGTGGCGGGGTCGTTGCCCGAGTCGTTGTTCTGGTCGTCGAGCGCACCACTTGAGAACTCGTTCGGCCAAGCCTTCTGGTTGCGCGGGTCGGCATACACCCATTTCGAGGCCGTGTTGTCATAGACAATCTGCTCGTTGTACATGTGGAGGGGGAAGTGGTCGGCCACCTCGTTCTTGGTGCGGTAGTTGGCATACGTCTGCCCCTGCGTGTAGTAGGCAAAGACGCCGAAACCGTAGGCAGCCTGCTTGAGCTTGTCAGTGTCGATGGCGCCGTAAGCTCCGGCACGGCTGTAGGCACTGTTGCTCATGTAGGTACTGAACTTGATGAGGTCGCCCTCGTCGATGGCATTGCCTGCCGTCGGGGCCTCCACTGTCAGCAGCTCTTTCTCGTTGGTACATGCCGCAAGCAACATGGTGAGAAAAGCTGCGAAAAGAGACAGGGTCTTCATTCTTTTCATAATAATTTAATTTTATAGTTCTGAGTAATCTGAAAATTCTGAGTAATCGGAGTATTCTGAGTAATCTGAGTATTCTGAGTAATCTGAGGTTGGATTTTTTTTAAAATCCGCCAAACTCGAAGGTGCCGCCATCTTCCCACTCGTCCACCTTGGCGTTGAAGCCTGCACCACCCTGCGGGATGGGGATGGGCGGCATGACGATGATGTCGGAGAGGTCGATTTCCAGTCGTATGTTCTGCAGGTCCGTGCGGTAGCGGATTTGCGCCTCACGCCCCTTGGGGTCGATGTAGCGCATGTCCTTGGCCACCTTGAAGGAACACTGCTGTACGGAGTCGTTTATCAGTGTGATGTTGAAGTTCAGGATGTTGTCCGCCGAGTCGCGTTGCGACAGGAGCTCCTTGCCGTAGGGCAAGCCGAACGACGGGATGTGGACGGTGATGAGTCCCATGCTGTCGGCGGGGTCTCCGATGGCCTCCATCGTCCAGTCGGTCAGGCGCAGGGTTCCGCTCTCCGTGGTACGGTGTATCTGGCTGAAGTAGAATCCGTCGGCCATGCCGCTGATGTTCGCCTCGATGCCGTTCTTCTTGATGGCCTGACGGCGCTTCACCTTCGCCTTGACATAGAGGTTGACGGTCATGGGCCATGCCAGCTCGGGAATCTCGTAGGTGCGCACCTTTCCGCTGTAGGCGGAGGCGCCATTGTCAATGTAGTCCTCGTAGAAGACGAAGATGGTCGTGTCGCGGTTGGTCATGTCGGTGGTGATGTCGAAGGTGTCGAGCGACACGCTGATGGGGTCGGGATAGTGCATGTAATCCACGTCGCTGTCCCATCCGCGTGTGGAGTAGTGCTTGGAGTGCATCACCATATTCTCATAGCTGCCCGCCTCGGCAAAGTACTGATAGCCAAAGTCGGAGAATGTCTCGTTGAAGATTATCAGGCGGTAGCGGTCGGGCTTCAGGTCGTTGAACACAATCATGGTGTCGTTGCGCGACTCGATGCGGGTGTCGTGGGTGTTCTCGCCCCAGAGCATCACCGTCATGCCGTTCGGTTTCTTGCCGTAGATGAAGTTGTGGTTGTCCCAGTCGTTGATGATTTTCACCTGTACGCCCTCGTCAGCCAGCACTTCCAGCGGACGGCGCTCGCAGGAGGCAAACACCGTGAGGATGAGAGCAAAGGCCAGACTCAGCAGGAGAGCCATCTGCGTTCGTTTATTTCCCATGACCCCCTCCTTTCTCCGTCCGTGCGGCATAGTCAGCCTTCTGCGAGAAGGCCGTGAGGCGTGGCTGCGGCGGGGCGCTTGCCTTGCGCTCAGGTTGTGTGGCCGCCGGTTGCGGGCTGGGGGCTTCCGTGGGTTCGGGTTGCGGCTCCTTCAGTTCGACGAGTTTGGGCAGGCGAATCCGCTTCGTGGGGCCAATGAGCCAGACGAGCGAGACCTTTGCCTTGGTGGGGCCTGCGTAGGTGGTGCGACCCGTGTATTGCCACATCAGGTGGGTGTCGTCGAAGGCACCGACATAGTGGCGGCGGGGCCCCCAGAAGTAGCCGCCGCTGACAGAAGCTTCCAGGTTGAAGTGCTTGCTGAGCACCCAGCTGTAGCCCACGGTGAGGCCAACCGACTGGAACTCGCCCTGGTCACCCTCGCCGTGGTAGGGCATGGTGTATTTGTTGGTGCTGCCCACGGCATAGAAGTCGGCAATGCCCGTCTTGTCCCACTGGATGTCGTACTTGCCATTGGCATAGTAGGCTCCGATGAAGAAGCCGGAGAGTGGCGGCAGGCCGCCCCGACACGTGCGGAACCAGCGGCGCAGCTCCACGCCGACGGTCTGGAACTCCACGGCGCGGCTGTTATGTTCCCACACGTACCACGGCGTCCAGTACTCGGCCATCAGGCTCCACTTGCGCTCACGGCCAAAGGGCACCTCCACCTCGATGTTGGGGCACAGGGCCAGGTCGAAAAGCAGGTTGGTCTTGATGGCAAAGATGGGCTTGAACTGCTTGAACTGTTCCAGGGGTGCCGACGGGGGCAACGGGCGTTGCGGCAGAGAGGGCGGAATGTATGCCTTTTTCATTTCCTCCTCTTCGTCGAAGCGTCGCACCTCGTTCTTCAGCGTGTATTCGATGCGGTAGTCGGAGTGGCGCAGGTAGGGCAGGTAGCGGGCCAACATAATCTGGTATTCAGCCGGGTAGCGCTTCTTGATGAGCAACATCTTGGCATCGGGCTCACGGTCGCTGTAGGTGATGTCCAGTATTTCCTTCTTGTGGGGCAGGTCCGACTCTTTGATGAGTCGTTCGAAGCCCTCCCAGTCCTCCGGCGTGGATTGGGTCTGGATGAATCCCTTCGGGAACTTGTAGATGTTGTCAATGTAGCGGGCCAGGGCCTTGGTACGCTCGTCGGCCAGCCAGACGTTGTGCGGGTAGGGGCCTTCGGGCGAAGCATAGCCATGGATGGTCAGCAGCTTCGGGTTGGCATTCGGGTTCTTCACGACGGAGTCGATGGTGGCCTTGATTTTGTCCAGTTCCGCCGTATTATTATGATACTCAGGATGAATGACGATGCTGTCGAGGATGAAGTCAATATGCGCCACGCCCTCCTTGGCATATACCGTGGGGGCCCGGCGGGTCATCTCTTCCTCTGATCGTGGGCGGTAGATGGGCTTGGGCGGCGTGTAGGCCGTCTTGCGCTGCTCGTCGATGATGGTTCCGCAGGAGTTGGTACGTGCGCACACCAACACCAGGCGGGCATTGTCCATCCACTTCTCAAATGGCACATTCTGAATGTATTGCTTGGTTCCCTTCCGCAGTTTTCCACGGATTTGCATGTCGGCATAGTTGGCGTAAGGGCCCGTACGCACGTAAGAATAATAAGGATTGCGCCCATACACGCACACGGAGGGGAAGTCGAGGGAGTCTTTTCCGTTCGTCAGACGTGGCGTAAGCCATAGCAAATCCGTCTTTTTGACGTTCTGCTTCCGTAAGTCCACTACCATGCGCACTTGCACGGAGTCCTTGTCGCGGCATACGCTGAGGCTATCTACATCAATGTGTGTCTGGGCCTCAATCCGTGACGAACACACGAATGCGACCAACCCTAATATGGATAATAGATACCTCATCATTCTCATTTACTCATTCCTGATTTTCTGCCACTTACGCCTGCAAGGCGGGCATACGGCAGGGGCAATCATTCTGCAAAGATACGGGTTTTCATATTAACATCTTTTAAAAATTAAACATTATTTTATTTTTTTAAACTATTGGGTGTTTATTTAACGTTGTTTAACTGAATGGCGAGGCGGGTTGTTCCTTTTGGGCTGAATGTTGTTCCTTGCATGATATCTAAAGGTCGTGCTGGCCTTATTTTAACAAATAATCATCGGGAAAACCGATGACGGCCAAGACGGGTAAGGAGGGCTTTTTTGCTTCGAAGAAATAATAATCATCGGGAAAAACGATGAGGGCCAACGCGGGTAAGGAGGGCTCCTTGGATTGGTAGCAAAATCGGCTTACGGAATTGATGATTCTACCTCACTGAACTGATTCAAAAATGACGCAGAACTGTACAGATGAATAGAGTTCTGCGTGAAATCGAGAAGAGTTCTGCGTCGTCTCCGATAGAGTTCTGCGTGAAAATAAAGGGTCTTCACGGCTGTTTGATACATTTCAAGAAGTTTTAGACACACAATTTATTGCTCGCACGGAAAAAAAGGTGTTACTTTGCAGAAAGAATCTAAAAATTGAATGGTAAAACTCTAAATCTTTTTCTATGTATTTACTTGGATACGACATTGGCACCTCATCGGTGAAGGCTTCACTGGTGGATGCGGAGACAGGACAGACAGTGGCCAGCGCCCAGTACCCCGACGCAGAGGCTCCCATCATTTCAAAGCAGGCCGGATGGGCCGAACAGGAACCACAAATGTGGTGGGACGAACTGCGACAGGCCACGAAGCGTGTGAGCGAGAAGGCCGGCGTGAAGGCACTCGACGCTGTGAAAGCCATCGGCATCAGCTACCAAATGCACGGATTGGTTTGTGTAGATAAGGAAGGGCAGCCCCTGCGTCCGTCCATCATTTGGTGTGACGGACGCGCCGTTCCTTATGGTAATGCGGCTTTCGAGGCCATCGGCGGCGAGAAGTGCCTGGCCCACTTGCTGAACTCACCCGGTAACTTCACTGCCGCCAAACTGGCTTGGGTGAAGGAGAATGAGCCGGAGCTTTTCAGCAAGATTTACAAAATCATGCTTCCGGGCGACTACATCGCCATGAAGCTGTCGGGCGGCGTGATGCAGACGACCGTTTCTGGACTCTCTGAAGGCATGTTCTGGGACTACCAGACCAACAGCGTCTCGGACGACGTGATGGGCTACTTCGGTTTCCCGAAGGAGGTCATTGCGGACATCGTGCCTACGTTCTCCGTACAGTCGAAGGTCTGCAAGGCCGTGGCTGAAGAGTTGGGCATCCCCGAGGGTACGCCCATCAGCTACCGTGGCGGCGACCAGCCGAACAACGCCCTGTCGCTGAACGTGATGAAGCCGGGTGAGATTGCTGCCACCGGCGGTACGAGCGGCGTGGTCTATGGTGTGCTGGGTGAGGTGAACTACGACAAACTGTCGCGTGTGAACACCTTTGCCCACGTGAACCACGGACAGCCGGACACCCGTCTGGGCGTGTTGCTCTGCATCAACGGCACGGGCATCCTGAATGCCTGGATGAAGCGCACGGTGGCTCCGGAAGGCGTCAGCTACCCGGAAATGAACGCCTTGGCCGACCAGGTTCCCGTTGGCAGTGAGGGACTTACCATCATTCCGTTCGGCAACGGCGCAGAGCGTATGTTGCAGAACAAGGAAGTGGGTTGCTCCATCCACGGCATCAACTTCAACATCCACAAGAAGGCTCACCTGCTTCGTGCAGCCCAGGAGGGCATCGCCTTCTCCTTCGCCTACGGCATGGAGATTATGCGCGACATGGGCATCGACATCAAGACCATCAAGGCCGGTCATGCAAACATGTTCCTGAACCCGATGTTCCGCCGCACACTGGCCTCTGTGACTGGAGCAAGCATCGAGCTTTACGAGACCGACGGCAGCGTGGGTGCAGCCTACGGTGCAGGCATCGGCGCAGGCATCTACCGCGACAGCGACGAGGCTTTCAAGACCCTGAAGCACATCACCACCGAGCATCCAGAGGCCGACTGCCAGCCCTACCTCGCAGCCTACAACCGCTGGAAAGCTGTCATGGAGGCGATCAAGTAAATTTTAAGGACTTTAAGGGCTTTAGGGACTTTAAGGACTTTAAGGGCCAAAAAGGGCGAGGCCGAGGACGGCCTTGCCCTTTTTGAGTGGGGTGCGTGTTTTCTTTGTCGAAGGGATTTTGTTATTCGGGATTTTTTATCTACATTTGCAGCTGTTTTCAGAAAGGCAAGACGGGAAGGTTCCTGTTTTGCTGCCCTTTTTACTTATGAATGAAATAAATAGAAGACGTACGTTTGCGATTATTTCGCACCCTGACGCCGGAAAAACCACGCTCACCGAGAAGCTGCTGCTGTTCGGCGGACAAATTCAGGTGGCGGGTGCCGTGAAGTCGAACAAAATCAAGAAGACGGCCACATCGGACTGGATGGAGATTGAGAAACAACGTGGTATCTCGGTCAGCACTTCGGTGATGGAATTTGACTATACCCCCAGCACCATGCGGGAGACGGACGGGGTGACCTACAAGGTGAACATCCTGGACACGCCGGGTCACCAGGACTTTGCAGAAGACACGTTCCGCACGCTGACGGCTGTGGATTCGGCCATCATCGTGATTGACGGTGCCAAGGGCGTGGAGGCACAGACCCGCAAGCTGATGACGGTGTGCCGCATGAGAAAGACACCCGTGATTGTGTTTATCAATAAAATGGACCGCGAGGGACGCGACCCGTTTGATCTTCTGGACGAGGTGGAGAGCGAGTTGCAAATCCGTGTGCGCCCGTTGAGCTGGCCCATCAACCAGGGGGCACGTTTCAAGGGTGTATATAATATCTATGAGCAGAACCTGAACTTGTTTACGCCCAATAAGCAGGTGGTGACGGAGAAGGTGGAAGTGGATGTCAACTCGGCCCAGCTGGACGAAATGGTGGGCGAGACAGACGCCAACAAGCTGCGTGAGGACCTGGAAATGATTGACGGGGTGTATGATGCGTTTGACGTGCAGACTTATTTAGAGGCAGAAGTGGCACCGGTGTTCTTTGGCTCGGCCCTGAACAATTTCGGTGTGCAGGAGCTGTTGGACTGCTTTGTGGAGATTGCCCCTGAGCCCCGCCCGACGAAGGCAGAGGAACGCACAGTGCAGCCGGAGGAGCCGAAGTTCACGGGCTTCATTTTCAAGATTACGGCCAACATCGACCCGAACCATCGCAGTTGTACGGCCTTCTGCAAGGTGTGTTCCGGCAAGTTTGTGCGTAATGCACCCTACCTGCATGTGAGGAATGGAAAGACGGTGCGCTTCTCAAGCCCCACCCAATTCATGGCTCAAAAGAAATCGACGATTGACGAGGCATGGCCGGGCGACATCGTGGGTCTGCCCGACAATGGCATCTTCAAAATCGGCGACACGCTGACGGAGGGCGAGCAGCTGCATTTCAAGGGCTTGCCTTCGTTCTCGCCTGAAATGTTCAAATACATTGAGAATGCCGACCCGATGAAGACCAAGCAGCTGGAGAAAGGAATCAACCAGCTGATGGACGAGGGCGTGGCCCAGTTGTTTGTGAACCAGTTTAATGGCCGCAAGATTATCGGCACGGTGGGACAGCTTCAGTTTGAGGTGATTCAATACCGTCTGGAGAATGAGTACAATGCCAAGTGCAAGTGGGAGCCGCTGTCGCTTTACAAAGCCTGTTGGATTGAAAGTGACGACGAGGCGGAGCTGGAGGCTTTCAAGAAGCGCAAGTATCAGTACATGGCCAAAGACCGGGAGGGACGCGACGTGTTCCTGGCCGACTCGAACTATGTACTGCAAATGGCACAGCAGGATTTCAAGCAGATAAAATTCCACTTCACTTCAGAATTCTAAGCCCAGAAAATATCCGAGGGGGGCTACATATATAATATATAAGTATGCTACAAGACGAAGTTAAAAAAGCGATTGAGGTCATGAAGGCCGGCGGGGTGATACTCTACCCCACCGACACGGTATGGGGCATCGGCTGTGATGCCACCAATGCCGAGGCCGTGAAGAAAGTTTACGAGATAAAACGACGCGAAGACTCGAAGGCCCTGATTTGCCTGGTGGACAGCGAGGCCCGCATCTCCCGGTATGTGCGCAAAGTGGCGGACGTGACTTGGGACATGATTGAACTGAGCGAGAAGCCCCTGACCATCATCTATGAGCACGTGACGGGGCTGGCACCGAACCTGCTGGCAGAGGACGGGTCGGCAGGCATCCGTGTCACTCGTGAGGAGTTTTCAAAGGAACTTTGCTACCGTTTCCAAAAACCCATCGTCTCGACGAGCGCGAACATCAGCGGAGAGCCGACGGCACGTACATTCGACGAGATTTCGGACGAGATCAAGAACGCCGTGGATTATGTGGTGCGCTATAATCAGCGCTGCAAGGAAAAGCATCAGCCATCGAGCATCATCAAGATGGGCGAAAACGGACAGTTTACAATTATCAGAGAATAAAAAAGCCTCTTGGACAAAGAGAAAGGGAGTGGAACCATGCTTTTTGAAGTCAGAAGAAAAGAAATATCCTTCCTGAATGCCGTCACGACATGGATAAAGGGAGACCACACACAGAATCAGATTGTGCTGATGATCAGTGTGCTGGTCGGTATTTGTACGGGCATCACGGCTTTTGTGCTGAAATGGATTATCGAGGCCATTCAGCATTTGCTAACCTCAAGGTTCATTGAGAATGAATCGAACGAGCTGTACCTGATTTATCCGGCCATCGGTATCCTGCTGACCATGTTGTTCGTGAAGTACATCGTGAAGGGCGACATCAGTCATGGCGTGACGAAAATTCTGTATGCCATGTCAAGAGGCCGGAGCCGAATCAAATCGCACAACCGCTGGTCGAGCGTCATCGCCAGTGCCATCACCATCGGCTTTGGCGGTTCGGTGGGAGCCGAGGCCCCCATCGTGCTGACGGGTGCTGCCTGGGGCAGCGACTTCGGAAAGCGTTTCCACATGCCGCCGAACATCATGATGCTACTGGTGGGTTGTGGTGCCGCAGGTGCCGTTTCGGGCGTGTTCAAGGCCCCGATTGCGGGCGTGATGTTCGTGACGGAGGTTTTGATGCTGGAGCTGAACATGTCCTCGTTGCTGCCCCTGCTGGTAACAAGCATCACCTCCGTGTGCGTGTCGTATGCCTTCTATGGCACAGCACCGCAGTTTGACTTCAACCTTTCCAGTTGGTTCACCATCGACCGCATTCCCGGCTGCATCGTGCTGGGCATCTTCTGTGGCTTGCTGTCGCTCTATTTCACAAGGGCCATGAACTGGATGGAGGGAATCTTCGGACGTATCAACGGCAACATCTACAAGTTTTTGTTGGGCGCCTCCCTGCTGGGTGTGCTCATTTACTTCTTTCCTGTGATGTACGGTGAAGGCTATAAGGTTATCAATCAACTGATAAACAATGCCAGCGCGGAGGAAATCACACAGCACTCCTTGTTTTATGGCGGGAAGGCCAACCTGCTGATTTATTTGTCGCTGGTGTTGGTCTTCAAGGTCTTTGCCACCACGGCGACCAATGGCGGCGGCGGATGTGGCGGAACGTTTGCTCCCTGCCTGTTCTTAGGGTGCATTGCCGGCTATGTGTTTGCCAACGTCTGGAACTCTTCGTTAGGCATTGACGTGGGAACCGCCGGCTATGTGTCGGTCAAGAACTGCGGCCTGTACGGCATGGCCGGCCTGATGTCGGGCGTGATGCATGCTCCCCTGACGGGCATCTTCCTGATAGCGGAACTGACGGGCGGATACAACCTGTTCGTTCCCCTGATGATTGTGTCGGTGGTCAGCTACCTGGTCATCAACATGTTTGAGCCTCACAGCATCTATGCCATGCGTCTGGCACGAAAAGGCGAACTGCTCACCCACGACAAGGACAAGGCCATCCTGACGGTGTTGAACCTTGAGTCGCTCATTGAACGCGACCATCGGACGGTGACTCCCGACATGGAACTGAGCCAGCTGACGCATACTATCTCGAAGTCGCACCGCAACATCTTCCCCGTGGTCGATACGTCGGGACGTTTCTTAGGGGTCGTTTCATTAGACTCGGTACGCAACGTGATGTTCCGCAGTGAATTGTACCATCAATACAAAGTGAAGTCGTTCATGAAAGACCCGCCCGCCCTGTTAGGCATTAACGACACGCTGAAGGTGGTGACCAAAAAGTTTGACGAGACGGGAGCCTGGAACCTCCCGATTGTTGACAACGATTACAAGTACGTAGGCTTCATCAGCCGTTCGGGACTGTTCAACTCATACAGAAGCACTTTGATAAAATTCAGCCAAGAATGACAAAAGAAAATCTCCGAATCGTATATATGGGGACTCCCGACTTTGCCGTGGAGAGCCTGAAAGCCCTTGTGGAAGGCGGTTACAACGTAGTGGCCGTGGTGACAATGCCCGACAAACCCATGGGAAGGCATGGAACCGTATTGCAACCCAGTCCCGTGAAGCAATATGCCGTGGAACACGGGCTGAAAGTGTTGCAGCCCGAAAAGCTGAAAGCCCCAGAGTTTGTGGAGGAACTACGCAGCCTGAAGGCTGACTTGCAGATTGTCGTGGCATTCCGCATGTTGCCAGAAGTGGTGTGGAGTATGCCCCCGCTCGGCACATTCAACGCCCATGCCAGCCTGCTGCCTAAATATCGCGGAGCGGCACCTATCAACTGGGCTGTCATCAACGGAGACACCGAGACAGGCATCACCACCTTCATGCTGAAACATGAAATCGACACAGGCGACATCATCGACCAGGTCCGCATTCCCATCGCCGAGACAGACAACGTGGAGGTGGTACACGACAAACTGATGGTGCTGAGCGGACAACTGGTGACAAAAACCGTAGATAGCATCCTCGACGGCACGTTCAAGACCATTCCACAGGACGACATCCAAGGCGTGGAACTTACGCCTGCACCCAAGATATTCCGTGAGACTTGCAGAATCAACTGGGAACTGCCCACAAAGAAAATCTATGATTTCGTGCGCGGGCTCTCTCCCTATCCAGCTGCTTGGACCACGCTGGACGGAAAGTCCGTGAAGATTTACCAGACAACCCGTGAGGCAGGAGACACGGCAGGTAAACAGCCGGGACAGATTCTGACGGACGGGAAGTCATACCTAAAGGTCGTGACAGCCGACGGCCTGTTGAACGTGGAAGCGTTGCAGCTTGAAGGCAAGAAAAAAATGCCCGTCGCCGACCTGCTCAGAGGCTATAAAATGCCCGAAAACGCATTTTTCCGTTAAAAAATTTGTTTGTTAAAGAAAAATAAACTTACTTTGCGGCATCAAAATAATCATTAACCCTTTAAAACTCATTGCCTATCGACAAAACATTACGCTTAAACTAAAAAATAAAGCATAATGAAAAGTATTCATACGCTGACTGACGAAAAGTTGGTCGATATGTATGTCAATGGCAATGACAACGCTTTCGACGTTTTGATGAAACGGTACGAAAGCAAGATTTTCTCTTACATCCTTTTTGCAGTGAAAAGTCAGGAATTGGCAGAAGACCTTTTCCAAGACGTTTTCGTGAAGGTCATCGTACGCCTTCGCAGTGGAAAATACCAGGAAAACGGTAAGTTCCATGCATGGTTGCTGCGCGTAGCCCACAATCTCATCATCGATTACTACCGCAGGCTACCCAATGAGGCCGTTATCTCAAACGATGCCTCGGAGGTGGATTTGTTCAAGGACAACTCACTGCCCATCCACGAAAGCCGGGAGGACGAACTCATCAACCAGCAGCTCATTGAGGAGGTGAAGCACCTCATCGCCAAGCTTCCGGAAAGCCAGCGTCAAGTCCTGACCATGCGCTATTACGAGGAATTGTCGTTCAAGGAAATTGCAGAGCTGACCCATTGCAGCATCAACACCGCACTTGGACGAATGCGCTATGCCCTGATTAACCTGAAGAAGATGGCCAAGAACATCGCATAAAGTCCCCCTACGACAAACAACACATTTATATATACAGCACAGGTGAGCCCGATTTTAGGTTCGCCTGTGCTGTATGCTGAAACAAGAACTGTTTACCAACGAATCACGATGTCGCCGGCAGTGGGGTCGAAGTCGAGGAGAAGCGTTCCGTCGGCTGCAAGATAAGGCGTAAGGGATTTTCGCCCTTGCTTGACGCGCAGTTTCTTTGGGGAAACCTTCATGCCTTCGAGCCGAAGGGTGAGAGGTTCATGGAAGATGGCAGGGTCGAGCGGGAAGGAGGGAGAGAGGACAATGCGCTTGCCCTGCTGCCTGAGCGTGAGGGATATGGCCTCGCGCTCCTTCTGATAGGCACAGCACTGGGCAAAGGTTCCAACCCAGACTTCGTTCTCATGGGCCTTGAGGGTATCGTAAAACTGCCAAAGCTCTTCAGGATGATACCACTGGTCGTAACCATGAAGGATGGCATGGGTCATAGTTACGCCCCAGTCATGCGTGTCAATCAGTTGGTACATCCATTCCGTCATCTTGGCCAGCGTGGTTTTGTTATTTTGCTGACCATGCCCCACTTGGAATGTACGACTGCCAATGCGGCCTTCCTCCACAATGCGGGTGATAGCCTCGTTTTTGCCGTTGTAGGGATAGGCCATGGTCATGGGTTTGGGCAGGCTGTTGGCCAGAAAGGCAGAGTCCAACTTCTCCATCTCCATTCGCACGGAGTCGAGGGTACTGAACTGGAGCAGTTTCGGATGGCTCCACGTGTGGCTGCCCAACTCATGCCCACGGCGGTGAAGGGTTTGCAAATCAGCGTATGTCATGCGGTCGCCGTGCTTGCTGTCTTTCTCGCCAATCATCTTGCCAATAATCCAGAAAGAGCCACGGAAGCCGCGCTTCTCCAATTCAGGAGCCACAAGGTCGAGGTGTTCCTTGAGACCGTCATCGTAGGTAAGGGAAACCGCTGCCCGCTTGTCGCCACGGAATTTTGCCACAGTGCAATGCAAGCCCGCAGGAGTGAGGCGGGTGGCACCTATCTCCTTGAGTTTGTCAAACATTCCCCGTCCAAGCATCTCAGCAGAAGAGGCCGTGAAATGCAGGCGATCACTTTGCAGTTCGCCCTGCTGCATGTCAATGACGTAAAAAAACTTCAAGTCACGCTGCAACTTCCATAGGGCGTCCTCCACCTCTTTATTATAACAGCGATTGAAGCGTGAGACCGTGCCGCAGATGAAAGGCAGGTCGGCATAGCGTGGGTCACCCGTCTTCTCGACCAAGTGGCGACGCACATAGAGTACCAACGCCTTGAGTTGGTTGTAATAGTCGCCGCCATGCTTATAGTCGCTCTCGCCCTGATGCCACAGCATGGCCTTCAGGTCGTAGCCGTTTTCCAATTGTTTCAAGGGGCCGTCGAGACAAAGGTCTATCTCCTCGATGAACGATTTGAGCAGGGATTTACCGCCCGTCAACGTACTGGCGTTCGCTGCCAGATAGTCAGGCATGGCACACCAATGCATCCCATTCGTGGAGGAAGCTTTCGGACTGATGGCCGTGCCGCCCAGACTCCACTTCACCACGTAGAAAGGCAGCTTCCACTCCTGTTCCAACAGGTAATAGACGTAGGCATCGTAGCCGTGGCGGGCAGGATTATCACGTTTGGCGACAAAAGGCCAATAAGGTGCAAAGAGACTGCCCTTGATGCTGTCACGGGTCTGGATAGCACCGTCGGAGCCATAGCACCATCCTGTGTATTGGTAATGGCCGCCATTGCTCTCGCCGTAGGCTTTCAGATAGGCTGGCAGGTCGGCATTCTTCACCCGACCGTCGGTGTTCGACTGTCCGGCCACCAACAGCACAGGAGTTTTATAACTGTCCGCCGTCGGCTGTGCATGAAGAGAAACGGGAGAGAGCATCAGGACGGAGAAGAACGCTTGCAAAAAGGTTTTTAGGTTCATCGGTTATTAGGTTAGGAAGGAGTTGCATTTTGCAGTGGGGACAAAGGCAGCATTACTCGCCAAAAATCTCCTTCAGTTTGCCTTCCAGACTGTTACCACGCAGATTGCGGGCTACGATTTTTCCAGTAGGGTCGATGAGGAGGCTGGAGGGGATGGCATTGATTTTGTAAGTGCTGGCCGCAATGGACTTCCATCCCTTCAGGTCGGAAAGGTGAATCCACGGCATGTTCCACTCCGTAATAGCCTTCACCCACGGTGTCTTGCTTTGGTCAAAAGACAGGCCCACGATGTTGAAACCCTTGGCATGGTATTTCTCGTAGGCAGCAACGACGTTTGGCATTTCGGCACGGCAAGGGCCACACCAGCTGGCCCAGAAGTCAATCAAGATCCACTCACCCTTACCAACGTACTCGCTGAGTTTGTGCGCCTTGCCGTCGGTGTCGGAAAGTTCCAGGTCGGTGAACGGCTTGTTGAGGAAAGCCGCACTGATTTCCTGCTCCTTGGCCACACGTTCCTTGGCCTCCCGCTCACGGGCTTCTTCCTGCTCATGCAGCTTCTTCTGCACACGCAACATGGAGGGATGCTTGGCGTAAGGAGCGGAAGAAGCAAAAATAGCTTCCATGTCCTCCCGTGACAGGACGTTCATCATGTCGGGTGCAAAAGCCGCAGGAATCAGGTTGTCAGGATTTTCAGTGAGAATCTTCTTATAGGCGGCACGATAGCCTTCCACCATGGTTCGCAACTCGGCCATCTTCTCGCGCATCGCATCTTGCTTCTCACTGCGCTCCATCTGGGTGTCAGCGGAAAGCAGCTTATACTCACGCTGCCATTTGTTGAGGGCGGCATTCGGGTTCTCGGTGGTCTTGTCATAGAAAGTCAGGCGCTCGTTCTGGGCAGAGCCCTTCAGCGTATTATCCTTCAAATTCACCTTCACGCGCTGGCCGTCATTGAAGAAGAGCACACACCACTCTCCCCCCTCATACATCACACCCAGCAGAGCATCTTTCTCTTGCTCGCCCTTCAGTTTGAACTTTCCGCGTTTCACGGCCACACTGTCAAGCGTCGTCATGTTTACACGATCCAAGAGATAGACCTTCTTGGCTGTTTTCGGACATTTACCTTTCACGGAATATTTCACCTGCTGGGCTGCAACAGGCAGGACAGCTATCAGGAAAGCTGCCACGGCAAGAATCTTCTTCATTGTATGATTGTTTATGTTTTTCATTCCAATAATATTATGTAATATGGCGCAAAGATAATTGTTTTTCAACAGAAATGTGCAGAAAGCGGAGTAAATTTTCATTTTTCACTTTTAACTTCTAACTTTTCCCTTTAAAATCGCTACATTTGCAGCAAGAAATCACACCGATACACACCATGAGGAAACAAGAACGCTATCGTTGGGTGGTGGCCCACTTCACGAAAGTCATGCCAGAGGTCGATACGGAACTGAACTACGAGTCGCCCTTCCAGTTGCTGGTGGCCGTCATCCTGAGTGCTCAATGCACGGACAAACGGGTCAACCAAGTGACTCCCCCACTCTTCCACGACTATGCCACGGCGGAGGAAATGGCCGTAGCCAGTCCTGAAGTCATTTATGAGTATATCAAAAGCGTAAGCTATCCCAACTCCAAGGCCAAGCACCTTGTAGGCATGGCGCAAATGCTGGTGGCCGACTTCGGCGGCCAAGTGCCCGACAACCTGGACGACCTCGTAAAACTGCCGGGCGTGGGACGCAAGACGGCCAACGTCATTCAGGCCGTCGTGTTCGGAAAGTCCGCCATGGCCGTAGATACCCACATCTTCCGTGTCAGCCACCGGCTGGGACTGGTGCCAGACTCATGCACAACGCCCTACGCCGTGGAGAAGGAACTGATGAAATACCTTCCCTCGGAGGTGATTCCCCGCGCCCACCACTGGCTCCTGCTGCATGGGCGCTATGTTTGCCAAGCCCGCACCCCCAAATGCGGAAAGTGCGACTTGGCGGAAATCTGTAAAAGCGTAAGGAAATGACCAAAGCCCTCTTTTTCGACATCGACGGGACGCTCGTCTCGTTCAAGACCCACAAAATTCCCGAAAGCACCCTGCAAGCCGTCCATGCCGCCCGTCGGAATGGCCTCAAGGTGTTCATTGCCACGGGACGGCCCCGTCCCTTCATCGACAACTTAGGTTCGCTGGAGTACGACGGAATCATTTGCGTGAACGGAGCGAGCATCCTCAGCACCGACGGTACCGTTCTCTACAGCCAGCTCGTTCCTCTGACGGATGTCCAGCGGATGGTGACGTACCTCCAGGCCCATCCTTTGGCCGTGGTGTTTGCCGGGAACACGGAAACCTGCATTGTCCATCCGAACGAGCCTTTCCGGGAAGTCTTCGACCTGCTCAACCTCTCCTGCCCACCCGTCCGTCCGGCGGAATACGCCCTGAACATGGACGTGCTGCAAATCATCGCCTTCTTTCCCAAGACGGAGGAAGCAGCCCTCATGGAGCAAGTGCTCACCCATTGCGAAGCCAACCGTTGGCATCCCGCCTTTGCCGACTGCATCGTCAAGGGCACCAACAAGGCCACGGCCATTGACCGCGTCTGTCAGCACTACGGATGGGACATTTCCGAGGTGATGGCCTTCGGCGACGGTGGTAACGACAAGAACATGCTTATCCATGCCGGCATTGGCGTGGCGATGGGCAATGCCCGCGACGAAGTGAAGGCGTGTGCCGACTACGTCACCACCCCGGTTGACGAGGATGGCATCGCCAACGCCCTACGACATTTCCAACTGATTGATTGAATAAGATAATGGCTGAAAAATGCTTCCTTCGAGCATCTTTCAGCCATTCCTTTTTTTAATTTCCTATTTCAGTTTCTGCAAGAAATCCACCTCAACGATGCGAAGTTCTCCCTTCACCTTTTCGCTGCCCGGTGTCTTGTAGAGGTCTAATTCCGTGGCTGGGCCACCTGCCAATTCGGTCACTTGCCCGAAGGCGTCCTTGTCGGTAGCTGTGCCTGTCTGACAGATGGTGTATTGCTTGGCCACGACGGGCTTGTCAATGAAGAGGGAAATGTAACCTAACGACTTGTCCGTATTGCCTTTCCACACCAGCTGTCCGTCAGCCCACACCTCCAGCGGATAGGAACGTTGCCGCCAGCCTGTAAGTTTCAGGCTGATTTCGTCAATGGCAGCCGCCTCGCTGAGTTCGTAGGTAATCCAGGCCGTCGAGAGTTTGCCATCATTTCTCCATTCCGACAATTCGTTGTCATCCCAACTGCGCTGCACGTCGCCTGCGTTGGCTCCTGCCGTGGCTGAGGCAATGGCTACGGTGCGTTTCTTGTCTGTGTAAGAGGGAGTTGCAGGAGTCTCGCCTCGGTCAAGGTTGGGCAAAAGATGTTCCGAGGCAATGTAACCCGACAGACCGTCATCGATTCTCTGGGCATCGGCCACAGTCGTCCATTCCAGCACGGCATCCTTCAGTCCCTTGGCACGTGCCGTCAGGCGGATTTTGCCAGCCTTCGTCGTGGAGCGCACCAGCACACGGCTCACACCAGCCTCCACGGGCAAATCTTTTTCCAAGATGTAGTTGTCGCCGTCGGGACTCTTGCCAATGCCACCGCGCCATTCACCCTCGCCTTCCAACGTCCAGTGGATGTAGCGGTTGTCCAGCGGACAACGCCGTCCATTCCTATCCACAATCTCCACCTGCACCAGTGCCAGGTCAGCACCGTCGGCCCGCATTCCTCCGTCGGGATTCTGCTTCAACGTCAGTTGGATGTGGTCGGCACGTCCTACCGTCACATGGCTTGCTTCCGACTCGATGCTGCAACCGTCGGCGGCATAGCTGATGGCCTTCAGAATGCCCGGTGCATAGCGTACATCCTTGAAGGTGTGCAGGAAGGTGTATTCCGCTTTGTCCGATCTTCCCACCGAGGTTCCGTTCACGAAGAGTTCCACGACGGGCGAGGTAGAGACCACATACACATCCTTCACGACTCCGTCCTGATAATTCCAATGGCCAATGATGTAGCTGGCTTTGTGTTCCACATCGACCCATGAGTTCCACATCACCTGATGGGCAAAGAAGGCATCCTTCTCCACACGCATGGCATCCACCACGCCGCTGGTGCGGTAGTTCATCTCCGACCGTCCGTGGGTGTTCGTGTCGGAGAACACAATCTTCACGCCACCGCTGCTGACACGCTTCCCCATGCCCGGACGGACGACGTAGTAGTCGTGCCAACGGCGAATCTGCTCAATCGTCAGCTGGTCTTGGTTCTGGTTGTAGATGTCGGCAGGCGCCTTTCGGTAATAGGGGCCCGCCCCCTGGCGATGATACGGATAGGAATAGTCATCCCAGTACATGCGGTAGCCCTCGTCGCGGCAATACTCCATGGCCCACATTGGGTGTTTGCCCGACTTGTTGATGTAGAGCATTTCGCCACCATATTCAGCCTCGTCAATGTCCAGCATCTCCCGTGACCCTGTGGCACGTCCGCCATGCGGGTCGTACTGGTCGCGGATGGCAATCAGTTCTTTGATGTGTTCGCGGCTGATGCTCTCGTTACCCCCTTCATAGAAGAGGATGGACGGATTGTTTCGGTTGTAGATGATGGCATCGCGCATCAGTTCCGTGCGCTGTGTCCAGTGCCGGCCTTCCACGTCCTTCTCTGCGTCGCCCGCAGGCATGGCCTGAATCAGTCCCACACGGTCACACGACTCCACATCCTGCCGCGTGGGAGTGACGTGCATCCAGCGCACCAGATTGCCACCCGACTTCACCATCAGGTCGTTGCTATAGTCTGAAAGCCAGGCAGGAATGTCAATGCCCACCGAAGGCCATTCGTTCGAGGTGCGCTGCGCATAGCCATGCACCATGATGCAGCGGTCGTTGAGCCACACCTTGCCTTCGCCGAACTTGGTCTTTCGGAAGCCCGTGCGGATAGCGACCTCGTCGGTCGCATTGCCGGCATAGGCCAGGCGGGTCTTCACCGTATAGAGGTAGCCATAGCCCCACGACCAGAAGTGTACGCCCGAAAGGCGCTTTTGGGCAGCGAGCATTGCCGTGTCGCCAGCCGCTATCAACTGCTGCTTGCCGCTGAATTTGGCCACAGACTTGCCGTCGTTGTCAAACACCTCCACCTGCAAGGCCACCCGCTGTGCCTGCTGCGAGGCATTGATGACCTGAGCCTCCACGTGGGCCGTCACCTTCCGGCCTTTGATGTCATAGTCAGTGCCATAGACGTAGGTGCCTGTCGTTCCTAAATTGCTGTAGAGTGGCAGGGTCTGATACACATCGCCCGTCACGTGCAGATAGACATTCTTGGGCAGACCACCCATGTTCATGTTGAAGTTCTTGTTGTTCCATTGGAACGAGGTCGGCCCCAACTGATTGTTCGGCAGGTTGTTGCCATCCTTCGTCGGTGCGGCTTCCTTGGGCACCAGCAACTCCGTTCCGTCAGGATTCTTTTCCTTGTAGGCCCAGTCGTTGTCGGTCAGCACCTCCAGACGGTTCTCCTTTCCAATATATAAATAAGGTGTAAGGTCGAAGCCGAATGCCATCACACCGTTCTGATGCAGTCCCAGCCGATGGCCGTTCAGCCACACCTCGGCACTCTGACGGGCTCCCTCAAACTCAATGAACACATGCTTGCCAGCCCATTCCGTCGGCGCAGTGAAAACCTTTGTGTAGCGACAAGTGTCATCGGGCAGGCTTGCAATGCCCACCCGGAAAGCATAGTCCTCGTTCCAAGCACGAGGCAGGGTCACCGTCCGGGTCTCCCCCGGGTGCTGAATGGCCGCCTGCGGATAGTGCAGCTGCCAATTACCGTTAAAATTCAACTTCTGCCGCTGGGCCGCAACAGGCAGTGTGCAAGCAAGCAAAAAGAAAAAGAGTAGCTTTTTCATAAAATATTCAATAATCAATCTTTTATGGTCTATCCAATTTTCATTTTTAATTAAGCCCCCATAAAAGATGTCCATACGGAGGACGTTCCTCCCCTATAGGGGGGGGTGGGAGGGG
>CAJONZ010000029.1 GCA_905236065.1 uncultured Bacteroidaceae bacterium | reverse complement strand
TTCAGTACAATATCTGAATCACGTTAATTAAATGTTAAACTATAAAAGTTGTTAGGAAATAAACATAGAATGCTAAAGGTTCTGCGGAACATAAAAATGTCTCACAGAAATAACGGAAAGCCACAGAAATGTTCTGTGTATCTCTTTGTTTTCTGTGTGACTTTGAAAAAATGTCCCGCAGAAATCGCAGAAATCGCAGAAATTTCTGTGTATATCCGTGCTTTCTGTGTGACCCGAAAACCAATGCTGGGGAAATAGATTCCTCATGCTGCGGTAAAAATGTTCCCACGCGGCACTGTAAAAGTTTATTCTCGACGAGAATAAAAAATATGGCGACGATATATTTAATATTATCGCCGAGAATATTAAATATGACGACGAGAATAAACTTTTACAGTGCTGCGTGGGAAGAATTTGCGTGAAGCGTGGGAAGATTGCGAGTACGGCATATTCAGATTCTACCATAGGCATGGACAAATAAAAACAGGGAGGAAAAGGCTGTTGAAAAAGCCTTTCCCTCCCCGTCTTTAGTTATGCTAACTATTTCTTATTTCTGGCAGCAAGCGAGTTTGCCGTCGGAGCCGAGTACATTGACAATCTTGTGGATATACATCTTCTTCATGTTGTCACGTGCGGGCTTCAGGTACTGACGTGGGTCGAAGTCGCCTGGGTGCTCTGCGAGGTGCTTGCGCACTGCAGCTGTCATGGCAAGACGTGAGTCAGAGTCGATGTTGATCTTGCAAACAGCAGACTTGGCAGCCTTGCGGAGCTGCTCCTCTGGGATACCGATGGCTGCATCGAGCTTACCACCGTACTTGTTGATAGTCTCAACCTCTTCCATTGGTACGGATGAAGAGCCGTGGAGTACGATTGGGAAGCCTGGGAGCTTCTGCTCGATCTCGGCGAGGATGTCGAATGCCAATGGTGGCGGAACAAGTACGCCGTTGACGAGTGTACACTGCTCTGGAGTGAACTTGTGGGCACCGTGAGAAGTACCGATAGAGATAGCGAGAGAGTCGCAGCCTGTGCGAGTAGCGAAGTCGATTACTTCCTCTGGCTTTGTGTAGTGAGACTCGGCAGCTGATACCTCATCCTCAACACCTGCGAGTACGCCAAGCTCAGCCTCAACGGTTACGTCGAACTGGTGAGCGTAGTCAACGACCTTCTTTGCCAAGGCGATGTTCTCCTCGTATGGAAGGTGAGAACCGTCAATCATTACTGAAGAGAAACCGTTGTCGATACAGTCCTTGCAGAGTTCGAAGCTGTCACCGTGGTCGAGGTGGAGCACGATTTCAGGAGCCTCGCAGCCGAGTTCCTTTGCATACTCAACAGCACCCTTGGCCAGGTTGCGCAGGATGGTACCGTTGGCGTAGTTGCGTGCGCCCTTTGAAACCTGCATGATGACTGGAGACTTAGTCTCAACGGCTGCCATCACGATGGCCTGCATCTGCTCCATTGTGTTGAAGTTGAAAGCTGGGATGGCATAACCACCAGCAATTGCTCTTTTGAACATCTCGCGAGTGTTCACGAGTCCAAGATCTTTGTAGCTAATCATAGTGATAAGTTTTTTGAATGATTATAGTGTAGTGTTTAGAGTTTAGCGGCTTTACGGCGTGAGCATTGCCACGTACCTGAACGCACAACGCCCGACGCTCAACCTTATTTTGCAAAGTTAGCATAAAAATATAAAAAGCGCCAAGTGTCTGTTTATATTTTTATGCTAACCCTATTGTTTTTTATGGAATTTTATCAGAGTGAGAGGTTCTGAAGGAAGGAAATGAGCACTCCAGCTGCCACAGCCGAACCAATCACACCGCTGACGTTGGACGACATGCAGTAGTTGAGCACGTGGTTCTTGGGGTCGTACTTGGTGGAGATTTCGTTGCAGACGCGGCTGGCCATGGGCACGGCGCTGAGTCCGGTCGCACCAATCAGTGGATTGATTTTCTTCTTTGAGAACAGGTTCGTAATCTTCACCATGAAGATACCCGAAGCGATGGAAAGGCCGAAGGCGAAGAAGCCGCCGACGACGATGCCGATGGTAGTCCAGTTGAGGAATGCCTGCACGGTCATGGTTGCCCCGACGCAGAGTCCGAGGAACACGGTTGCCGTGTTCATGATGGAG
Organism: uncultured Bacteroidaceae bacterium; assembly: GCA_905236065.1. GTDB lineage: Bacteria > Bacteroidota > Bacteroidia > Bacteroidales > Bacteroidaceae > Minthosoma. Next base: position 14,213 of record CAJONZ010000029.1, on the reverse strand, counting down.
TTCGAGATGGTATCGAACAGACGGCTGGTGTCAGAGCCAATCTCCTTCAGCAAGTTTCCGAACATCAGCATACCAATGAGCGATACAGCTGACGGAACGAGCAAGGCCACAACCGTCGTAACGGCGATGGGGAAGATAATCTTTATCACCTTCTCGTTCTTGATTTTATTGCTGGGCGGGAAGAGCTTGTCCTGCTCCTTCATGTTGATCTTCAGCTCTTTCTCTGAGCATGTCAGCCTTACCACAAGGGGAATGATGACGGGCACGAGCGCCATGTAGCTGTAAGCGGCGATGGCGATGGGAGCCAAGAGGTGGGGAGCCAACTTGATGGTTGTGTAGATGGCCGTAGGGCCGTCCGCACCACCGATGATGCCCAGTGACGCTGCTTCCTTGATGTTGAAATAGCCAGAACCAACGGCCACAAGCAAGACGGCGAAGATGCCGAGCTGGGCGGCTGCGCCAAAGATGGAGAGACGCAGGTTGCGGAGCATGGGGCCGAAGTCGGTCAATGCGCCCACGCCCATGAAGATGACGGGGGGCAGGAAGCCGGTCTTGATAAGCATGTAGTAGAGAAAGTTCATCAGTCCGAGGTCGTGCGCTATAGCTGGGAGCGACATTTCCCAGATGTTCTCGGTCAGCACCTTGCCCGAGGCATCGACGATGCGACCCGCCTCGTCGGCCTGATAGACGCCCATTTCACCACCGGGGAAGTTGGCAATCAGCACACCGAAGGCGATGGGAATCAGGAGCAGTGGCTCAAAATGTTTTACGATGCCAAGGTACAGCAGTACGAAGGCCAGCAAATACATTATTATATATGTACCGTTAGACGCAATGATGTCGCTGAAGGCCGTCATTTGGTACAAGTTCGAAAGTATTTCTTCCATTATCTTGATTTTTAAGTTTTTGATGGTTATGGTGAAAAACTTAAACTAAGCCATGCGCATGATGGGGTCGTCCTCCTCGACGCTGTCGCCGGAATTGACGAGGATGGCCGTAATGACGCCTGCCTTGTCGGCACGGATGGCGTTGAAGGTCTTCATGGCCTCGATGTAACCCAGCGTGTCGCCTGCCTGTACGGCATCGCCCACTTTCTTCGGGGTCTCGGAGTTATCTTTCACCAGGTAGAACTTGCCTTCCAGCGGAGCGAGGATGTCCTCACCGGCTCCGGCAGGAGCAGCCTGTGGAGCAGCGCCTGTGGCCGGGGTTGCAGGGGCCGCATCGCCGTAGGCAATCTCAACCTTGTAGTTCACGCCATTCACCTGTACGGTCACGCTCTTCGGACCCTCGGCACCCGCAGCAGGTGCGTTCTTTGCAGCCTTACGCTTTGCAAGGTCGGCCTCGAAGTCGGCCTTTGCCTTGCCGCTTTTGTAGGCACGGTACTGCTCGGGGTGCATGGCCAGTTCAAAAAGTTCCTCGTCGTCCTGGCCGAGTTCCCAGCCGTTCTCCTGCATCTCCTTCTTGAACTCGTCGAGTTTGTCTGGATAGTAAGACTGCGGGTCTTGGGTCTCGAACTCGCGGCCCTGTTCCTTGGCCATGGCAACAAGCTCCGGAGCCACAGGACCAGGCAGCTGGCCTGACTTGCCCAGAATCATGTCCCAGATGTTATCGGCAATCATTGACCAGCGCTCTTTGCCTTTCTCCATCTGCATGACATTCATGAGCGCGAGGTTCTTTACGTACTGGGAGAATGGAGTCACCAGACAGGGATAGCCAACCTTGGGCCAAACGTAGGCTACCTCGTCGAACAGTTTCACGAGCAATTGGTCGGTTGTGAGTTCCGGCTGGTTGTTTTTCACCTTCCACTTGTTCAGTGATTTCAGGTTGTCTTCCAGGTCGGTCATCAGTGAGCCCATCATGCCGCCAGGCAGACCTGGCTTTACGAGCAGCGAGTTGTTCAAGTGGTTCAATTCTGGAATGTAGTAGCCGAGGAAATCGTCGCACATCTCCTGTACCTGAGTGCGCACTTCCATGTAGGCTTCCATGTTGATTTCCTTCACTTTGAAGCCTGCATCTTTGAGCATTTCTTGAACAGCAATGATGTCGGCATGGCCCGTTCCCCATGAGAGTGGAGCAACCGCTGTGTCGATGTAGTCGCAGCCAGCCTTGCAGACCTCAAGGATGGAGGCAACGCAGAAACCGGGGCCTGCATGGCTGTGGTACTGCACGACGATGTCGGGATTGATTTTCTTGATGCCAGCCACAATCTTGCCCAAGGAAACGGGACGACCGATGCCGGCCATATCCTTCAGACAGATTTCGTCTGCACCAGCCTCTATGAATTTCTTTGCGAGATTCACATAGTACTCAACGGTGTGGATGGGTGAATGGGTGATACAGAGCGAAGCCTGGGCAATCATGCCGGCCTCCTTTGCGTATTTGATGGAAGGAATCACGTTGCGAGGGTCGTTCAGTCCGCAGAAGATGCGGGTGATGTCGGTGCCCTGTGCCTTCTTCACTTTGTAGAAGAGCTTGCGCACATCCTTTGGCACCGGGCTCATGCGCAATCCGTTGAGCGCACGATCCAACATGTGGGTCTGGATGCCAGCCTCATGGAAGGGCTTTGTCCATTCGCGCACGGACTTGTTGGGGTTTTCTCCATAAAGAAGATTTACTTGCTCGAAACCGCCTCCGTTGGTTTCTACACGGTCAAAACAGCCCATCTTGATGATGGCTGGTGCCACTTTTACTAACTGGTCAACACGTGGCTGGTATTTTCCAGCACTTTGCCACATGTCACGAAAGACCAATGAGAACTTTACTTCTTTGTTCATTGTTGTATTTGTGATTATTTGTTATTACAATTTGGTGATTTTTGAGGCATGACCCTTTCCGCCGGTAATCTGGGCGATGGTGGCATCGATGATGGCCTTGACGGTTGCATCCACTTGCTCCACTGCGCCGGCGACGGCTGCGACAGGCTGTTTGGTTGCCACTTCCTCTGGGGCATACTTGTTCACAAGCTTAATCAAAAGGTTGCCAAGGCAGATAACGATGAGCAGAATGCTGAACACCGTAAGCATACCGACAACCATGAGCTGTAAGGCTCCAAAAATGTCGTTTGTAATCATTATTTTGTAAAATTGAAAGTTAGACTATCTTTCTACTTAAAAAAACTGCCACAAAGTTAATCATTTTTCTTGGAAAAAGCAGGTGTCAGATTACATAAAATGCCATTTGTGGGCGAAAAAAAAATTTTTTGTCTCTTTTTGATGCCGGAAACGAGACAAAAGCGCAAACCTGTTGCACAGTAAGGCCGGAAAGTTGACGGCTTGACAAAACAAAAAATCCTCCAGCCATGTGCTGAAGGATTCTGTCTTGAATATCTGTAAAATGTTGTAGCCTTGTCGTTATTTTGCAGGGTTGCTTGTTGCGGGGAACGAAGGAACATTGCCTGCATCCGTAGCCTGGTTGACAGGTGTGCTGATATTGATGGGCGTTTCCTCGGTCACTTCTTTGCCGACGAATGCGTTTGAGACGATGCTGAGTACAACCATGACGGCTGCGAGCGTCCATGTAGCCTTTTCAAGGATGTCGGTTGTCTTGCGAACACCCATAATTTGATTTGATGAGGAGAAGCTTGATGCAAGGCCGCCTCCCTTGGATTCTTGAATAAGAACAATTCCGCACATGAGTACGGATGCAAAAAGAATGAGTCCGATGATTAAGTAGTACATTTTTTTGTTTATTTTAGTATCGTTTTATTACTGGATATACCCTCTCGTTGGAGGGCTTTTTCATTTGTTTTCTGCAAGAATAACCTCAAGCAGCTGAATTTGCGCCGCAAAGTTAGCATTTTTTTTCGGATTACTCAAACAAATTTTGCGTAATATTTCAAGTGCCTGCTTATATCGGCCCTGTTTGATGTAGATATTGACCATGTTTTCGGTGTAGATTTCCTCTTCTTCGTAGGAAATGGCTGGGGAGGTGTAGTCGTCGGCCAAGTCTTCCATCTCAAAGCGTTGCTTGCCCTTGGTAGAGGCAATGAAGTTGTCAATCAGCTCACCGCCGTTCAGTTGCGTGTCGGATTTAGGAACTTCGGGGACGGCATCCTCCATGTTCTCAAGGAAGGCCGTGTAGTCGTTGGTGATGTCGGCCAAGGAGGGCTGTGCCTTTTTCCCGTTCTCGTCGTTTCGGTTCTGTGAGAGGAACGTGTTGATGAGCGACATGGTTCTGTTGATGTCGCTCTCGGTCTCTATCTGGTCGTTGTGGCTGGTCTTCTGCGGTAATTCATAATGTACGCTCTCCGCAATGTTGAAAAGTGCGGAGCGGTCGGCCAAAAAGATGCTTGCCCTGCGGAGTTCTTTGCCAAAATCCTGATGGCGGAGGCGGAAGAGGTTGGTCACGTAGAGCAGCCTTGCCGTCTGGTAGAAAGGGTATTTCTCGACAAGTTCTTTCAGCTGTGGCAGGGTTTCCTCATTCAGCTTTGCGGGGTCGGTGATGAGTGTGTGTATCTTTATCATTGTCTTTTGTTACCAATTTGCGACGGTGGCGTTGAAAATCTGGTCGATGATGTCGTCGAGCATTTCCTGTACAAGGGTTTCCTGCACGTTGTTCAGCTGTTGCGAGGAGTCATACTCACTGGTGGCGCTGAATCGCTGCTCAAAGTCCTCACTGTGTTTGGAGTTATTGACAAAGCGGACGTTCACGGTAATCTTGAGCTGGGTCTGAGCGGAATAACCATCGGCTGCTACGCTCTTGTTCGTCTGACTGTATTCCACGATTTCGCCCGAAAGTTGCAAGTCTCCGCTGCGCTTGAGCACCTTCAGCTTTGTTTTACGGGAATATTCATCGACCAGCGAATTGTAGAACATGGACTCCATCGGGGCCCACACGTAAGCGGAGCGGATGGGGAACTTGTCGATGCTGATGGTTTTCACAAGGTCGTAGTTGATGCTCGTACCCGTGAATTTGTAGCTGATGCTGCACGAGGCCATTGGCATGAACAGCAGCAAGAGCACGAACACCTTGATGCCAAACTCTTTGATTTTGCGGTAAAGCGTACGTTCGGAGATGCCAAGCTCGGTGGCAGCCTTTTTTCGGTTGCCATGATTCTTGTGGAGGGCTTTCACAATGTTGTTGCGCTCCATGTCCTTGATGGAAAGGGTTTGCTCTTCGTGGACATTGACGGGCTGTTGTTCCACAAAGTCTTGGATGGGGGCTTCCTCCGCGTCGATGCTGTCGTAGGTTTGCATCCCAATGTGTTGAATGGTTCCGTCGGGGTTGATGTGCTGGATGTATGAACTTCGGGCAGGCAGCGACTGATGGGCTTGCTGCTTGCCATAGACGTAGTCCTTCAAGTCCTTCAACTCTTTACCCAGGCTGGTGATGAGTTGCAGAATCTGGTTGCGGTCTTTCTCGTAGCTGTGGGTCGATTCGTCACTCACGCCTGTTCCTGTAGGCATGATGTACCCACCGCTTTGCGTGTCGTCGGTCACACCGTACAGCCGCAGGGTGTCAGCCGTGATTTCCCGCTCGGGGCTGATGACACAGATTTGTTCGGTCAGGTTACGCAACTGGCGGATGTTGCCAGGCCATTTGTATTTGAGCAGCAAATCCCGTGCCTCTGGCGTGAGACGCACTTCGGTCATTCGGTATTTCTCCGTGATTTCGTAGGCGAATTTACGGAAAAGCAGTTCGATGTCCCTGCCACGCTCACGCAAAGGCGGCAGGTTGATGGGGATGGCATTGAGTCGGTAATAAAGGTCTTCACGGAACTTTCCCTCTCGGAGGGCCTTCTGCATGTTGACGTTGGTGGCGGCGACGATGCGAACATTGGTCTTTTTGATTTCGTTCTCACCCACACGGATGTATTCGCCCGTTTCCAGCACACGGAGCAAGCGGGCCTGTGTGGCAAGCGGAAGCTCGCCGACCTCGTCCAGAAAGAGGGTGCCGCCGTTGGCCGCGCCGAAGTAGCCTTCCCGTTCGCCAATGGCACCTGTGAATGCGCCCTTTGCATGTCCAAAGAGTTCGGAGTCGATGGTGCCCTCGGGAATGGAACCGCAGTTGATGGCAAAGTATTTGTTGTGCTTGCGGCTGGAACGGTCATGGATGATACGTGGCAGAATCTCCTTTCCCACACCGCTCTCACCCACGATGAGTACCGAGAGGTCGGTGGGTGCCACTTGTACGGCAATGTCGATGGCACGGTTCAGCCCCTCGGCATTTCCAATGATGCCGTAGCGTTGTTTTATCTGTTGTAAACTGCTTGTATCCATGTTCTTTCGTTTGCAATGTTGGTCGCCGGACCGTGTCCGGGATAGACCGTGGTTTGTTCGGGCAGGGTGGCCAGCCTGAGCAGGGAGGAAATCATTTGGCTGTCGTTGCCTCCTTGCAGGTCGGTACGTCCCATGCTGCCACGGAACAGCGTGTCGCCCGTGAAAATGCAGTGCTCCTCAGGGCAATAATAGCAGACGCAACCCGGCGAGTGACCCGGCGTATGCAGAATGGCGAAGGTGTGACTGCCGAAAGCGACGGCGTCACCCTCGTTGTAGCATTTAGCCAATGGCGGTTGGACGTGGATGTTCAGGTTGATTCCGAAGAATTGCCTGGCCTGATTGCCAACCGCCTTGTACAGTGGTGCATCGTCTCCGTGTCCTTCCGGCTGGAGACCAAAGTCACGCTGTAGCAGGTGGCACCCCATGATGTGGTCGAAGTGCATGTGCGTCAGCAGACAATGCTTCAACGTGAGGTGCTGACTGTTGATGTATTGCGCAATGTCGTTCCACTCAGCCTCGGCAAAGCAACCGGGGTCGATAAGGACGGCCTCACCCGTTTCGTCCGAGACAACGTAGGCGTTGACTTCGAGTGGATTGACTGTGAATGTTCGTATGTTTAACACGATGGATGTTTTTTGATGAATCGATACGGATGTGTCTTATTTTTGGATGCCGACGTGGACTACCTTCTTCGTCTCGAAGTATTCCTCCTCGAACCAGTCGGAAAGGTCCCACACGGTGCAAATCTTCCTCATGCTTGCCATTTCGCGGTCAAGCTCGCCGCCCTTTAAGGCAATAATGCCGTTGGGCAGTCCGTTGTGTTGCACCCTGGAAATGTTTTTGCGGGAACATTTCACAAGGTCAACGAGCGGCATGACGGCTCGTGTCACGATGAAATCATATTCCTCCTTGATGTCCTCAGCCCGCGAATGGCTGCATCGCACGTTCTGTAGGCCGATGGCACAGGCCACTTCGTTGGCCACTTTCACCTTCTTTCCGATGCTATCCACAAGATGGAACTGCGTTTCGGGAAACAGGATGGCCAGCGGGATTCCTGGGAATCCGCCGCCGGTACCAAGATCCATCACTTTCGTGCCAGGCTTGAAGTTCAGCACCTTTGCGATGCCGAGCGAATGGAGCACGTGGTGCTCGTAAAGATTTTGGATGTCCTTACGCGATATGACGTTGATTTTGGCATTCCAGTCGTTATACAGAGACTCAAGCTGGGCATATTGCTCAGCCTGAGTTTCTGTAAGTCTGGGAAAATATTTTCTGATGATCTCCAATGTGTCGGTCTCTTTATATAAATATGGTGTGGTTTATTGGTGCTGCTCACGCAACAGGTCGTTGACGGTCTTGACAGGGTTGAAGGTGCCAAGGCTTACCTCCACGAAGATGGTGTTCCAGTCAGACATGGCGCCATTCCACAGGCCGGGCAGCTCAAGCGCTTTCAGTTCCTTGCCGTTCTTCGACTTGCTGGAGATGAATCCGGTCTGTGGATCCACATACTTCGTCAGGTCGAATTTGTTGCCCTGATAGTCTTTCACTGCACAGACAAGGTCAACCGGGTTGAAGTGTGTGCCGCCTTGGAACATCTTCACGTACTCGGCATTGTTCTTGTCAATCTGCGACGATTCGAGAATCTGCAAGCTGATGGTGCCGTCGGGGTTATAAGCCAGGAATGGGCCACCACCTGGCTCACCGACATTCTTCACCATACCGCACACGCGCATCGGGCGATTCAGTTTCTGCTTCAGATAGATGGCGAGTTCAGCGTCCTCATAGTTCTTCAGTTCAGGGTTGCGCAGGCAGAGGTCGTCGTGCAGGAAGTGAATCATCTCCTCCAAGTCAGCGTGGGTGTATTTGCCCGTCTCCAACTGTTTCAGGTAGGCAAATGCCTGCTTTTGCTTGGTCACAAGCACACCGGCTATGAGTTTCTTGTATTCCACGGTTTCCGGTTTCAGCCTGTCGGGAACGACATTGTCAATATTCTTGATATAGATGATGTCAGCATCCAGGTCGTTCAGGTTCTCAATCAGGGCACCGTGACCACCTGGACGGAACAGTATCTTGCCATCCTCCGTGCGGAAAGGCGTGTTGTCCGGGTTGGCGGCTACGGTGTCGGTGCTTGCCTTCTGCTCCGAGAAACTTACATTGTATTTCACGTTGTATGCCTGGGCATATTCAGCCGACTTCTCAGCCACCAGCACTTGGAACAGTTCGCGGTGCTCGGGGCTCACGGTGAAGTGTACGTTTACTTCGCCCGTCTTTCCGCCTGCATACAGCGCACCCTCCACCAGGTGCTCCTCCAGCGGTGTGCGCGGGCCTTTCGGATAGTTGTGGAACAGCAACAGGCCCTTGGGCAGTTTTCCGTAAGAGAGTCCTTGCTTGTTGAGCAGGTAGTCAATGATGGTCTTGTATTTCTTCTCGCCGATGAGCGTGTCGATGGACTTGCCTTCACGGTCAATCAGCGCTGCATCCAATTCTGCATAGAAAGCAAAGTTGTGGATGTTGGCAAAGAATTTCTCCATGAACGGATTGACCGGAACGTCGCTTTCGCCGTCGAGGAACTCAAACAGGTCCTTGAACATACGGCTGGCTGCACCACTGGCCGGTACAAATTTCAGCACCTTTCCGTCTCCCTGCAAATAAGCGTCCCAGGCAGCGAGATAGTCCTTCTTCTCAGCCTCGGTCGGCACGGTGATGCCCTTCTGGGGCGCTGCGGCTCCAGCCAGTTTGAGGAAGGGGAAACCTGTCTTGAAGTTTTCAAGCTGCGCATTCAATTTTTCTTCAGAAATACCTTTCTGAGCAAGGAATTCTTTGTCTTCTTGTGTAAGCATGGTAATCATATTTTTATGGGTTTGACATGTTCCAGTTATTCCAGCCTTTCCCGACGGTTTTCCTCGCTCTGAAGGGGGGAGGGAACAAGGGGAGAAGAGCCTTCATTGTGAAATTTTTGCCAAATATACAAAGAAAACTTTAAATGGCACGGCTATTAGAAAATATTTTTAATAACTTTGTGCAGAAAATAACTTTTATTACAACACAGACATCAGGACATGGATGAAATAGTGACACTGACAGAGCAAGAAAAAGCCGACTTGTGGAATGCGTTACACACATTGCAAAAGCTGGTCGGCGACGTTATAACCCCAGACGATTTTCGCAAAGTCCGCCAGATATTGCAGGCGGCAGTCATGAACGGCATGTTGCAGCGTGACACCTTTGGGCTGCACCCCATTTTGTTCGACCTCCAGACAGCGGTGATAACCGCCGAGGAGATTGGGCTGAACCGTGCCAGCATCCTGGCTATCCTGCTGCACGACAGCGTGGCCTTGGGTGAGACAAGCCGTGCGTTTGTCCGACACGAGTTTGGCGACGACGTTGACCACATCATCCACGGGCTGATTCGCGTCAACGAGATTTACAGTAGAAACCCCTCCATCGAGACCGAGAACTTCCGCGACCTTCTGCTCTCCTTCGCCGAGGACATGCGGGTCATCTTCATCATCATTGCCAGTCGCGTCAACCTGATGCGCCAGATTAAGGAGCGCGGCACCGAGGAGGAACGCCAACGGGTGGCCCGCGAAGCCAGTGTGCTCTATGCCCCGCTGGCCCACAAACTGGGTCTCTACCTGATAAAGCGCGAGTTGGAAGACCTGAGCCTGAAATACCTGGAGCCAGAAGTCTTCTATATGATAAAGGAGAAGCTGAACGCCACCCGTGCTGCACGCGACCTTTACATCGCAAACTTCATCGCCCCTATAGAGGAGAAGTTGCAGGAGAGTGGACTGAAATTCCACGTCAAAGGGCGTACCAAAAGCATCCATTCCATCTGGCAGAAGATGAAGAAGCAGAAATGCAACTTCGAGGGCATCTACGACCTCTTTGCCATCCGCGTAATTCTCGACAGCCCCCTGGAGCGTGAGAAGCAGGACTGCTGGCAGGTGTTCAGCATCGTCACCGACATGTACCGCCCCAACCCTAAGCGTCTCCGCGACTGGTTGAGCGTTCCGAAATCCAACGGTTACGAGAGTCTGCACATCACCGTGATGGGGCCCGAGGGAAAGTGGGTGGAGATACAGATTCGCACCGAGCGCATGGACGAGATTGCCGAGCGCGGTCTCGCTGCACATTGGCGTTACAAGGGCGTGAAGGACTCCGGGACGAAGTTAGAGGAATGGTTGAAGGACATTCGTTCAGCACTTGAAAGTCAGACGACAAGCGACGAACAATTGATAAACCAGTTTAAGGTTGATTTATATTCCGACGAGGTGTTTGTCTTCACACCCAAGGGCGACCTCTTCAAGTTGCAGAAGGGTGCCACCGTACTCGACTTTGCCTTCCACATTCACACCAATATCGGTTGCCACTGCACGGGCGGTCTGGTCAACGGAAAGAATGTCCACATCCACACAAAGCTGCAAAGCGGCGACCAGGTGGAGATTCTCACCTCGCAGAAACAGCTGCCGAAGCGCGACTGGCTCAACTTTGCCGTGACGACCAAAGCCCGCACCAAAATCCGCCAAAGTCTGAACGAGCAGGAACTGAAGAATGTCGCCTTTGCCCGTGAGGCCCTGGAGCGCAAATTCAAAAATCATAAAATCGACCCCGACGAGGCTGTCATGATGCGCATGGTGAAGCGGCTTGGCTACAAACAGATGAACGACTTCTACCGCGCCATCTCCGAAGAAATCATCGACGTGAACACCATCGTCGAGAAATATCAGGAACAGGTTGAGCGCGAGGCCAATCCGCAACTCTTCACCACTGAGAACCGCAGTGCCGACGGATTCGTGCATACCCTCTCCGACGAGGAGCGACACGTCTCGTCCGACGTGTTGGTCATCGACAACAACATCAAGGGGGTAGAGTACTCACTGTCCAAATGCTGTAACCCCATCTACGGCGACGACGTCTTTGGGTTCGTCACCGTCAACCGGGGCATCAAAATCCACCGCACCACCTGTCCCAACGCCATCAGACTGCGGGAACAACTGGGCTACCGCGTCATCAAAGCCCGCTGGGCTGGCAAGGGCGGCAACCAGTACAGCGTCGGCCTTCACGTCGTCGGAAACGACGACATCGGCATCGTCAACAACATCACCTCTATTATAAATAAGGAGAAGAACGTCCTGCTGCGGGGCATCAGCATCCAAAGCTCCGAGGATGGCCTCTTCTCCGGCACCCTCACCGTCGTCATCCAAGACAACAAGCAGATAGTGCAGCTCATCAAGAAGTTGCAGACGGTCAAAGGCGTGAAAAGCGTAACCCGCTGAAATATCTATCAGTTAATAACTTCTCATTTATCACATCCCATCCCGACAGGCTCCCCTCGCCCTATAAGAAGAAAGGGGCCGGGGAGAGGGGCTCATCAAGATGAAGGTAGCACTCATACTGGTTGGAAAAACCGTGAACAAGAATTTCGTGACGCTCATCGACGAATACGCGGGGCGGCTGCGGCATTACGTGGGCTTTGAGATGGTGGTCATCCCGGAGTTGAAAAACACGAAAGCCCTGAGCGTCGAGCAGCAGAAAGAGGCCGAAGGCGAGCTGATTCTCCGCCAGCTACAGGCGGGCGACCACGTGGTCTTGCTCGATGAACACGGCAAGGAAATGCGCAGCGTGGAGTTTTCCGCCTGGATGGAGAAGAAGATGCAGACCGTCGGCAAGCGTCTGGCCTTCGTCATCGGCGGCCCCTACGGATTCTCGCCACAGGTCTATGCCGCCGCCAACGAGAAACTGAGCCTTTCGCAGATGACCTTCTCCCACCAGATGATTCGTCTCATCTTCGTCGAGCAACTCTACCGTGCCATGACCATCATGCGCGGCGAACCATACCACCATGAATAGTTTTCCTTTTCCATTACAGATTCTTTAATCCACACATTTCCATAAAGATGAAAAAACTTTCCTACATATTTCTGCTCACGGTGGCACTTTGTTTTGCCGCCTGCGGCGAAGACCGTACCCACGAATACGAGGAACTGATTGCACACAACAAATGGATGTTCTCCGTCATGCGGGACAACTACCTTTGGGGCGACCTCATCCAGGAGCAGGACGACAAAACCTATTTCTACACCAGTACGAGGTTCTTCTCCACACTTGTGTCCTCTACGGGACAGAAAGACTCCTGGTCCTACTGCTTGGTTGACAGCGCACCGTCCGACCCTCATGCCCGTGGGCACTTCAACCACCTCGACACATACGGCATCGACTACGTCATGGCCACCGACCCCACCAAGGCCACGTCCCGCAGCATGGCCCGCGTCACCTACGTGGCCCAGGGTTCCCCCGCCGCTCAATGCGGATTGCAGCGCAACGCCTTCATTTCCGTTGTCGATGACACCCGTCTCACGTCCTCCAACGCCTCCAAATATCTTGAAAGCGGAGAAAGCCATTCCATTGTCTTCCACCACATTGACACCATCGAAGGCGGCTCATACGTCTGGACTGACACAGTCCGTACCACCCTGCCCGCCTCGACCCTCGTCGTCGAGGATGCCTTCCCCGTGCATTCCATTTTCACCGTCGCCGGTGGAAAAATCGGCTACCTGCTCTGTACGAGGCTGATGCCCTACCCCGACGAATGTAAGCAGGAAGGCACGGAGTTTCAGGAACAGCTGGATCACTGTATGCAGAATCTCCTTCAGCATCAGCCCACCGACCTGGTTCTCGACCTGCGCTACTGCAACTACGGCACCGTCGAAATGGCACAACGGCTTGCCAGCTACCTCCTCCCCTCCATCTATCAGGGAACCCCCTTTGCACAGACCATCTGGAACAGCAGCCACGCTGCCAACAACACGACCTATACCTACCAGGCGCTTTCCGGCACCTTGGACCTCTCCCGCGTGTTCATCATCACCAGCAACTACACGCAGGGCGCAGCGGAGTGGCTGATACAGGCACTCAAAACCACGATTGGCGACGCCAACGTCATCCTGATTGGACAGGCCACGAAAGGGCAGAACGTCATGACCTCATACGTCGCCTCTGGCTACGGCCACCAGCTCTATCCTGCCGTGGCCTACGTTGCCGACGGAGAGGGCAACTACAACTACGGAAGTTTCTCGCCAGCGACCGCAAACACCATTACCGAGACAAACGTCAACTTCATCCCCTACATGAAACCCTTGGGCGACCCCGAAGAACTGCTCTTCATGGCCGCCCTGGAGGCTATCTTCAACATGTAGCCCCTCCTTCTGTTTCCAGCCCCCTTCCGTTTTGCCTCCCTACCCTCTTTGATTTGCCTCCGAACGCCATCTTTTTTCACGCAGAACTCTTTTCGTCAGTAGAGTTCTGCGTGAAATCGAATAGAGTTCTGCGTCATCTCCGATAGAGTTCAGCGTTGCAAAACGTTGAAATACAAGGATGAATTCTGAAATAAAGGAGAAGGGCAAGACAGACTTTCAACTTTTCTTCTTCTGGAATTTTGCAGCAAAAAAGTTAAAACAACAACAACGTGGCGCAATGTTCAGTATAAAAAGAAAAAAGAGCTCCCGAAGGAACTCTTTTGGTGTGTTTTGAGCCTCTTGTCGGATTCGAACCAACGCCCCCGAAAACACTTATGTTTACTCTCAATTATTCTCTTGCTTTCTGAACAAACTCGGCTGGTGTCATCACCAGTATGTCCAAGTCGTTGAAGCCTTTCTTGTCGCGGGTAATCACCAAGTCAGGGTGATAGGGAAGAGCCGACACATACTGCACGACATCCTCATAGTCGTATGGTTCAAGGGTGGCGGCCTGCTCCAGAACGGAGGCATCCACATTGCTTATCGTGAACATTCGCAGCATCGTCTTTATCTGCTCCAGAACGGCATTGCCATCATAGTGTTTGGGCAGTACGTAGGCACAATTCACAATGCTGAGCGAAGAGACAATGCCTATTAGCTTGCCTTCGTCAGCCATAGAAAAGATAACTGCGGCATTCTGAAAGAAGCCGTCACGATGGGCTAGGTGGTCGAGCAGGACGTTGGTGTCTATCAATGC
>CAJONZ010000028.1 GCA_905236065.1 uncultured Bacteroidaceae bacterium | reverse complement strand
GAAAGTGAGGGATTCGAACCCCCGATACAGCAAGCCGTATAGCGGATTTCGAGTCCGCCCCGTTCGACCACTCCGGCAACTTTCCTTCATTCGGGTGCAAAGGTACGAATTTAGGGGGAAAAGGAAAAATGAAAAGTGAAAAATTTGCTTCCGCTTTGGAAAAAAGGTTTTTTTACCCCCAAATGTCAGTAACTTCCCTCCTATGACAGTCCTTCAATTTGTCCGTTGACGATGTCAATGCGTTCGGCCTGTGGCGATTTTCCGAGTCCGGGCATTCGCATGATGTCGCCTGCGATGGCTACAATCATTTCGGCTCCGGCATTGATGACGAGGTCGCGGATGTTGATGCTGAAATCTGTCGGGCTACCGTAGAGTTTGGGGTCTGCGGAGAATGAGAACTGGGTCTTGGCAATGCAGACGGGGTAGTGCTGAATGCCGAGTTTCTCGATGCGCTTGAACATGCGGAGGGCAGCTTTTCCGTAGGTGACGGATTTTGCGCCGTAGATGTTGTAGCAGATTTTCTCAATCTTTGTTTTGAGGTCGTCGGTGTCCTCGTAGGCCAGTCTCAGGGGCTGCGATGGCTGTGTGGCAATGGTGTCGGCCACGGTACGTGCCAGTTCCTTGGCACCTTCTCCTCCTTCGGTGAAGGCGTTGTTGATGGCGAATCCCACGCCAATCTGTTGGCAATGTTGGCGGAGGATGTCGAGTTCCTCCTCGGTGTCAGTGGCATAGCGGTTGAAGCAGACCACGACGCTCTGCCCGAATTTCTTCAGGTTGGCAATGTGGCGGTCCAGGTTTTCCAGTCCTTTTGTCAGTCCGGCAGCGTTGGGCTCCTTGATGTGCTCAATGGCGACGCCACCGTGCATCTTGAGGCCCTGGGTGGTTGCCACGATGACGCAGAGTTTGGGCTGAAGTCCGCTTTTGCGGCACTTGATGTCGAAGAACTTCTCTGCGCCAAGGTCGGCACCGAATCCGGCTTCCGTGATGACGTAGTCGTTGAAGGACATGGCCATCTTGGTGGCAAGAATGGTGTTGCAGCCGTGAGCAATGTTGGCAAACGGGCCGCCATGGATGAAGGCCGGCGTCTGTTCCGTGGTCTGGACGAGGTTGGGGTTGATGGCATCCATCAGCAGTACGGTGATGGCACCGCCAATGCCCATGTCCTTCACGCGGAAAGGTGTGTCGTCTATCTTGATGCCCAGGATGATGTTGTCAATGCGTCGGCGCAGGTCTTCAAGGTCTTTCGACAGGCAGAGGATGGCCATGATCTCACTGGCTGGCGTAATGTCGAAACCGCTTTCCGAGGGGATGCCGTCGGTCTTTGCGCCCAGTCCCGTGACCACCATGCGCAGACTGCGGTCGTTGATGTCGAGCACACGTTTCCAGAGCACTTCCTTCAAGGCAAAGCCCTCGTCGAGGTGTTGGTAGATATAGTTGTCAAGCAGGGCGGAAATCATGTTGTGCGCCGTGGTGATGGCATGGAAGTCGCCCGTGAAATGGAGGTTGATTTTCTCCATGGGCAGTACCTGGGCGTAGCCTCCACCCGCAGCGCCGCCTTTCACGCCGAAACACGGTCCGAGCGAGGGTTCACGCAACACACAGGCTGCCTTCTTCCCCAGTTTGTTCAGTCCCAAGGCCAGGCTGATGCTGACGGTGGTCTTGCCGATGCCAGCCCTGGTCGGTGTGATGGCCGTCACCAGGATGAGGTTGGCCTGCCGCACTTTCTCCTCGTCGATGAGGCGGATGGGTACTTTGGCGATGTATGGGCCATGATAGTCCAGTTCGTCGGTCGGGATGTTGATGGACTTCGCTACTTCTTCAATCTTCTTGAGCTTACACTCACGTGCTATCTCTATGTCTGTTTTCATTTTCGATTTTGTGATTTATCGTACAAAGGTAGGAAATATTTGTCATTTACCATTTACGATTTGTCATTTTTGTGTGGCAGTACCACGATTTCCTTTCCCTTTTTTGATTATGTTGATAAAATGTCGTTACTTTGCAAGTACTTGAAAAATGGTCTTTTTAACCTAACCCATATAACCATTAAGATGAAAACGAAATTTTTATTGGCGGCATTGCTCTGCGTGATGCACTGTGCAGCGGGCTTTGCCCAGAAGGCACTTTACATTCCCAACGAGTGGAAGAATTTTAACTCCAGAGACACCTTGCTCTATGCGGAGGTTGATACGGAGCGTAAATATACCTGGTCGAAGACGCGGAGCAAGGAGAGTGAGAACTTCATCTGCTACTGGGATAAGTACTACACCAAGGAGCCGACCCAACTGTCGAGCAGCGACTTCTACCATGTGGATATTGACGACCTTCTGCAGAAAGCCGAGTTTTTCTATTCGCTGAACGTCGGCAAGTTGGCTTTCTGCGATGAGGCTACGTCGAAGGTGAAGCGCTACAAGATGATGATTCTGATGAACCATACCACGACCTGGACGGCATACGGAGGTGGTTATGACTTCGTCATCGGTGCCTTATGGCTGAATCCTGCCACCTGCAAGCCGGTAGGACATACGTTGGCACACGAGATTGGCCACTCTTTCCAGTACATGTGCTACAGCGACCTGGGTGGCCATACGGGTTTCCATGATGCCATTGGAAGCGGTTCCACGTTCTGGGAACAGACCGCGCAGTGGCAGGCCGCGCAAGCCTATCCCAACGAGAAGTTTAGCCAGAGCTGGTTCATCTTCCCCTACACGGCCAACTATGCCATGACCCATGAGTGGATGCGCTACCAATCCTATTGGTGGCATTACTATCTGGCCGAGAAATACGGGGTTGACATCATCGGAAAAATCTGGCGCCATCCCATGTCTGCGGCTTCGGATGCCAACCAGGTGCTGATGGACCTGATGGGCTACGACGTGTCCTCCCTGTACAAGGAATACTTTGACTATGCCATGAAGATGGCCACGCTCGACATCGACTTCGACAACATCCGGAGCGAGAGTGTGGCCTTCACCGACTCCTATATCTATAACTATGTGAGCCTGGGCGGCACGAAGTTCCAGGTTGCCTACTCAAGCTGTCCGCAATCTACGGGCTTCAACGTCATTCCGCTGAATGTGCCGAAGGCAGGTACAACCATCCGCACGGAGTTTGTGTCGCTGAAAAATGCCGCACCCCTGGCCGACGGCGACCCTGCCGTTTATTTCAATGGCGACAGTCGTTACGTGGCGCTCGGCAAAACGACCTACAACTCTGTTTCCGAATACCGCAAACGCGGCTTTCGCTTGGGCTATGTGGCTTTGCTCAACGACGGCACCCGTGTCTATCAGTCTGAGGACTCCGTCTATTGTACCGGCACCAGTGGCCTGCGTACCTACGCTTGCACCACGGAATTCACCGTGCCTGAGAACGTGCAGTCGCTCTACATGGTCGTCGTGCCTGCCCCGACGGCCTATATCCAGCACCGGTGGGACGACAACATCACCAACGACGACCAATGGCCCTACACCGTGGAGTTCACGGGTACCAGCATCAAGGGAGCCCCGGACATCTCTGCCGACCGGGACATCTGCGATGCCACGCTCACCTATCAGCTGACGTTGCCGAAATCCACGTCTGCCTACACCTCGGTGCTGGTGACGATTGACGATGTCGCAGCCTCACTGGTGGGTACCGCCATTCAGGCTTCCGCCAGTGAAATCGACAACCGCTTGGTGGAATGGGCCAGCAAGGGCCCGCAGGACGGCGAAATGATGTTCTATGCGTTGACGCCAGCTGAGAAAATCGCCAATGCCGGTGCGACGGCCAACGGCTACGGCCATTGGTTCAGCGAGGGCGGTCTCCGCACGACCTACGCCAGTGGCTATTTGTATTCGGAGTTCAGTCCTTCAGCCTTGGCTTTCTATGTAGGCCAGTATCCCGGAAAGCTCACGGTGGGGAAAACATACAAAATCGGTCAGGCCATCAAGTACAAGAAAGGTGACAAGGAGGCCATCGTGCGCTTCATCTTCAATGTGACCTGCACATCTTCCTCCTCGGCGGGCAGTTGCGAACTGACCTCCATGCGTCTCTTCACCCCCGGCGATTTGGATGGCGACGGCACCGTCAGCCAATCCGACCTTACTGCCCTGCTCAACATCTATCTCGGCGGTGACGGTTACGACAAACGCACTTGCGACCTTGACGGCGATGGCAAGCTGACCCTTGCCGACGTGACCAAGATGATAGAAACGTATTTCCACAAATAATCGTAAAGTCCTGCATTTCAGTGTGCAGGACTTTTTTTGTATTCTCACGCAGCGCTCTTCCTAAAATCACGCAGAACTCTATTCGATTTCACGCAGAACTGTATTCGTGAAAAGAGTTCTGCGTCGTCTCTGATACAGTTCTGCGTGATTTCAGAAAGAATTCTGTAGGGTGTCGGAACGAGTTCGGGCTGCCGGCCTTTCTGGGGAATGGAGACAAAAAACGGCTTGGGTGTGCCCAAGCCGTTTTTGTCTGTATAAGTGTTGTTGCGATTACTTGAAGAAGGCTTTGATGAGTACGGCGATGTCGTCAATGGTGAATTTGCCGTCACGGTTCAGGTCGCAGAGCTCCAAGTCGTTGTCACCGGCCACGTAGAGGGCAATCAGTTTGGTGATGTCGGCCACGGTGAAGTCGCCGTCGGCGTTGATGTCGCAGTTGATAGGCTTGTAACCGACGAAGAGGTAGCCCTCAGTCACCTTGCTGGTGTCCCAATAGTTTCCGACAGGCAGTTGTGGCAGGTCGAAGTTGATTTTGCCGAAATCTACCTTCGTCACCTCGGAGAAGATGCGGAAGGAGTCGAGTTTTGCCTCGTCCTGTGTCGGTGTGTAGGCCGTGCCAAGGATGGCCGCGATGGTGGCACCGTCCTTCATGGTCAGCGTACCGATGTTGAAGATGGTGGCGCAGCCAGGATTGGTTGCCGTGGCACATTTGCTGAGGCCCATGCGCAGGGTGGAACCTGCATTGAACGTGATGTTCTTGCCGCCGAAGTTCCAGTAGCCGCTCACGGAGCCAGTGTTGGCACCGCTCTGGAGGATGCCGTTGACGGTGAAGATGCTGTTGGTCATTGGGACCTTGTTCGCAGAAGAGGATGTCAGACCCGATACGCCGGTGAAGATGCCGTTGGCAGCCACGGTGACTGCACCCGTGCCGAGGGTGGCGCCGCTGTTCACATGCAACTCGCCCTTGCTGACGTTGACGGCTCCCGTCGTCGTCCACACGCCGCTGGCGGTCATCTTGCCTTCGCCCACTTTGGTAAATTTCGCATTGCTTTCAACCACGCCCTTGAAGGTGAAGTCATTCTCATTACCCACTTCCCAGACGTTGACCGCCGTGTTGGCGGCGCTGCTGAATGTACAAGTACCGCTCAGTGCGCCTTCGCCCGTGACGTTACCAATCTTGAAAGTCTTACCGGAGTTTTGTACGATGATGCCCTTCGGGATGTCCATGGTGTATTTGTTGCTACCGCCGGCCTTGTCGAGGGTGAAGCGTCCGTCAGCCGTATAGGTTGCACCAGGAACCAACGTGCCCTCGAAAGCGGTGAGGTCAAGTTGAAGCGGGGTGCGGGTTGCATAGTAGTTGCTGCCCTTCTCCGTAGCGCAGTAGATGGTAATCTGGCCGGTTCCCGTCAGTTTGTTAGTGGAAGTGGTGCGGTTGATGGTCTCCATGGAGGCTTTTGCGCCCTTGTCAACAAAAATCGGGGTGGTCAGGAAGCCCGTACCCGTCAGATGGCCTGTGCCCTGAAGGGTGACGGTGCGGGTGTAGCTGTTTGTACCGTATTGGAATGTGCCGGCGGAAACGGTCAGTGCAGTGACGCTCAGTGAGCCTTGCATGTCCAGTTTGCCAGCACCCTTCTTTGTCAGTTTTGTTCCTGTGATGAGTTTCTCCATGGTGAAGAGCTGGCCGTTGTTGATGACACCGCCCTCGTCGCTCTGCATCCGGATGGGCGAACCCATATTGACGGTTGCAGTGGTCTGGAGCTCGGCCCCATTCTCCATGACGAATTTGGTAGAAGTGGTTGTCAGTCCACCGAGGTTTCCAAAGGCTTGCGTACTGCTCGACAGGCTGCTGACGCGGGTCACACCGCCACGGAGGTAGTTGCCGCCCTTGTAGGTGTTGTCGCCGCTCATGGTGACGGTACCCGTGTTCTCCTTCACGTATGCACCTCCCGTAATGACACCCTTACCAGAGAGGGTGTATGCCTTGGTGTTGTTGAAACGGATGGTGTCGGCTTGCAGTTCTACGCCTTCTTTCAGGGTGACGCTGAATACCTTTGCGTCGTCGGTGAAGTTGACAATGTCGCCGTTCACGAAAATGTCGGGCGTTTGTGTCTCATCGCTGGCCACATAGAAGTTCTCGGTGGTGGCGTAGTCCCAGATGGCGGAGGTGTTGCCTGTCCACACAATCTCGCTGGCACCACGCACGGAGCCTAAGACGAGGTAGATGTCGCCTTGGGCATCGCGCTCCAGACCGGCTTTCAGGCTGGTGATGCCCTCAATCTTGATATTGGCCAGGGAACCCGAAAGGGAGTCGGCATGAGCCACGAGGTAGCGGCCAGGCTCCAGCGTCTCGGCACCCTCGGCCTTATGTTCCACGATTTCGAGGACCGGCATGAGGTATTTGGGACCGAAATTCCAGTTCTTCTTCTCTACGCAGAGAGTGGGAGCGGAAATCATGTCGGCCTTCATGCCGTCGGAGTAAACGTCCAGAATCAGTCGGCTACCGAATCCCATGAAGTAGGTGGAATCCAGCGTGATGGTTCCCAACGCATTCTCGCCACCCGGACGGATGATGGAGGCATAGTCGGCTTTCAGGGATTTGAAGGCAGCCTGGGGCACGTTGACGTTGAGTTCGCCGAAACGGTTGAGCCATACGGGGGAATTCTTTGCGGAACCGTTGAAGTTGACGATGCCGGCCCATACGTTGGTCTCGCCCGTGTAGGTCATGTTGACAGCGGGCAACGTGAGGGTGCCTTCGCCTTGCTTCACGACGCGGGTGTTGCCAGTGAGTGCGCCGCCCGTGACGGTGCAGGTGTAGTAGTCGTATTGGATGGCGGTCTTTTTCGTGGTCGTGTTGCTTGCAGCCGTACCTTGTACCCAGGAAGGAATGTTGAAGGTCACCATGTAGGGGCTTGCACCGTCTTGAATGGAAATCTGCGTGTCGTTCGTCTCGCAAACCAGCAGATGCTCGTCGGTCGTTGTGATGGTGCCGCCGTTCGGGATTTCCGTGCGCCCGGTCATGGTGTAGGGTGGTGGGGCCTGTGTGATGCCTTCCAGCTCACCGAGGAAGTAAGACTTGTGAGGGGGTTGGTTGTAGCCCATCGACTGCCAGACCATGGCGTTGCGGTACTGGTGGTCGTGCCAGAGGGTAGGGATGCGGTATTGCGTGTAGATGGGGGTGGTATAGACCAGAATGGCGGTGTTGTCGCTTTTACGCATAATCAGCTCTTCGCGCCAGTCGCCGAAGATGTCGGCAATGCCGCCCGGATTGTTCTTCGACCAGTTGCTACATTTGGAGTCGGGGAAGTTCCAACGGCCTCCGCCGGCAGGCTTGTAGATGGCACCGTAGCCCTCGGTTCCCGGACTGTCGAAATACTCGTCGCAGAGGTCGCCGTCCCAGTAGATGCGCTGGTTCAGGTCTCCCCACGAAATGAAAGCGTCGCCGCCCAGTGCGTCGATGTATTTGTCGGCCACGGAGCTGACCCAGCCCGAAGAGACACTGCGACCTACGCTGCCTGGATAGGCATTGGTGAAGTTGGCCATCAGCGCACGTCCGTCGTCGCCGCCGCCACTAAGACGGTAGTAAAATTCGCTGGTCACGGCGTTGCGGTAGTTCATGGCCGGTTGGTCTTCGTTACAAGCAAATTGCTCTTCGTATTTGCGGTAAGGGTCGAAGTCGGAGCAGTGCTGGGCATCGCCGTGTCCCAATCCCGTCGTGCTCAGGCCCTTGCCGTTGTCGTCGATGACCATGGAACCGAAAATGATTTCATCGCGTCCGTCCCAGTCCACGTCACCAATGGCGTAGTTGTGGTAGCCTTGTCCAAACCAGGGACTGCCGTTTTGACGGTTTTCCCAGTACCAAAGTTGCGTGAGTTGGTGGGTGGCGGGGTCCACATCGAACGCCGTGAATTTGTGCATGGTATAGGCACCACGACCTAAAAAGATGCTTGGCTTGCGTCCGTCAAGGTAGGGGGCTCCGAAGTAGTGCTTCGTGGAACGGTGGCCTACGATGCCACTGCCCCAGGCACTGTCTGATTCACGTGTCAGCGGATAGTCAATATAGTTGGGATGTGAAGCCGGACCAATCTGATAGGGCTTGCCTGTGGCACCTTCCAGATAGAGCAGGTACTCATTGCCCGAAGAGGTGTATTCAATGCCATTCCAACGGAGGTCAACGTTGTCCGAACCAATCAGCAAGGAAGTTCCATCGGCAAAGTGGATGTAAGCATTGTCCTGAATACGGAGCAACACTTCGGCCTTTCCGTCCATATCCCAGTCGTAGCAGACGCAGTCCCACTGCTCGTCGGCTCCGGCCAACATGTTGGGGCCGAGGTCAATCCACCAAAGGCGCTTGCCCTTGTAGTTGTAGCAATCCAGCTGGTGGAACATCTTTTTCTGGCTCACATCGCCTACCGCGTCGCATTTGCGCTTCACGATGAACTCCACGATGCCGTCACCGTCGAGGTCGCCAATCGAAACGTCGTTCAGCGTGTAGTGGCTGCTCGCATCGTTGCCGTCGCGGTCGGTAGGCTTTGCCACGGGAATGGTGAGCATTCCGTTCTCCCAACGGGTGACGGCAGCACTCTTTTCCTGTTCCACGCCCCTGACGACGGCGGCCACTTGATAGCGGCTGGAACTGTTGCCCGAAGCGTCAAGGTAGTTGGAGTTCTTGAGGTTCTGCGCAATGAGCGAACCATTGCGGTAGAGCTTGTAAGTCACGTCGTAGTATTCCTCGCCAAAAACACGCCAACTTACCAGGTTGCCGGAAGAGGCAGGAACGGCCACGAGGCCACGGTCAATCTTGTCTGTGAATCTTTGGGCAAAGCCCAAGGTGGTTACACAGGTCAGCAATAGGGTTAATAAGGTTTTTCTCATAAAAAATATAGTGATTAAAGTTAGTAGTATCTCGGCTTAGTTTCGGAAAAGGCAGGGTCTGCTGCCACGAATTTGGGGCAAAGGTACGATTAAGCGGGCACAATACAAAACGAAAAAAGACCTTTTTTCGTTTTTATCGTTGAACGAGAGTGTCTTCAAGAAGACAACGGTACAATGAGGGGAGCAAAAAACACCTTTTGTCTTCCTGCTTTCCCGGTAAAGGCATATCAAAAATGATTATCCACAAAAAAACACTAGCAAGACCGCAACGCGGTCACCGCTCCGTAACCGAGGGTACGAGCGTAGCGAGCACCCCCGGATATCAGGTGGTAGAGCGACATCG
>CAJONZ010000027.1 GCA_905236065.1 uncultured Bacteroidaceae bacterium | reverse complement strand
TGAGGTGTGTTTCTTTGCCATGGTGCAAAGGTAGCACATCTATCCGACATTCGTTCCCCACTACCACGATATTTTGGTTAGGCAGGGGGCTATCCACGGAAAATTCCCCCTGCGCCGATTTTTGTTTCATAATAGATTTGGTTTTAAAATGTTAATAAAATGTTTATATAAATGTATTTGTAGAAATCTATGTCGCAGGGTACAAAAAACAATCAGGCCCTCCTTGCCCGAAAGCCAGGAAAGCCATATCTTGGCGCCGGATGCCCACGCCTCTTCATTCGTGCGTACCTTAGAAGAGAATAATAATGAGTGAGTGAGTGAGTGAGTGAGTGAGTGAGTGAGTGAGTGAGTGAGTGAGTGAGTGAGTTGGCGAATTATTTGGAATCTCCAAACAATTCGCGTTAAACAATGTTATCATCTCCACTTCTCTCATTGTTGCAATGTCTTGTCAGTTATATCGTCGGTGGGTGGGTTACTTCTTGTATTTCTTGCTGAACAGGTCGGAATGTGTGCCTGTGTTAAGCATGACGAGGATAAGCTCCTGATCGTGCTGCTCCCAAATGAGGAGCCAGTCGGGCTGAATGTGGCACTCCCACTGTCCCTTGCGGTCGCCGTGAAGCTGATGAACGCGGTGCTTGGGGTCAAGCGTCTCTCCGTTCAACAGTTTTCGGACGATTTCCCAAAGGTCATCCAGCGGAAGACCACGCTTCTTACAACGTTTCAAATCCTGCCTGAACTCGCCAGTGACGTGCAGTTCATACTTCGTGCTGCTCATCCCTCTATCTCCTTAATCAAATCATCCAGACTGTCGTACTTGTACACACGCCCCTCGTCAAGGTCGCGCAGCGAAAGCTCGTAGGCCGAGTAGAGCTTACGGCGACGAGGCAGGGTAATCTTGCCTACGCCCTTAACCATACTGATGGCCTTCTTGATGTCCTTGAGCATCGACATGTCCTCAATGTTCACCAGTATCTGTCCCTCTGCGGGGACTGTTGCTACGTTTGCCATAATCTTCATTTGTTTTAATGAATTATGTTTGGATTTCTGCTGCAAAAATACACATTTTTTTCTGAATAAACTGCAACCGCTCGGAAAAAAATCTACAAGTTTTAACGCGATTCCTATATATGGTTACGGAGCGGAAACGCATTCAGCGTTCTGGTGGTACGATTTCAGATATATTTTACCTCCGCACTCTATTTTTCCCGACGATTCGGTGAAAAAGATTATTCTCGGCGAGAATAAAAAATATATCGCCGCCATATTTAATATTCTCGACGATAATAAAAAATATGGCGACGAGAATATTTCTTTACGCGAGACTGTTTAGAAAAAAACAGCGGCTCATGGGGAAATAAGTCTCACAGAAATGAAAGAAATCCACAGAATTTCTGTGCATGTCTGTGCTTTCTGTGTGCCTTTGAAAGAATCGTCCCGCAGAAATCGCGGAAATCGCAGAAAGGGCTTCGCATGGCGAAGCAAAATTTCCTTCATTTCTTTCATTTCTGCGGGACTTAAAAATTGTCTCACGGAAATAACGGAAATACACAGAAAAGGACTTCGCATGGCGAAGCCCTCTCCAGGCTCTTTGGCTCCGTAGCCATAAAAAAGCCGAGGCATCTGCATGGATGTCTCGGCGGATATTGTCGTAGGAAAGGGGGAATCGTCCTGTGCAAGGGCTCCCTACCCTGTCATGAACGTATATGGCGGCGATTAGAAGATTCTGCCACAAAGGCGGAAGTTGAGCACGGGATAGACGGAGATTTTGGAGATGGTCTTGAGAGCATCGCCTGCCTCGCTGCCTACGTTGTCCGACTTCAGCTCAATACCGTTACAATATACCTTGGGTTTTCCCCAGAACTGGCAACCCAACTCAAAGACGAAGCCCACGCGGTTCTTCTTGGGAACGGGACGGCCAAAGCCGATGCCGACATAGGGCTTGAAGCCGCTGGTCTTGATTTCGGCCTTGAAGTCGCCATGGGCGTCGGGAGAAAGCTTGTAGTCACCGAGTTCGGCATAGAGTTCCACGGGCTTCATCTGCTTATCCTCGCTAACCATCTGGTTATACAAGCCCAGTGCTGCGTTGGTCTCATAGACGAAGTTGAAATAGCCAGGCTGCTTGTTATAGACGCTGACGATGCTGCTGGTGCCGAAGTAGGCTCCGACTGTGATGAAGAAGGGGAAGCGCGTACTCTTGAAAGGGAAGAAATCGACGAGGATTTTCCCGTTGGTAAAGCCGACCTTGCCTTCTACGTCGAGCTGGGTGCCGATGTGAGAGATGCGATTGGGATAACCTCCGGTTTGCAGAAGGTTGTTCACGGTCTCGATGCCACGGTTCACATCATTGATGCCCGTTCCCGAGAGGTCGAGACTTGTGTTTACCTTCACCTTTGGGAAGAAAGATACGCCTGCGCGAAACTGCAGGTAGGGGGTGCAAGTGGTGGCCACGTCAAAGCCGATACCGGGTGTACCGACGTTCACACCGACGGAGAGGTGATTGAAAATCATTTTGTCGTCGTCCTGCGCATAGGCGGTTGTCCCTACAGCCAGTGTCAGGATACATGCCAAGAGAGTCTTTTTCATAATAGATTTCATTTTTAAAGGTTAAAAAATACGGAAGTGTGTTAATTGTTGGCAAATGTAAGAGTTTTTACAATAACAAATGTTCTTTTTATTAAAAAAAATTGCTGATTTGGCTGTTTTTTATCAACTTTGCATGGAATTTGAAGATAGAGGATTGAAGATTGAAGATTACACGAACGATGATTAAACGCATTTTATTTTTTGCCGCCTCAGGGTTGGCGATGGCCGTACAGGCACAGGTAGATATTACGATTGACACCAAGAACCTGGGGCCGAAGATTTCCCCCACGCACTACGGTATCTTTTTCGAGGACATCAATCATGCCGCCGACGGTGGCTTGTATGCGGAACTGATTCAGAACCGTTCGTTCGAGGACGACGAGGCGGTGCCCGTACACTGGACGGCCGTACACAACCAAAAGAGCCGGGCAAGCATTGAGCTGACGGCGGAAGAGCCGATGAACGGCGCACAGCGGAAGTCGCTGCGCGTGATTGTGACTGAGGCTGGAGGCCGGAACATGGCCGGTGTGAGCAACGAGGGCTACTGGGGCATCCATGTGGTGAAGGGCCGCGAGTACAAATTGTCGTTCTGGGCCAAGAGCGACAAGAAATACAAGGGTACGCTGAAGGCCCTGCTGCGCACGGAGGGCATCATCTCGAACCTGGGTGAAGTAGATATACCCGTAAAGTTGGACAGCAAGTGGAAGAAATACACGGCAACCATCAAGGCCACGGGCAACGACCCGAAAGCAGTGTTCGACCTGATCACCAACACGCCGGGCGTGTTCCAGCTGGATGTGGTGAGCCTGTTCCCCCCCACGTTCAAGGGACGTGAGAACGGTATGCGCCCAGACTTGGCGCACATGCTGGCAGATATGCACCCGAAATTCATGCGTTTCCCCGGCGGCTGCTTCGTGGAGGGACAGGGAAGCCCGGAGAATGCTTTCCGCTGGGAACGTACCATCGGCCCGATTGAGGAACGTCCGGGACACAAGAACGTGAACTGGGGCTACCGCACGACGGACGGCATGGGTTTCCACGAGTACCTGCAACTGGCCGAGGACCTGGGTGCCAAGCCGCTATATGTGGTGAACGTGGGCATCTGGCATGGTGGCTACACGCCGCTGGACTCGCTGCAAGAATGGGTAGATGAGTGCATGAATGCCCTGGAGTATGCCAATGGCGACGTGACGACAACCTACGGCGCACTCCGTGCAAAGAACGGACACCCGGAGCCTTTCAACATTGAGTACCTGGAGATTGGCAACGAGAATTACAATTTCTTCATCGACAACAACAAGGATCAGTCCATCGACTACCCGAAACGCTATAAGATATTCTACGACTGCATCAAGGCCAAATACCCGGACATGCACTGCATCGGCAACGTGGAGTCGTGGGCCACGGACAATCCTTCATGGCGCAACGAATACCCTGTGGAGATGGTGGACGAGCATTACTACCGCAACCCGCAGTGGTTTGCGGCGCATTTCAACAAGTACGACACGTATGACCGCTCGAAGTACAAGGTATATGTGGGCGAGTATGCCGTGACCAGCGAGTGTGGCAAGGTGGGCAACCTGAATGCGGCACTGGGCGAGGCGGTGTATATGATGGGCATGGAGAACAACTCGGACGTGGTGACGCTGAACTCCTACGCCCCGATTTTCGTCAACGAGAACAATGTGGCCTGGTCGCCGGACATGATTCGCTTCAACTCGGAGCGTTGCATGGGAACCCCCTCCTACTACGTGCAGAAGCTGTTTCCCAACAACATCGGCACACGGGTGGTCAAGACGGAATTGAACTATAAACTACCCGAAAGCTCTGAGCACTCCAGCATGATGAAGGGTGTGTTTGCCAGCACGACGCTGGACGAAACGACCAACGAGCTCATCATCAAGGTGGTAAATACCGGCTGGGGCCCGACGGACGGTACCATCAACCTGCGGAACGGCCAAGCGGCATCGGCCTCCTTGGAGCGTCTGTCGTCGGCTGACGGTAACGACGAGAATACAATGGAGGAGCCGGAGAAGATTGTGCCCCGAAAGGGAGAAGTCCACATGGCCCAGCAAGGCAGCATGTTGCTGTTTGAGGTTCCCTCCTACTCGGTCAACATCATCAGGGCAAAGTTAAAGTAGGGAGTTAAGAATGAAGAGTTAAGAATGAAGAATGCCATCCGGCAGGCCATTGTTCATTGTTCCGTGACGGTATCGTCCCTTTAACTTCCAAGCAAAGCGATAACTTCCTTTTAACTTCCCTTTAACTTCAAAAAAAAGTTGAGCTTGCGAAACTTAAATAAAATAACAACATATTATGCGAAGCAACCTTAAACGTTATCTTTTCAAGCTGAAATATGTTTTCGCGTTCCTGATTTTCGGGGCATGCATCACCTTCGTGGGCGAAAGCAGCCTGATTAACCGCATGGAGCAGTGGAAGGAAATTACAAAGCTGAAAAGCGAGATTGACATTTACCAACGCCGTTTCAACCAAGACAAGGAGACACTCAACAGCCTGAAGAACGACCCAGAGGCATTGAAACAGATTGCCCGGGAGCGTTACTACATGAAGACGGAGGACGAGGATATTTTTGTCATTGAGGATGAAGACTAAGACTCCATGAAGCAGAAGTTGGCTGGATACATGGAAATGGGTGGCGAGATTCTTGTGGCGGTGTTTGCCGCCTTGTGGATTACGCACATGGACTTCGTGCCTTACGGTTTTGCCGTGGGGTGTGTGCTGTTTTCAGTGGGACGGTTGGCCCAAGGGGAAGAAAAGATATTGGCAGAGACACGGCATGAGAAGCAACTGAACATGCGCCGCCTGCTGCGCCAACGGAACATCGGCACCATCATCCTGCTGCTGAGTGCAGCCCTGATGTTCGTGCGCCACACCCAGCACCTGACCCAAGATGTCTATCTGTTTCCTTCCACATGGCTTGTACCTTTCGTCTGCTTTGTCGTCATCGAGGTCTATACGGCTTTTCGCATTCCCCACTTGCTGAAATGACGGCGAAAAGTCGCGGCATGGGTTAAAAAAACATAAAAAATCATTGGCGCATACATGGTTTCGCAGGAACTGTCGGTTTTTCTACCGTAAAACTCGTAACTTTGCCGTCCGAAATGGATTTTGGAATATTTCAGGATGGAATAAGAACGGCGTCTGGATGACGCCACACATATAATAATAAATATATAGCGAGAAAGAAAGTATCATTCATTGTTTTTTCATCACACCTAAAAATGGAACTTAATGCACTTACGGCCGTGTCTCCGATTGACGGTCGTTATCATGGTAAGACAAAAGGTTTAGCTGATTATTTTTCTGAATACGCACTCATCAAATATCGTGTAAGAGTAGAAATTGAGTATTTCATCACGCTTTGTGAGCTTCCACTCCCCCAGTTAGCGGATTTCAATCGTGACTTATTTGAACCCTTGCGCAACATCTACCGCCAGTTCTCGGAGGCAGATGCACAGCGTGTGAAGGATATTGAGAAAGTGACGAACCACGACGTGAAAGCCGTGGAGTATTTTATCAAGGAGCAGCTTGACCAGTTGAATGGAACCTTGGGACTTGCCAAGGCCGAGGAAAACTATTTTGACAAGTACAAGGAATTCATCCACTTCGGCCTCACCAGCCAGGACATCAACAATACCAGTGTGCCACTGAGCATCAAGGAGGCGCTGAACGATGTGTATTATCCAGGGCTGGAAGAACTTGTCGTCCAGTTGAAGGAATATGCCGAAGCGTGGAAGGATGTGTCCATGCTGGCCAAGACCCACGGCCAGCCAGCCAGTCCCACCCGTTTGGGCAAGGAGATAGAGGTGTATGTCTATCGTCTGACCGAACAGTTGAAGCAACTGAAAGCCTGCAAGATTACAGCCAAGTTCGGCGGTGCCACGGGAAATTACAATGCCCACCACATCGCCTACCCGACCTATGACTGGAAGGCGTTTGGCAATCGGTTCGTCAGCGAGAAGCTGGGACTGGAGCGCGAGCAATGGACAACGCAGATTTCCAACTACGACAATCTGGGTGCCCTCTTCGATGCCATGAAGCGCATCAACACCATCCTCATCGACCTTGACAGGGACTTCTGGATGTACGTGTCGATGGAATACTTCAAACAGAAAATCAAAGCGGGCGAGGTGGGTTCGTCAGCCATGCCCCACAAGGTGAACCCCATCGATTTCGAAAACTCGGAAGGCAACCTCGGAATGGCCAACGCCATCCTGGCCTTCCTCAGCCAGAAACTCCCCGTAAGCCGTCTGCAACGAGACCTGACCGACTCGACAGTGCTACGCAATGTCGGTGTGCCCATGGGACACATGGTCATTGCCATCCAATCGACCCTGAAAGGACTACGCAAACTGCTGCTCAACGAGGCTGCCATCAACCGTGACCTGGACAACTGCTGGGCTGTATGCGCAGAAGGCATCCAGACCATCTTACGCCGTGAGGCATACCCACACCCATACGAGGCTTTAAAGGCACTAACCCGCACCAATGCCGCCATCACGGCAGAGTCCATCAGCCGTTTCATAGACGAACTGGAAGTAAGCGACAGCGTAAAAGCCGAATTGCGTGCCATCACGCCGCATAGCTACACAGGCATTTAAGATTTAGAAGTATATTATAACAGCGAACTATTTTTGAAATTTCAAAAAGCAAGATTATGTCAGAATTAGAAGAATGGCAGAAGAATTCTGCTACAGGTAACAATGAGAATGGCGACGACCGGGAAGGCTATCGCCCTTACAACCGTGAAAACAAAACTCCAGGACGCGAGGGGCGTCCACAACGTCCACGTTTCAACCGTACCGAACGAGCCTACTCTGCCAGCCAGAGCGAGGGTTTCCGCCCGGCAAGCTTCGGCAACAGAAACAACATGGATGGTGGCAATCGCAGCAACAGCCGTGGAGGCTACCAGCAGCGCGGTGACTATCAGCCACGAGGCGAGTACCAGCCACGTGGAGGTTATCAGCAGCGAGGTGGCTACTCATCTCGCAATGGCTACCAGCAGGGAGGCGACTACTCACAGAGAGGTGACTACCCACAGAGAGGTGGCTACCAGCAGGGAGGCCGTGGCCGCTACTACAACGAGAACCCAAGCAATGAGGGTGGCTACGACAATGGCGGTTATAGCAGAGGATACAATAACGGCTACAACGCTCCGAGCCGTGGCGATTACCAGCAGCGTGGCGGTCGTGGCGGCTATCAGCAGGGCGGTTACAACCGTGGAGGCTACAACAAGGCCTACGGTCAGCAAGGCCGTGGTGGCTATAAACCATACGGAGGCCGTCAGCATTCCGCCGACTACAATCCCAACGCAAAATATAGCCTGAAGAAGCAGATTGAATACAAGGAATATCTCGAAGACCCGAACGCACCTATCCGCCTGAACAAATTCCTGGCCAACGCTGGAGTCTGCTCACGCCGCGAGGCCGACCAATTCATCCAGGCCGGCGTAGTCAGCGTAAACGGCACCGTGGTTACGGAACTTGGCACCAAGGTGCAGCGCACCGACGAGGTACACTTCCACGACCAGCTTGTGTCCATCGAGAAGAAAGTATATGTCCTGCTGAACAAACCCAAAGACTACGTGACGACCAGCGATGACCCACAGCAGCGCAAGACCGTCATGGACTTGATAAAGAATTGCTGCCGCGAACGCATCTACCCCGTCGGACGTCTGGACCGCAACACTACCGGCGTACTGCTCTTCACCAACGACGGCGAACTGGCCAGCCGGCTCACCCATCCTAAGTTCCAGAAGAAAAAGATTTACCATGTGCATCTTGACAAGAACTGTGCAGCAGACGACTTGAGAAAGATTGCCGAAGGCATCGAACTGGAAGACGGCATCGTGAAGGCTGACGACATCGCCTTTGCCAGCGACACCGACCGTAAGCAGATTGGCATTGAGATTCATTCGGGCAAAAACCGCATCGTCCGCCGCATCTTTGAGCACCTTGGCTACAAGGTTTGCAAACTCGACCGCGTCATGTTTGCCGGCCTGACCAAGAAGGGACTGAAACGTGGCGACTGGCGCTTCCTCACAGAGCAAGAGGTTGCCATGCTCCACATGGGCAGCTATGAATAAAGCATCCAAATCGTAAAGACACAAAAAATAAATACGTAAATGAAAAGAACAAAGATAATCGACCTGCTTCAACGCCGCGATTTCGGTTCTGAAGTTACCGTCATGGGCTGGGTACGCTCCAAGCGCGGCAGCAAATCCGTGAACTTCATTGCACTGAACGACGGTTCAACCATCAAGACCGTACAGATTGTCGCCGACGTGGAGAAGTTTTCCCCAGATACATTCAAAGACATCACGACGGGTGCCTGCCTCAAGGTCGTCGGCACCATGGTTGAAAGTATCGGCTCCGGCCAGGCCGTAGAGATACAGGCCAATGAGATTGAAATCTTCGGCGTTTGTCCTGCGGACTATCCCATGCAGAAGAAAGGACAGTCCTTTGAATACATGCGTCAATACGCCCACATGCGTCTGCGTACCAACACCTTTGGTGCCGTCATGCGCATCCGTCACAACATGGCCATGGCCATCCACACCTACTTCCACCAGCACGGATATTTCTACTTCCACACGCCGCTCATCACTGCCAGCGACTGCGAAGGTGCCGGACAGATGTTCCAGGTGACGACCAAGAACCTCTATGACCTGAAGAAGGACGAGAACGGAAGCATCATCTACGACGACGACTTCTTCGGCAAGCAGACTTCACTCACCGTCTCAGGGCAGCTGGAAGGCGAGCTGGGAGCTACCGCCCTGGGTGCCATCTATACCTTTGGCCCTACCTTCCGTGCCGAGAACAGCAATACGCCGCGCCACTTGGCTGAGTTCTGGATGATTGAGCCGGAAGTTGCCTTCATCGACCTCGACGACTTGATGGATCTTGAAGAAGACTTCATCAAATATTGCGTCCGTTGGGCACTCGACAATTGCAAGGACGACCTTGAATTCCTCAACAAGATGATTGACAAGGGACTCATTGAGCGCCTTGAGGGCGTCCTCAAGGATGACTTTGTACGCCTCCCCTACACCAAGGGCATCGAGATTCTGCAGGAAGCCATGAAGAATGGCAAGAAGTTTGAGTTCCCATGCAACTGGGGCGATGACCTCGCCAGTGAGCACGAGCGCTACCTCGTGGAGGAGCACTTCAAGAAGCCCGTCATCATGACCAACTATCCGAAGAAAATCAAAGCCTTCTACATGAAGATAGACGAGCAGAAGCCTGTTTTCAACGGTGAGGAGATGGAGGAGACCGTACAGGGCACCGACGTACTCTTCCCACAGATTGGCGAAATCATCGGCGGCTCTGTCCGTGAGGAGAACTACGACAAGCTGATTGGCGAGATTAAGGAACGCAACATTCCAATGAAAGACATGTGGTGGTACCTCGATACCCGCAAATTCGGAACCTGCCCCCACGGCGGCTTCGGTCTGGGCTTCGAGCGCCTCATCCTCTTCATCACAGGAATGCAGAACATCCGCGATGTCATCCCATTCCCACGTACCCCAAAAACGGCAGAGTTCTAACCTCCGTCCGTTCACAACATTCCAAAGAAAGCCCCCGCAGCCAGCGGGGGCTTTCTTCTTGTCAGACCACTTTTTTTTGTTTTTGCTTTGTGGAAAGAAAAGATTTTTTGATATTTGCAGAAAAATACAAGGATGGACTCAAAAGATTTAGTGCTGCATAAATTGAAGGAAACGGCAAAGCGCGCTGTCCCCAAGGGAGGGCAGGTATGGCTTTATGGTTCAAGGGCTCGTGGGGATGCACACGAGGACTCAGACTGGGATTTGCTTATTTTGTTGAATCAGCCATCCGTGACGACGGATGATGAAGACGCAATTGCCTACCCCCTTTGTCGTGGAAGGTTGGAAAAATGATTCCGACATTAGTCCACAAATCTACACATTCTCAGAATGGCAAGCCCGCTCATTCACCCCTTTCTATAAAAACGTGGAACACGATAAACAGCGAATACTATGAGTTTAACAGATGAAGAACGTTCCACCTTACTAAGCCTATATTTGCGGAAAAACAAGAAGGATGGAATATAAAGCTTTGAATTTCAGTATCACTCCAAGGAGTGAAGAAGCAAGTGACGTGTTGTCTGCCATGTTGGCAGAGATTGGTTTTGACAGTTTTGAGACCACTGAAGAGGGACTGCGGGCGTATGTTCCTGCGACATTGTTCCACGAAAAGGACGTGCAGACAACGATTGCAGATTTTTTCATTCCAGGGCTCTCTATAATATATAATGTGGAGACCATTGAGAGTAAAGACTGGAACGAGGAGTGGGAACAACATGGTTTTGACCCAGTGCTGGAGCGGACGTTCGGCATCCGCCTGAATCCGCAGGGTGCGTTCGGGTCGGGAAGCCACGAGACGACGTATCAGTTGGTGGAGTGCCTGTGCGGAATGGATTTCGAGGATCAGCGGGTGCTGGACATGGGCTGCGGAACGGGTGTGCTGGGCATAGCGATGGCAAAGCAGGGGGCAAAGCACGTCGTGGCAATAGACATTGACGACCTGAGCGTGACGAACACACGGGAAAACTTCAAACTGAACCAGTGCGAGCATTTCACGGCCATCCAAGGGGATGCTTCCGCCATTGAGGGAATGTTTGACACGATTGTCGTCAACATCCACAAGAACATCATCCTGCACGACTTATCAACATACGTGGAACATCTGCGCCGAGGCGGAATGTTGATAACTTCGGGCTTCTTCACCACCGATTCCAAGGAAGTGGAAGAAAAGGCAGAAGTACTTGGCTTACAGGTAGAAAAACAATCGTCGAAAAATGACTGGGCGGTGATTTTGTTCCGATTTCCGTAGTGTGTTTTCAACAGTGGAAAGATGAAATGTTGATAATTTTCCCATAACTTTTTCATGCCCATAGACGCTTTGTTAAAAAAAAAGCGTAATTTTGTACGCTATTAAGGGGTAAACTATGCCAGAAACAAATAAACGAAGAACAAATAAACAAAATCCGCCTGCGCTCAGTGAGCAAGGACGACTGCAACCCCAAGCCCTTGAGCTTGAGGAAGCGGTGCTGGGTGCGTGTCTGATTGAGAAGGATGCTTTTGGGCTGGTGTCTGACTATCTGAAGCCGCAGTCTTTCTACGATTCCAAGCACCAGAAGATTTTTGCAGCCATCCAGACATTGGCAGCAGAGAACAAGCCTGTGGATTTGCTGACGGTGACGGAGGAACTGCGCCGTGAGGGCGAGCTGGAGAACGTAGGTGGCCCGGTCACCATCACGGAACTGAGCCGGAAAGTGCTCAGTTCGGCACACATCGAGTACCACGCCCGCATCGTGGCCCAAAAGTCACTGGCGCGGGAACTGATTACCTATACGAGCAACATCCAACGCCTGGCCTTTGACGATGCACAGGACATTCAGGAACTGATGCAGCTGGCCGAGGGTCAACTGTTCGAGTTGTCGAAATCGAACATGAAGAAGGACTTCACGCAGATTGACCCCATCATCTCGGAGGCATACGAGCTGTTGCGCAAGGCGGCAGCCCGAACAGACGGCTTGTCGGGACTGAGCAGCGGTTTCGACAAATTGGACAAGATGACCAGCGGTTGGCAAAACTCCGACCTCATCATCATTGCGGCACGTCCGGCCATGGGAAAGACGGCGTTTGTGTTGTCGATGGCCAAGAACATGGCCGTTGACCAGAAAATACCTGTGGCCATGTTCTCGCTTGAAATGTCGAACGTGCAGTTGGTGAACCGTCTGATTGTGAACGTGTGCGAAATCACGGGCGAGAAGATCAAGAGCGGACAACTGGCACCCTACGAGTGGGAGCAATTAGACACGAAAATCACGGAACTACTCCACGCACCGCTGTACATCGACGACACGCCTTCGCTGTCGGTATTTGAGCTGAGGACAAAGGCCCGCCGCCTGGTGCGCGACTATGGCGTGAAAATCATCATCATCGACTACTTGCAGCTGATGAATGCCAGTGGCATGTCGTACAACTCACGTCAGGAGGAGGTGAGTACGATTTCCCGCTCGCTGAAGGGACTGGCCAAGGAACTGAACATACCCATCATTGCCCTGTCGCAGTTGAATCGTTCGGTGGAGCAGCGCGTGGGAAATGCCGACACACCCGACAGCAAACGCCCGCAATTGAGCGACTTGCGCGAGTCTGGAGCCATCGAGCAGGATGCGGACATGGTCTGCTTCATCCACCGCCCAGAGTACTACAAAATATACAAGGACAGCTACGGAAACGACCTGCGCGGATTGGCCGAAATCATCATTGCCAAGCACCGTAACGGTGCGGTGGGCGACGTCAGGATGCGCTTCATCGGCCAGTATGCCCGTTTCATGAACATGGGCGAAGGCAACGAGAGCGTAGCCATGGAGGGAGAGCTCGTCACGTCGTCGAAGATTAACAGCGGAACGGCAACGTCGTCGGAGAACGAGGCTTTCAACTCACTGACCTACGACGATCTGGGCCCAGCCAGGACGGAGGCACCATTTTAAAGAGAAATGGAAATAGTGAAAAAATTTGCCACCGCATTTAATTAAGAGGTGAATCATTAAGCCGACAATATGAGTAAATACGACTTGCAACGAGTTGATTTGTCTATCTTTCCCGAAGACAAGGACTACGCACAGATTCCCGGCAAGATTTTCCTGGCCGACAATTTCGATGCGTCTTCGTCCGAGTCGTTCAAGCGAGGAAGGAATGTAAACAAGACGGTCCAGATTTCAATGGCCGTCTTTTTCCTGTGCTTTGCAGGCGAACTCAACGTGGAGGTGAATCACCAGAAGATAAAAGCAATTGCGGGGCAAGTTCTGATTGCGCTGCCGGGGAGTTTCTTCCGCTATGAAAACCATTCGCCAAATGCGCGACTGATATTCATTGCCGTGGCTCCGGACTTTGTGGACTACACGAAGGATGTCAAGCTGGGCATCGAAATTGGCGAGGCACTGACCCTGCACCCGTGCAATGCGGTGCCGCCGTTGGAGATTGATGAGTTCCTATCCATGTACAAGATACTGAAACGAAAGTTGTACGACGGAGCCTATATGTTTAAAGAAGAGGTTGCACGAAACTTTCTAAACACTTGGGAATGTAACCTTTTCAACAACTTCCTTGCACAGAAGAGCAGTGGGCGAAAAGAGCATCCAGTCACCCGAAGGGAGGAAATCTTCCGGCAATTCATTGAGGAGGTGAAAGCCCATTACCTGACAGAGCGAAGTGTGACATTCTACGCCCAAAAACTATGTGTGACCCCCAAATATCTTTCCAGCGTCATCCATGAAGTGAGCGGACGCTACGCCACGGATTTCATCACTTCGTTTGTCGTCAACGAATGCAAGGCGATGCTGCATACGGAAGGAATTTCCGTGAAAGAAGTCTGCATCAAGATGAATTTCCCCAACCAATCGTTCTTTGCCAAGTACTTCAAGAAGCACACAGGCATGACCCCAAAGGAGTATAAACAACATACAATATAAGGGAGAAGAAAAACCTATTAAAATTAATCATATTCAGACAATGAAAACCATTCAAATTAACCCTGCCGACAACGTTGTCGTTGCAATAGAGCCTCTGAAGGCTGGTGAGAAAATAAGTGTAGGCAACCTGGAAGTAACGGCCACAGGCGATGTGCCTGTCGGACACAAGATGCTGCTCTGCGACCTGAAAGCCGGAGAGGATGTCATCAAGTATGGCTACCCTATCGGCCACCTGAAGGAAGACCACAAAGCCGGAGATTTCATCTGCGATGCGAACATCAAGACCAATCTGTCGGGCTTACTGGAGTATCAGTATCAGCCTGTATCCACAGAGGCACTGACCAATCCGGCCTATGCCGAGTGGTTCCCCACGGAGCAAATGACGTTCAAGGGCTATCGACGTAAGAATGGCGACGTGGGCATACGAAACGAGATTTGGATTGTGCCTACCGTCGGTTGCGTGAATGGCATTGTCAACCAACTGAGGACACAGCTTGAGGCTGAGATGGGAAAGGGGGAAGGAAAGCTCCGCGTGGTGGCCTACCCTCACAACTACGGATGCAGCCAACTTTCCGAAGACCATGAGAATACCCGAAAGATACTCCGCGACTTGGTGCTCCATCCCAATGCCGGTGCCGTGCTGGTCGTGGGATTAGGCTGCGAGAACAATCAGCCCGACCAATTTGAACAGCTTTTGGGCGACTACGACCACGAACGCATCCGCTTCATGGTGAGCCAGAAGGTGCAAGGCGACGAGGTGGAAGAAGGTATGAGCATCCTGCGGGAGCTATACGCCCTTGCCGCCAAAGACCAACGTGAGGATATTCCCCTCTCGGAGCTGCGTGTCGGCCTGAAATGTGGTGGTTCGGACGGATTCTCCGGCATCACGGCCAACCCCTTGCTCGGCGTGTTCTCAGATTTCATCGTCAGCCAAGGCGGAACAACCGTCCTGACGGAAGTGCCTGAAATGTTTGGTGCTGAGACCATCCTGATGAACCGCTGCAAAACTCCGGAACTGTTCAACCAGACCGTCAAGCTGGTCAACGACTTCAAGCAATATTTCCTGAGCCACGGGGAGCCCGTGGGCGAGAATCCTTCGCCTGGCAATAAGGCGGGTGGCATTTCCACGTTGGAAGAGAAAGCCCTCGGTTGTACACAAAAATGTGGTAAGAGTGCCGTCTGTGGCATCCTGCCCTATGGAGAGCGCCTGCAAGTGAAGGGGCTTAATCTGCTCTCTGCTCCCGGCAACGACCTCGTTGCCAGCACAGCCCTTGCCTCCGCCGGCTGCCATATCGTGCTGTTCACAACGGGACGCGGCACACCATTCGGCACTTTTGTCCCAACCATGAAGGTGAGCACCAACAGCACACTGGCTGCCAACAAGCCCACATGGATAGACTTCAACGCAGGAAGCATTGTCGAGGGAGAGTCGATGCGGGACGTATTCCTGCGCTTCATGCAGAAGGTCATTTCTGTCGCAAGCGGTGAACCGACATGGAATGAAAAGAAAAACTATCAGGAAATCGCCATTTTCAAGACGGGAGTGACGCTGTAATCCATTCTTTTTCTGAATAAAGTTTGTAGATTTACCAAGAAGTTTGTATTTTTGCGCATATTTCTATAAAACAAGAATAAAAACCTAATAAACATCTAATTTATGAAAACAAAAGTATTACTGACATGCGGTGCCATGTTGACGGCAATGGCGGTGAATGCACAAAATCCGATTGCGGTTGCATTCGACTCTCCCAAGGCCCTATGGCAAGACCCTGTGAAGAACGCAGACAACCGCAAAACCGACGTGTCCGACTTTTTTGCCTACGAAAGCATCGCCTTGGCTGAGCAGAACCAGTCACCACGGGCCAATGTGAAGGCAAAGTCAAGCCGCTACATGAGTGCGGAAGGTACCTGGAAGTTCAATTGGGTGGAAAGTGCCGACCAACGTCCGACGGACTTCTACACCCTGAAGTATGACGACTCCCACTGGGGCACGATGCCTGTCCCCGGCATTTGGGAACTCAACGGATATGGCGATGCCATCTATGTGAACAACCACTACGCCTGGCGCAGTGACTGGGTTGGCGAGCCGCCAATGGTTCAGGCAAAGGGCAATCATGTGGGCTCTTATCGCCGCACCTTCACGCTTCCCGCAAACTGGAAAGGCGAGAAAATCTACATGCACATCGGTTCAGCCACCAGCAACGTTGCACTATTCGTAAACGGGAAATACGTGGGCTACAGCGAGGATTCGAAAGTGGCCGCCGAGTTCGACATCACCAAATTTGTCGTTCCGGGCCAGGAAAATCTTGTTGCCATGCAAATCATGCGCTGGTGCGACGGTTCATGGAATGAGGACCAGGATTTCTGGCGCCTTTGTGGTATTGCCCGCGAGGTCTATTTTTATGCCCGTCCCGTCAGCCACATCGAAGACATCTATATCACACCCGACTTGGTTGACAATTATGCCAACGGTACATTGGACGTGAAGCTGCAAGGTGAGGCTGCCGCAGGAAAGAATGTGGAACTCGTCTTGAAGGACGCAAAAGGGAATGTGGTTGACCGCTCAACGGTGACATTCGGCAAGGACAACAAGGCCGACTACACCTTCCTGGTAAAGAATCCGCTGAAGTGGACGGCTGAGACCCCTAATCTCTACAGGCTCTATGCCACATTGATGGACGGCCACAAAGTGCTGGAGTGCATTCCCCAGCGTGTCGGCTTCCGCAAGATTGAAATCAAGGATCAGCAATTCCTGGTGAATGGCCAACCTGTGCTGATTAAGGGAGCCGACCGCCACGAGCTTGACCCCGACGGTGGTTACGTGGTCAGTGTAGAGCGCATGATTGAGGACATCAAAGTCATGAAGCAACTGAACGTGAATGCCGACCGTACCTGCCACTATCCGAACGACCCACGCTGGTACGACCTTTGCGACGAATACGGTATCTACATCACAGCCGAGACTAACATTGAAAGCCACGGAATGGGCTACGGCGAGAAGAGCCTGGCCAAGAACCCTGCTTTCCACGACATGCACATCGAACGTCAGGAGCACAACCTCCGTGTGCTGAAGAACCACCCCTCCATCGTAGTTTGGTCACTGGGTAACGAGTCTGGCTATGGCAAAAACTTTGAGGATGCCTACGAATGGGTGAAGAAATACGACCCATCGCGTCCCTGCCAGTATGAGCAAGCCGGCAAGAATGGCAAGACCGACATCTACTGCCCCATGTATGCCGACTACTGGCACTGCGAACGCTATTGCGGTGAGGGCAATGCCCGTCCGCTCATCCAGTGTGAGTATTGTCACACGATGGGTAACTCCGGCGGTGGCATGAAGGAATATTGGGATCTCATCCGCAAGTTCAAGAACTACCAAGGTGGCTACGTGTGGGACTATGTTGACCAGGGCCTCCGTTCCACTTCAAAAGTCACAGGAAAGCAAATCTACACCTACGGCGGCGACTACGGACGCTTCCCCGCAAGCGACAACGTCTTCAACTGCAACGGTATGATTAGCCCGGACCGTGTCCCCAACCCACACGCCTACGAAATCAAATACTGCTACCAGAACATCTGGGCAACCCTGAAAGACAAGGCCACAGGCTCTATTGCCATCTACAACGAGAACTTCTTCACCGACCTCAACAACATCGTCCTGAATTACGTCATCAAGGCCGACGGTAAGGAAGTGGCCTCTGGTGCCATGAGCCTGGCTAAATACAACATCAAGCCACAGACTACGGCTGCCGTCACCATCGAGGAAATCGGCGAGGTCATCCAGAGCGCCGAGTACAAGGGACAGGAACTGGTCTATGGACTTGAGTTCACGCTGGCCGCTCCAACCGCCTTGCAGAAAGCGGGTGAAGTGGTTGCCAACGAAGAGTTTATCCT
Organism: uncultured Bacteroidaceae bacterium; assembly: GCA_905236065.1. Classification (GTDB taxonomy): domain Bacteria; phylum Bacteroidota; class Bacteroidia; order Bacteroidales; family Bacteroidaceae; genus Minthosoma. Next base: position 4,862 of record CAJONZ010000027.1, on the reverse strand, counting down.
CACCGACTACGCCTACCCGAAAGTTACAGACCTGACAGCGGTGAAGTCTTCCAAGAAGTCCGTACAGCTTGACGACCGCCATATCTTTGCCACGGTTTCGGCTGGAGGCATGACCGTCACTTTCGACAAAAACTCTGGCTACATTGCCTACATCGACGTGGCAGGCAAGCAAATCACACAGGACGACAGCCAGCTGGTTCCTGACTTCTGGCGTGCGCCAACCGACAACGACTACGGTGCAGGTATGCAGAACAAACTCGCCGCATGGCAGCACCCACGTCTGGAAAAGAAGTCTTTCGACATCAAGCAGGACGGTTCAAACGTCGTGGCCACAGCCAGCTACGACATCAAGAACCTTGATGCCCAGCTGCAACTCACCTACACCATGATGCCTTGTGGCAAACTCATCGTCACCCAGGCCATGACTGTAAGCAAAGACACAAAGGACAAGCCACAGCCCCTCCGCTTCGGCATGAACCTGCAACTCAAGAAGCAGTTCGATCAGATTGAATACTACGGAAAAGGCCCACGCGAGAACTACATCGACCGTCAGAACTCCGAAAGCCTTGCCGTCTGGAAGCAGACCGTGGCCGAGCAGTACTATCCCTACATCCGTCCGCAGGAAAGCGGAACGAAGTGTCAGGTTCGCTACTGGCAAATGACCGACAAACACGGCCTTGGCCTGCGCTTCGAAGGCACCGAGGCACTGGAGTGCCAGGCGCTGGAATACACCGAGAAAGACCTTCAGCCTACTCGCGAGAAGCGTCAGTTCCATAGCGGCGACCTCACTGCACAGCCCTTCAACGATGTCCACATCTCTGCCCGCTCCATGGGTATCGGTTGTGTGAACTCCTGGGGTGCATGGCCACGCAAGGAGTACAGCATGGAGTACAAGGACTACACCTATACTTATATTATATCGCCCGTAAAGTAAAGCCCCGTTCCCCCTCTCCCTCAGGGTGAGGGGGCTTTTCGGCACTTTTTCTCAAAAAAGAAAACATAAAACCCCAAAACATTATACCATGAACCTAAGTAAAAAACTCTTCACCTCTGCCCTCTGCGCCCTCGCATGTTGCTCCGCACAGGCAGACAAGAAGCAGGCTGCGGCTCCCGCTCCTCAAGACCCCAACGAAATGGTGGCATACCTCTTCACCTATTTCAACAGTAATGCACCAGAGGACGAGCAGATTTGCTACGCAATCAGCGACGACGGCTACAACTACACACCGCTGAACCACGGCAATCCCGTCATCGAGAGCGACACCATCGCCTACACACAGTGTGTCCGCGACCCGCACATCCTTCGCTGCGAGGACGGCAAGACCTTCTACATGGTCGTCACCGACATGCGCTCAGGCTACGGATGGTCCAGCAACCGTGGCATGGTGCTCCTGAAGTCCACCGACCTCATCCACTGGCAGCACTCGGCCATCAACTTCCCCACCCGCTACACCAAAGAGTGGAAAAACGTCATCCGCGTCTGGGCACCGGAAACCATCTACGACCGTCAGGCCGGCAAATACATGGTGTTCTACTCCCTGCGCACAAGCGACCCCCATTCCTTCGACAAGATTTACTACCAGTACGCCAACAAAGACTTCACCGACCTTGAGGGCGAACCCCGTTGGCTCTTCGACGCCGGCAATGCAACCATCGACGGCGACATCGTCTATAACGACGCCGACCAACTCTACCACCTCTTCTACAAGCAGGAGTCAGGCCGTGGCATCTATCAGGCCGTAGCCAAGCAACTCACCGACCGTTGGCAGATGCTTCCCGGCAACGTGGAGCAGACCAAGGAAGCTGTCGAAGGCGTAGGTGTCTGCAAGGCCATCGACGGAAAATCGTGGATTATCATGTACGACTGCTACGGCAACGGCCATTACCAGTTCTGCCGCTCCGAAGACCTGAAGACCTTCCAGTTCGTGCAGAACACAGAGATGAAAGGCAAGTTCACGCCGCGCCACGGCACCATCATCCCCATCACCCGTGCCGAGAAAGAGCGCCTGCTCCGCGAGTTCGGTAACCACAACCAGCCCATCCTTCCCGGCTTCCACGCCGACCCGGAAGTGCTCTACAGCAACAAAACCCAGAAGTACTACATCTACTCCACCACCGACGGCACACCCGGATGGGGCGGCCACGACTTCAGCGTGTTCTCCTCTACCGACCTCATCAGTTGGACCGACGAGGGCAAGATGCTCGACGTGAAGGGTGACCAAGTGAAGTGGGCAACCGGCAACGCATGGGCACCCGCCATCATCGAGCGCAAGCAGAAGGACGGCTCCTACAAATACTACTTCTATTTCTCAGCCCACAATCCCAAGAGCAACCGCAAGGAAATTGGCGTGGCCGTCAGCGACAACCCCACAGGCCCGTTTGTTGACTCCGGCGCCCCCATCATTACCGACGCAGACCGTCCCAAGGAGGCTCGCGGCGGCCAGGCCATCGACGTGGACGTGTTCCAAGACCCAAAGAGCGGCAAGTTCTACCTCTACTGGGGCAACGGCTTCATGGCCGGAGCTGAGTTGAACGACGACATGGTTTCCGTCAAGAAGGAGACCATCACCCACCTGACTCCCGAAGGCGGCAACCTGCAGACCTGGGCCTTCCGTGAAGGTGCTTACGTCATCTACCGCAAAGGCACCTACTACTTCCTTTGGTCGGTTGACGACACCGGCTCGCCCAACTATCACGTCTGCTACGGCACGGCCAAGTCTCCCCTCGGCCCCATCGCCATCAATCCCGACAACTACCTCGTCATCAAGCAGAAGCCAGAAGACAAGATTTACGGCACCGCCCACAACTCCGTCGTGCAGATTCCCGGCAAGGACGAGTGGTACATCGTCTATCACCGCATCAACAAAAACTTCATCGACCGCCACTTTGCACCCGGCATCCATCGTGAAGTCTGCATCGACAAGCTCACGTTCGACAAGAAGGGCAACATCATTCCCGTCACCCCTACCCTCAACGGCCCCGAGCCTTTGAAGCAGAAAGGGAAATAAATTCCAGAAAGTCACCCTTCCTGCCCCTATAAAAGAAGTCCACAACCCCGCACCAATCGGAGTCGTGGACTTTCTTTTTGGTGGAAAAGCTTCGACCTGTAATTTTTCTTATGACCGATTTGAGTTAAAGCACTAATTGTAATATTACAATAATAATAAAACCACCAATAATCATCCAGCGATTGATATTAGTGTCTTTAGAGATATTTGCCTTTAGGATTATAAGTTCATTCGTTATTTCGTCTTTTGCTTTATTAATTGCATTTAACAGATTGTCTGAGGCAGAACTAACTGAAGAGTTTATATCCTGGCACAAGGAGCTCAGGTTTGAAATATTCAAGGCGAGGTTCTCTGCTTTTCCATTGACAGTATCTAATGTCCTATTGGTTTGAGCCAATACTTCATTAAGCGATTGTTCTGAAGAAGATACTGCCTGAGTTATTGTTATTGTAGCCTGTTGGATAGTAGCAGGAAAAGCAGCTATCTTTTGTGTTATTTCATCCAACACCCTATCTTGCTGATCCTGCGAATCCTTTAAGTCTTTAGAAATAATTTCCAAAGAACCTTTTACGTTTTCTATTTCTTCTGCATGTAAAGTGTTGCTTCAGGCAACTTTAACATGCCCCAGATAGGAGGAATTTCAGCCCCTCTTTTAAGTAAAGAAAGGATAGTGCGTCTATGTCTGTTCAAAAGAAGACCAAGCAGACGTTTACTAAGTTCATTTCTATGTTCATCAAAGAAACGATGAAATTCATTATTTGAACTTTCTGACGTTATCATTACGCTTATAAGTTTCTTGCATTACACATATCTGCTCTGTGACATTTGTCGCAGTGTGCCTTACTCCATATTGTTGAGAAAAGAGTTTTTGCCGATGAGACAACTTTAGGGTTCATAGATATTATGCCAGCCTCGAAGTTTCCTGGAGTGAATAACCCTTGCCCTATACCTGCAGGTGTTACGTTAGCCGAACCTACATAGGCTATTCGGTCATCGACAATCACAACTTTAGCATGATTTCTCTCGCAAAACATATACTCGAAAAGCTCTGGACTCATCTGCTGGTAATACTCTTTCCATTCATCTCTGAACGATGATGAAGGCATTGAACAGATTATTTGAATAGAAACACCTTGAATAGCTTTCGCCATCAGATATTTCACAAAAGGGGTGCCGTCATTGTAGTTTCCTCCCTGACTACCTGTTGGTTTTAGACGGAAACGCTTGAAGTTCGCTGTCATAATCTTGACGGAAGATTTCGCTGAGCAAATTTTTTCTATAACCTCCTGATAGTGACTCTCGTTTGTTATGAGACGTGTTTCATTGGATAAGGTAGGACGTTTTGTGTAGTCTATGACACTTGCTTTTGACACCTTCCAGCGATTATACTCGTCGCGATGCGCCTTAATAATACCTTGCTCAATAAGGCTTTCAAATTCAGCCTTACTGCATTTCAGATATTTTCTTGCAGTATGTCCGCTGATATATTTTAATTCATCAGTATGACTTGAGGTTGATGACTTGTCTGTTGAAGTAAAGGGGGTAATATTCTGTTCGGCATCGTTTATAACTATGTCAAAATACTTCTCCACAGCATCCACGTTGATGCGGTAGTGCCCTTTACGTGTCTTGTGAGATGGCAATACATTGGTCTTAGCAAGATTCCTGATGTCCTCCTGCTGTAATCCTGTCAGTTTTGCGACTTCGACTGTGTTAATGTATTTCTTTATAGACATAATAGACTGAAAACAATTATATTAATCTAAGCTGTTGATGACATTCAACATCGTATCATAGTCCGTTATCTCATGGTAACGTACTTTGCTTGTCGATACGTTGTTGAAGAGTTTCTTG
>CAJONZ010000026.1 GCA_905236065.1 uncultured Bacteroidaceae bacterium | reverse complement strand
GGGAAGATGGAGGCACGTGTGTTGAACAAATATCTCGATGACTTCATGCACGACGGCAATCGTGACCACGCCGTACACCCCGGACTGGTCTATATCACCTTCCCCACAGAACTGGGTACCATCTACTCTGCCCGTGAGTTGGAAGACATTCATAAGGTTTGCCAGGACTACAACATTCCTCTTTATATAGACGGAGCCCGACTTGGCTACGGACTGATGGCTGAAGGCTGCGACATCTCCCTGCCCTATCTGGCTCGCCATTGCGATGTGTTCTACATTGGCGGCACGAAAATAGGGGCTTTGTGTGGAGAAGCCGTTGTCTTTACCAATCGCCCAGCCCACAAGCATTTCTTCAGCATTCAGAAACAGCATGGGGCCGTCATAGCCAAGGGCGCACTCATAGGTTTGCAGTTTGAGGCTTTGTTCACGGACAAGCTTTATTTTAAGCTTGCCCGCCACGCCATCGACATGGCCATGCAAATGAAACAGGTCTTCAAGGAAAAAGGCTACGACTTCTGGATAGACTCTCCCACTAACCAGCAGTTCATCATCATGTCTGATGCGAAGGTCGACGAACTCTCGCAACACATGGAGTTCACCCACTGGGGACCAGCAGACAGCCATCACACCATCTGCCGTTTCGTTACCTCATGGGCAACTTCTGAAGAAGATATCGAAGAACTGAAGCGCCTATTGTAGGCGCTTCAGCAGTTTCTTGGCCTGTCCCTCCCATTTCCTCAGTTCCTTGTCAGGCTCCCAGTCGGCAAAGATACGCTTTAACGTATATCGCTTTGCCTCCTCCCGAGTCATAATGGTTTCCGACACATAAGGCTGGGTGTTGTCACGCAGGGTGAAGGTCTCCACGTGGCTTTTTGGCGTAATGTCATGGCCTTGGGAATCCATCGTTCCATATTCCCTGAAGAAGCACCTGCTGATTTTCATACCCTGCGGGTCGAAGCGCTCAGGCAGCAGCTTCTCAGGCGTCAGCAACGTAGTGTACAGCCACACACAGCAGGGATTCGTATGCCAGGCTCGTCCTAAGTGGTACGACGAGCCGTCGTTCTTGATAGTACAATGGTTGAAGATGTAGCCCCACGGGGTGTCTGAAGTGCGTGGAGCCGCAATGATGTCACGTCCACTTCCGTCCGGGCTTCGTTTCTCAGTGACGATGAGGCAATGCTCGAACCACACATCGCCTGCTCCGCAGATGAAATCGATGGTGCCGTGTATTTCCGAGTCCTGGAAATAGTGCTGGCACAACTCGTTGTCAGAATAGTATGTGTCCTGATAAGACAGCATGCGCACCCTGTTGCAGATGGTTCGCGTTCCCTTGTCCTGCAGACATACGGCACGTCCGTCCTCACCTGCCGCATAGTAGTCCAGATCGTTTCTCAATGTCAGGTCCTGGAAATAGTTGTTCGTTCCACGATTCTGGAAGATGGCCGTTCTGCTGATACCCTCAATCTTGACGTCTGGCGCATTCCTGATAATGGTTCCTTCCATACTCTGTCCTACCAGCGCCACGTTGTTTCCCAAAATACGTGTCAGCGTCTTCTCCTTCAAGTCGTAATAGCCATCAGGGATGAGGATGAACGTACGCTCGGCCTGTGGGGTGGCATTCAGGCGGTTCACCTGGTCTATGACATCGAGCAGGTCATTCGCGTCGCCTTTCTTCACGACAAAGACTTGCTGGGCCACCATAGGCAGCACGACCATGATGCAGGCTATTATCAAAAGGCATCGTCTCATTTTAGGTTACTTTTGCCTGCAAAGATAATGAAAAATAATATCATCAACAATTTTTTTCCAATAAAAGTGCATGTAATTCAAAAAAATGCACTACCTTTGCAGTCACTTTCGAAAACACATCGGGATGTAGCGCAGTTGGTAGCGCACTACGTTCGGGACGTAGGGGTCGGGCGTTCGAGTCGCCTCATCCCGACAACAAGAAAGCATGACGGGTTTGACTTTCAACAAGTCAAGCCCCTTTTATTTATACTTTAGCCTGCATGTATTATAATTCTACTTTATAATAATCCTGCTTTATATTCCTTCCATTTTCTTTCTACTATAGTAATTATGATAATTCAGACATGACGCAGTGACGCAGTGGCACAGTGGCACAGTGGCATAAGCAAAATTCAATGTTGCATAAATTCTTTATTTAATTTATTAT
>CAJONZ010000025.1 GCA_905236065.1 uncultured Bacteroidaceae bacterium | reverse complement strand
GGGCATTGCCCGTCGGGATTGTTTCGTTTATGATTTTGGTTCAGAATGTGTAGCCGAATGAGAAATATCCCCCAAAATGGTTGAGGAATTCTGTTCCGTCCCATGATCTCAACCACTGGCCAGTCAGTGAAACAGGTCCCACTTTGGTGTTGTACGAATACTTTAAGCCTGCACCTTGTGAACTATAGGCAAACACTTCGGAGAAGCTGTGGCCAATCCAATTGGACCAATTCGCCATGATGTTATACATGGCTGTCACATAATGCTTCCCATAGAAATTGTACCGCAAATCGCAGCGAAGAATACTCATTATGCTGTTCTTGGTAGCGTCAATGCTGCCAATACCAATAAAGGGCATCTGTTCCTCGAAATGACGGCCTGAAATCTCGCTGCCAAACAGATTGGCCAAGCCTAAAGGCATGTTTTCACGGTTGGGGACATACGAGAAACGGCCGTAAAGCTGTGGAATGATGGTGAACCTTCCGTTTTTGGGAGTAATGTAGCCTAGAACGGAGTAGCTGAGGTCAAAGTATTTGCCTTTTTCCTTGGTCTCGTAATAGAAATGGGAAGTGATGTTGGCCGAAACACCATGCTTGGCAAAGTAGGTGTCGTCAAGATTATCGTAAGTAAGGATGACAAAAGGCGTGAGCATTCTGGTGTCACGGAGAAGAATGGTGTCCGTCTCGCTGTCTTCCTCTAAAGAGGCGAGGCCGTATTCCGTTCCGGTAAACGACAAGCCAACATTGGTGCTATAATTGAGCATGTGGAACTGCGAGACGTAACCACTCACTTTTTGCTGCTGGTAATGCAAATATAGGGATTTTTTACTTATCAAGACGCCGAAATGCTCGTTCCTATAGTCGTATGCAACGCTGAAATTGGCTAAGGCAGGCTTGGAATAGGTGTAAGTGAGGTTGATTCTGGGGTTATAGCTGAGCTTGACCTTCAAATCGAGTTTCGAGCCGCCGAATTTCTTCTCGTTTAAACCCACCTTGAGTAACAATCCTGCACCTTCCTCGGTGTCGTAGCGGAAACCAAGCCCCACCACATGGGGTTTGGAGGGCTTCATCTGGAACGACAGGTCGTAGAGGTCAGCAAGTTGGCCATCTGCATTCGTGGAGTCTTGCTCCTTTATGGTGTAGGTGATTTCGTCGTAACAGCCCGTGCCACGATACACACTCACAGCATGTTCGATGTCTTTCTGGCTGTATTTGTTGCCTGCTTTCAGACCGCCTTTGCGCATCAGCCAGCGACTGTCGCGCTCAGACACATTGTTGAACTCGATGGAACCGATGACCACGTTCTCGTCCAAGAGGTTGCGCGCCTCGGGAGCATGCAGTTTCTTGGTGACGGGATGCCCGGCCTCTTTGTCAATGTATTGCTTGATGGCTAAGAATTGGTCGTGAAACTCAGCGGCTTTTTTGTAGCCTCTGCCGACCAGTGTGTCGATGGCTTCATGTGTGAAGCTGAGCATACCAAAGCCGCTAACGTCGGGGACGATATGGATGTCGCATAGTTTGCCATTCTCCTTACGCTTGCTGCTGGTGCTGTTGATGAGCAGACGGCCAAACAGCTGCGGCAGCGATTGGATGTCATCTTTGGTGATTTTCTTCTCGCTGGTGACCTCCACGCCGATGATGATGTCGGCGCCCATTTCTTTCAGCACATCAGCAGGGAAGTTGTTGACCAGGCCGCCATCGACGAGTAACCTGTCGCCAATGGTGACGGGCGAAAACACGCCTGGAATGGCCATGCTGGCGCGCATCGCCGTGGGCACACTGCCATGACGTATCACCACTTCCTCGCCTGTAGCGATGTCGGTGGCAACGCAAGCGAAGGGGATGGGCAAGTCATTAAAATCCATCTCCTCTTGATAGCCAATGCATAGGTCGTTGAACAGGTTGACAAGCGAGCTGTTGTTGACGTATGCACTGGGCAGGTTGTTGATCAGGTTGGTGTTGGGGTCTTTGTCGAAGAGGCTCTCATGACTGAAAGGGATGGAGAGTTGGGTGGTGCTGCTGCGCTTTCGCGTCTCCAGCGACATGGAGGAACGGTCGATTTTGTTGCCTATGTATTCGCTCCAGTTCATGGAGGCGATAAGTTTGGTCAATTCATCGGGCGTGTATCCTAAGGCGTAAAGACCGCCGATAATGGAACCCATGCTGGTGCCCGCCACATAGTCTACAGGGATGCCTAGCTCTTCAATGTATTTCAATACTCCGATATGGGCTGCGCCTTTGGCACCACCGCCACTGAGCACCACACCCACTTTCGGGCGCGGTTTGTTCAGGTTGACCGTTATGCTGTTGTTTTGGGCTTCTGCTGTAACTAAGCAAGCAAGGAGAAGAAACGATAAGAAAAGATGTCTCATTGTATTATGGTTAGGGTAGGGCTGCCATATTATGACAGCCCTACAATCAATTTCGTATTATTTTAAACCACGTGCCTTCAAATAAGGCTCATAATCAGGGTCTTGGCCACGGAACTTGCGGTATTGCACCATGCCTTCATCGTTGCCGCACTCTTGCAGGCAGTTCTTGCGGAACGAGGCGGCCAGTTCGGGGTTGAACAAATCGCCCGAACTCTTGAAATAGTTGAAGGCATCTTTGTCCAGCACTTCGGCCCAGGTGTAGGCATAATAGCCCGCGCTGTAGCCGCCGTTGAAGATGTGACTGAAGTTGGTGCTGCGGTAGCGGGGCAAAATCTCTTTCATCAGGCCGATGGCGTCCATCTGTTCTTTCTCGAAGGCGTCCACGTCGAGGTCTTTCACTTCGGTCAGCTCGTGGAATTTCATGTCGAGGATGGAGGCTGCGATGAGTTCGGTGGTCATGAAACCTTGGTTGAACAATGCACTGTTCTCAATCTTGGTGATGAGGCTGTCGGGCATTGGCTCGCCGGTTTTGTAATGCTTGGCATACATGCGGATGACCTCTGGCTCGGCCACCCAGTTTTCCATGATTTGCGAAGGCATCTCAACGTAGTCGTGAGGCACATTGCCACAGGTGCGCGAGTAGAGGCCG
>CAJONZ010000024.1 GCA_905236065.1 uncultured Bacteroidaceae bacterium | reverse complement strand
TTGAAATACTCCTCAAACTCAGCCTCGCCAAAGTTCACCCTGTAAGAGCCATCAGCAGGAGCCACCGTGAAGAGGGTCTTCTTTCCGTTCACCTCCTCAATCTTCACACCCTTGTCGAGCAGTGCCTTCGCCTTCTTCGCAAACAGAGCCTTCAAACTCTCCGCATCCTCGGTGCTGATGACGATATCCTCCTGTGCGCCCCACTTCTCGGCCAGCTTCAGCATGAACTCGTTCATGAAGTCCTTATCGCCAGCCACATCTGCAGCGGCTTCCTTCACCACCTTATCGCCCACCACGTCGGCCACCTCGCTCTTCAGCGCGTTCAGAGCCTGAGCAGCATACATCTTCACCTCGCTCTTCATGTTCTCCTCCATGCCCTGGGCGTTCTTTTTGGCAGCCGCCTCAATCTCTTCGGCTTGCGCCTTTGCATCGGCAATGATTTTAGTTGCCTTCTCATTCGCCTCTGCAATGATTTTCTCCGCTTCGGCATTACCCCTTTCCACTCCGTCTTTCAGGAGTTTCTCGGTCAATTCTTGAATCTTATTTTCCATCTTTTCCGATTTGTTAATACTTATTCCGCTACAAATTAACGACTTTTTTTTTACAAATCCACCATCCTTCTCCACTTATTTCATAAAAACACCTCAAAAAAACATCTTTTACCCTTTCAAGGACAAAAAAAGGAGGCGAGTGAAGAGTTGGGAAGGAAGGGGTAGAAGTTGAGAATTGACAGGTGAAAAACAGCCCCAAATTCCCAACTTCTAAATTCTCCTACTTCAAGTTGAAGGCAATGGGCAGGGTATAGCGCACTCTGACGGACATTCCCTTTTGCTGACCAGGTGTCCACTTCGGCATCTTCTTCACCAGACGGAGGGCTTCCCTGTTCAGGGCCGGATACTTCGTCGCCCTGAGAACTTTACAATCCGACAACGATCCGTCTTTGTTGACCACGAACTGCACCAACACACGTCCACTTTCTCCCTTTTTCTGCGACTCTACCGGATAGCGCAGATTCTGTGCAAGCCAGGATTTCAGACCATCCATTCCGCCAGGGAACTGGGGCATGACTTCCACGACATCAAACACTTGGTTACTGCTACCAGAAGGCTGCTGCGCCGATGCTGTTGCCGACACGCCCAGCGCCACCATCAGGGCGATGAGCCACAAACCGATTCGGTTCATCATTTTTTTTGTTCCGTTGTTTTTCATCTTTTTCCGTTTTTCAGGTGAGTAAATAATTGTTGCGGGGCAAAGGTAACACTTTTTTCAAAGACCACCTACGTTTCCTCCACATATTTCCATCCATCGTCCCATTTATCTGCGCATTCACCACGATGTGGTATGTTTCTTTTTTCAACATGCCCCGTTGGGGCGATTAACCAGATTACCCAAATTCATCTGATTCACTTTTTTCTGATTGGTTCTGATTCAATCATGATAAATCAATTTCAATCTGGGAAATCTGCGGAATCACCGCAAAGCGGTATGTGGAAAAGAAGAGCCAAGCCATTGCCTACTGTCAGCACTCAACTGTCAACTCTTAACTGCCAACCCCCCGTTATCACTTTTGTCCTATTTTTTCGTATTATTATGACACCACTTCTCGGAACTTCTTTGTTATTTTGCACAGCGAAATTTTGTATTGACTTTAGGCCAGAAACAAAATCAATAATAGACGATATGAACATTAAAAGACTTACCTTTTGCCTGTTGGCTGCTTGTTCCTTGCAGCTGAATGCGCAGTATCTGGCGCACATCTATGACTACATTGAGAACACGTCCGTGTTTGAGGAGAATCAAGAAGAGGGGCATGCCTACTATCCAGCCAGTGGACAACTGTCGTTGAACGGACAGTGGCGTTTCTTCTTCGCCAACACTCCCGAGGAAGTACCACAGAACTTTTTCGCGGCAGACTTCAAGGACAGCAAGTGGCGCACCATTCATGTGCCGAGCAACTGGGAGATGGAGGGTTACGGCGACCCCCAATTCCGCAATGTGCCTGCACCCTTCAAGGCTAATCCCCCCTTTGTGCCCAGAGAGTACAACCCGACGGGAGCATATAGACGGACATTCACCCTGCCCGCCGCTTGGAAGGGTCAGCAGGTGTTCCTGCGAATGGAAAAGACCCAGAGCGGCTCATTCGTGTGGGTGAACGGTCAGCAGGTAGGCTACAACGAGGGCGGTCAGGAGCCGGCCGAATATGACGTGACTCCTTATGTGCAGCCAGGCAAGAACACCATCGCCGTATGCGTGGTGAAGTATTGCGACGGCTACTATTTGGAGGGACAGGACTATTGGCGCCTGGCTGGCATCTGCGACGATGTGACACTGTATGCCACCCCTAAGACTCGCCTATTCGACTGGTATGTGACTACCGACCTGGACGACCAGTACCGAGACGCCACCCTGAAAGTGCAGGTCGATGTAAAGAAATACGAGAACGCAGGCGGTGCCTATACCGTGCGTGCCACCCTGACAGACGCAAAGGGTAACAAGGTGAAGGAGATGCTTTCTGACCGCTTCAGGATGGACGGCAAGGGAAAGAAGTCGGTGGAACTGTCATCGCTGATTGCCAACCCCGCAAAGTGGACGTGTGAGACCCCCGTGCTCTACGGACTGAAGCTGGAACTGCTGGACGAATCAGGGCAGGTGATGCAGGAGATTGCCAGCAAGATGGGATTCAAGGAAACGGAAATCAGACATCAGACTTTCTACCTGAACGGACAGCCCATCAAGGTGAATGCCATCAATACGCACATGCAGCACCCTGAACTGGGACACGCCATGAACGAGGAGACCATCCGCAAAGACATGGAAATACTGAAGCAGCATAACTTCAATGGGGTGCGCACCTCACACTACCCTCCCGTGAACAGGTATCTGGAACTGGCTGATGAATACGGACTTTACATCATCGACGAGGCCGGCACCGAAGCGCATGCCACGGAGTACATCTCCAGCGATCAGCGGTTCCGCGAGATGTACTTGGAGCGTGTGCAAAAACTGGTGCTGCGCGACCGCAACCATCCTTGTGTACTCTTCTGGAGCGCGGGCAACGAAAGTGGCGAGGGGCCTCTTATCACCGAGGTGATTAAAGAGGGCAAGCGGCTCGACCCCACACGCTATTTCATGTATGGCGGCAATGCCTACGCCCATCCAGGGGAGGAAATCATCGGTCCCCGCTACCCCACTCCCTACGAGTTGGAAATGAACACGGCGATGGTGCCTGAGCAGGATGACCCACGTCCCTCGTTCATGGACGAATATCTGTCAGTGGCTGGCAATGCCGGCGGCGGAATGGACGAATACTGGGCTGTCATACGACGTCACCCCCGACTGATGGGCGGTGCGCTCTGGGATTTCGTCAACCCTGGCCTGACAGAACACATCCGGCCTCTGACCGACAGCTCACCCTACAAGACACCCGTCCACCTCATGGGTAACGCCAAGGTGGAGAAAGGGGTGCTGCGCCTCAACGGACACGACGAGTGGGTGGAGGTGTATCGCAGCAATAACGTGGAACTCTCCAGCAAGGAACTGACCATCAGCTTCGACGTAAAGCCTGGCAAACTGAGCGGCACGCATGAAGGGGCCCCTTACATCACGAAAGGCAACACTCAGTTCGGCGTGGTGCAGAAAGGCGCTGACAAACTGCAGTTCTATCTGCACTCTGGCGTGAAGCACGCCCTGACCGTCGATTTGCCAGCCAACTGGATGGGCAACTGGCACCATGTGACTGCCTCGTGGAACGGACAGGAGATGAAGCTCTACATAGACGGACAGCTGAAAGGCACGGAAACCACAGCCGCTCCCGCTACCAATCAAAACCGCCGAGGCAACAACGGCGGAGAGCGAGGCATGCTGAGCAACTTCCCTTACCCCATCAACATCGGCCGTTTTGCCGGCAACCACGCCCAAGACCCTCAGACCATCTACACGGCCGATGCCGAGATGGACAATGTGGCCATCTATAGCAAGTGTCTGGCCGACGGAGAGGGACGTGCCGAGGATGCCGTGCTCTACCTCACCTTCGATGGCTACAGCGACACAGGCACCTTCTACACCATCGGCGGCAATATGCGCACCTACGGATGCATCTGGCCTGACCGCACCGTGCAACCCGAGATGAAACAGATGAAATGGACGACCCAGCCCCTCAGCATCCGACTGCTCAACGCCGAAACAGGAGAAGTCGAGGTGACCAACCGGCTGCACTTCACCGACCTCACACAGTATGCCTCCCACTGGACTTTGACGGCAGACAATGAGGTGTTGGAAGAGGGCGACATCCTATTCTCCGCAGCACCCCAACA
>CAJONZ010000023.1 GCA_905236065.1 uncultured Bacteroidaceae bacterium | reverse complement strand
GTGCCGATAGAGATTGACGAGGTAGACAACTCCTCGCTGCATCTGAAGTTCCCGCCGTGTCTGAGGAGTGGCGACTACCCGATTATCAGCGAGGATGTTGGCAAGGCCTATGGTGAACATCAGGTGTTCTCCGACGTCAATTTCATCCTGAAGCGCGGCGAGAAAGTGGCCTTCGTGGGAAAGAACGGCGAGGGAAAGACCACGCTTGTGAAATGCATCATGGGTGAGATTCCCTTCGATGGAAAGTTGACCATTGGGCACAATGTGCAGATTGGCTATTTCGCCCAGAACCAAGCACAGCTGCTCGACGAGTCGCTGACCGTCTTTCAAACCATTGACTATGTGGCCCGCGGCGAGGTCCGCCTGCGCATCAACGACATTCTCGGCGCCTTTATGTTTGGCGGTGAGGAGTCGGAGAAGAAGGTGAAAGTGCTCTCGGGCGGTGAGCGCAGCCGATTGGCCATGATTCGTCTGTTGCTGGAACCCGTCAACCTATTGATTCTCGACGAGCCGACGAACCATCTTGACATGCAGTCGAAGGACGTGCTGAAGGAGGCCATCCGAGCTTTCGACGGCACGGCGATTATCGTCTCCCACGACCGCGAGTTCCTCGACGGCCTTGTCACGAAGGTCTATGAGTTCGGCGGAGGCCGAGTGCGCGAGCACCTCGGCGGCATCTACGACTGGCTGAAGGCCCCCCACCATCTCCCCCCAGTAGGGGGAGGGCAGAAAGATGCCATGACCATCGACGAGCGCTTGGCCATGAGTAGCCCACAGCCATCCGCTAATATTACACCGCAGCAGTCTCCCTCCCTCACAGGAGAGGGCCGGGGAGGTGCTCTCTATGCTGAACGCAAGGAACAGCAGAAGAAGGTGAAGCGGGCCGAGAAAGCGGTGAAAGCCTGCGAGGAAAAGATTGCCCATATGGAGGAGCGCATCAAGGAGATGGATGACCTTCTCACAAAGCCCGAGCACGCCACCGATATGAAACTCATCGAGGAGTATGCCCAAACCATGCGCCAGCTCGACGAGGAGAACGACCGCTGGATGCAACTCTCCGAAGAACTAGAACAGTTAATTAAAGGTTGAAACAATATGAATGGGAAACGGAGGTCAATGATTAGGATGCTGATGCTGTCAATGGTGATACTGATAAGCAATAGCATCTATGCACAAAAGGAGACATTCACCGGGCGTGTTATCGATGGCAAAACCCATGAGTCTCTGCCTATGGCCAGCATTTATAATTCCAATGGTAATGGTACATTGTCGAATCGCGACGGCAACTTTGCGGTTGAGGCTAATCCTTCCGATATACTGCGTTTTTCTTATATCGGCTATCAAACCCTAAACATCAAGGCCGCAAATGCCAATGGCACCATTGCCCTTCAGCCTATCGATATAGAGTTGAGCGAGGTGGTGGTTAAGCCACGTAAGTTCAATGTCTATAGCTTGCTTCATAAAATATCGAACCAGTTTATTGAAGAGCAGCATCAATACTTTTGGCACAACTCCAACTATTTCTACCGGCAGCTGACCACCAACGACCAAATCAACAATGAGGTTGTTGAGGCTTTTTTCTCGGCAGGCTGTTGCGGCAATGCCCACAACTTCAAACTGCTTACGGGTCGCTATGGAAAGCTTGATGACATCAATGTGCTGCATCCCTTCTACACGTTCCCTAATTTCTTCCTGTCGTCACAGATTGGACCTCATGTCTATGAAACCACTTATTGGAAAGATCTCATCACACCACTTGTCGACAAACCATCGAGGCGATACTATAATACCAACTATCAAATCGATTTAGACTGGCAAGGAACCAAGGAGACAGGCGAGATCCTTATTTTCAATTTCAGCAGTAAGGAGGGCTATGAAGAGCATAATCGTCTGAAAGGCGCTCCATCGTTTTCTAGTCTTATGACGATACTTGGGGGTACGGATAACTCTTATGCCAAACCTATCGTTGTAGGAAAACTCTATGTAGATGCCAAGACATTGAAAGTACAAGGTTTTGTAGGCCAGGTGGAAAACGTATTGGTCAAAGTGCGTAGTCGTTCTGGCAAAGCTTCATTGGAGCATCGCGACTTTAGTTTTACAATTGTCTTTACTCAAAAGAACGGATTTACCGAAGTCCATTCGTTGACGGCTAACATGAAAGCCAAGCACGAAGATCGCAATGTTAGCTATTGGTCGATGCTTTTCAATGTTGGTGAGTTGGAATCTCTACCGACAGTTGAGCTATCCGACCAGGCCAATCTTCGTCGCAGCATTGACGCTGTAGGCTACGATTCGTTGTTTTGGAAAAAGCATGAAATTGTAAAACGCACGGCAGAAGAGGATGCCATTGTCATGAAACTTGAACAAGAAGGCCGCTTTGACAGATTTGGCGAGTAATCAAGCGGTTTAGATATAATCTTACTGCTTTGCAACTTTTTCTGCTGTTATTCAGTCTAACAGTAAAGACAACCAAAACTTTTGAATGACATGAAACTATTAGGCAATATCATTTGGCTTGTGTTTGGCGGCATTGAAATCGCCATTGAATATCTCGTGGCCAGCTTGGCTATGATGATCACCATCATTGGAATCCCCTTCGGTCTGCAATCGCTGAAGCTCGGACTCTTGGCCTTGTGGCCCTTTGGCTCACAGGTGAAGAAAAAACCCACTAGCGGCTGTCTGAACACCGCTATGAATATCCTGTGGTTCTTTGTTGGCGGCATCTGGATTTGGCTCACGCACGTGTTCTTCGGCTGCCTATTCTATATCACCATCATCGGCATCCCCTTCGGCAAGCAACACTTCAAGCTCGCCCACATCGCCCTGACCCCGTTTGGAAGGGAGATTGTGTAGGTGTATCGTGTAGGGGCAGACACGGGGGTCTGCCCCTACATTTTTCTCAATTCCATGCAAGGTTTTGCCGGCATCGTCGTTTATTGAGTAGTTCATAAAACGAAAACGATGAAGAAACTCTGTTTACCC
>CAJONZ010000022.1 GCA_905236065.1 uncultured Bacteroidaceae bacterium | reverse complement strand
TAGCCCGCAACAAGTGATTTTGAAGCCCCGACAAAAACCTAAATGAAGCATGAAAGTTCGTTCGTTCGTTCGGACGAACTTTTTTTTTGACTTGTGAAAGTCGCCGCAAGCGACGATGGCCCCGACCTCGCCCTTGTCCGAGGCCTCGGCTTTAAATTGCTTAAAGCCGATACCCTCGGAGGGCTGAGGCCAACGACCGATGCAAAATGACATACTCACATTTTGCCTCGGTCGCCTCCACCGACGAGCAGGCCACGACGCAACGCTGCGAGCGCTTCATTGAGGGTAGCTCGCCGACCTCCGTCACCGAGTCGTTCAACCGCACAGGCAACCGCCGCTGGACCGTCAACAACCATCTGGTGCTGAGGTTGCCCGCATGGGTGGATCTCTATGCCAACTTCGACTACGCCCGCCGCGACGGCAATTCCTATTCCGTCTTCGACGAACAGAGCGCCAGCCTCAGCATCTCGCAGCGCACCGTGGGCATCAGCGAAGGCAGGCAGTGGAATGCCAAAATTGATGTGCAAGGCAGCGTGAGGCCCGGCAAGCAGAAAAGCCACATGGACTATTACGTTTCGGTGGCGCATAACAGGGATGAGGGTGAGCAGGCCAGTCGTTACGATACCAGTTCGGAGGGGTGTCGGCTCAATTCTTCCTCCCTCTTCAATCGCACCACCAGGGGCGTTGTGCGCCTTGGCTATGGTCATGAAATTGGTAAAGACATCCACCTCGGTTTCTCCGACATGCTTTACAACGGCCACACCCACACCCGCGACTACCTCTATCACCCTGAAAGGCCAGGAGAAGGCGACGGAACGCCGGGTATCACGCAGATTCTTCCTTCCCAACTCGATATCCTCACCGCCATCACCGATTTTGTGAACTCCTATGAGAGTCATACCGACAACTGGCAGAACGACTTCACCATCCACTTGAACAGGAGCACCTGTTACATACATCCCCTCGTCCACATGAAGGTGAACTACGACCGCTGGCGTCTGGAGCTGAAGCTGCCGGTGCATCACGACAAACTCCACTATGAGCGTGGGTCGCTTGACACCCTGGCACGCCAAACCGTGTTCATGCCCGAGCCGCGCTTCTGGTTCCGCAATGTCTGGAAAGGCGGACAACGAGACTTCCATGCCCACGTCAGCTTCAGCCAGAGTAAGCCCGTCCTCCTTGACCGCATCGACTTCCGCGATGACAGCCGTCCCCTCGTCGTCAAGCTTGGCAATCCCGACCTGAAATCTAGTGCCGTCACCCACCTCGATGCCGAATATTACGACCGGACGGGCCGTAACCAGGGCATGTACTACCTCTCCGCCTCGTTCGACTATCACCACCGCGACGTGGCGCAGTCCATCACCTACAACCCCTCCACTGGTGTCACCATCTATCGCCCCATGAACGTGAGCGGTGCCTACAACGCCCACACCAACTTCAGCACTGACCACAATATCGGCGAGAAGCGCTACTGGTCGTGGCACGTCAACGCAGGGGCCGACTTTTCCTCGTCCAAGGACCATGCCATGCTGCAAGGCCAGACGGAGAGCCACGTGAACACGGTCAACACGCTGACCCTCAACGGTGGTGCCAACATCCGTTTCAGCAAGAACAGCCTCAACGTCCGCGCCGTGGGCTACTTCGGTTGGCGACACAGCGATGGTGAGATGTATGATTTCTCTACTCTCGATGCTTTCGACTACCATTACGGCTTTGAGGCCAGTTACACAACACCCGCCCTTTTCGGTACAAAAATCGGTGGCCTCACCCTCGCTGCCGATGCCACCCTATACAGCCGTCGCGGCTATGGCAGCGGCGAACTGAACACCAACGACTTCATCGTGAATGCCTCCGTCAGCCAGCCGTTCTGCAAGGGCAAGCTCATCGCCCGCATCGAAGCCTTCGACCTGCTACATCAACTCAGCAACACCCTGTACATCGTGAACGCCCAGGGCCGCACCGAGACGTGGTATCGCTCCCTGCCGCACTATGTCATGGTGCACGTAGTGTGGCACTTCAACCGGAATCCGGTGAAGAAATAGGGGATAAATATAAAAGTTAATAAATTAGGTTCGTATTTTATTGTTTGTTGAGGCTCACCGTTTGAAAAAATGATGTATCTTTGCACCATTATTCCCAAACGGTGGGCTTGTTTTCAGAATGAAGAGTGAAAAATGAAGAATGAAGAATGAAGAATGAAGAATGAAAAATGAAGAATGCCATCCGGCAGGCTATTGTTAATTGTTAATTATTAATTGTTCATTGTTAATTATTCCAAAGATATGAAGAAGAAATTATTGATAGGAGGTGTCGTGTTGACCCTGAGTTGTTTTGCCTCGGCACAGACGTTCACGCAGTACACCACGACGGAGCAGCAACCGTGGCAGACGAAGGGCAGGGTGTCGCTCGCAACGAAGGCGAAGGCGCAGCCTGCCGTGTGTCCGACGGTCTCGCCGTCGGGAAAAACCACTTTCCGCGCCTGGGGCACGTGCTTCAATGAACTCGACCTCGATGCCATCCGGCTGTTGAAGCCGGAGGAGCAGGAGAAGATCATGCACGACATCTTTGCGCCCGACGGCGACCTGCGCTTCACCCGTGGACGGCTGACGATGAATGCCAACGACTACAGCAGGGCGTGGTACTCGTGCGACACGGTGGCGGGAGACTTCCAGCTGAAGTATTTCAACATCGGGCACGACAAGGAGAATGTCATCCAGCTCATCAAGATGGCGCAGCGGTGGCAACCTGCCATGACGTTCTGGGTGTCGCCGTGGAGTCCGCCAGCGTGGATGAAGATTAACCAGGACTACTGCGTGGCCAGTTCGCCGTATAACACACAGCCGAAGGAGAAAGACTATCTGCTGTTTGATGATGGCGGACAGCCCGACCCCAACGAGATGCAGTTCTTGGGAGAGCGTAAGGGCTTGTTCCCCAAAAAGCTGGCCTCGCAGAACTACTTCATCCAAGACCCGCGCTACTTGCAGGCCTACGCGAATATGTTTTGCAAGTTCATCGACCTCTATGCTGAGGAAAACATACCCATCGACATGGTGATGTACCAGAACGAGGCGTACAGTTATACGCCCTATCCGGGCTGCGCGTGGACGGCAGAGGGCACGATACGATTTAACAAGGAGTATCTGGCCCCGACGTTACGCGAAAAACATCCCGAGGTGAAGCTCTATGTGGGCACGTTCAACACCAACCGTCAGGACTACGTTCAGCGCATTGTCAACGGGCTGCAAGGCTGCGTGGAGGGACTCGGCTTCCAGTGGGAAGGCCGTGAGAACCTTGACTTTATGCGCGAGCACCATCCCGACCTGCATATGGTGAGCAGCGAGAGCGAATGCGGCAACGGACAGATGGACTGGCGAGCCGGCGAGCACACTTTCTACTTGCTGCACGAGTATGTCGGTCGTGGCTGTGACGAATACTACAACTGGAACTTCATCCTCTGCGACCAGGGCCGCAGTGCCTGGGGCTGGAAGCAGAATGCCCTCGTGCAGGTGCGCTCGGCCAACCGAACCTATAGGTACACTCCTGAGTACTACGCCTACAAGCACTTCTCCCACTTTGTTGAGCCAGGCAGCACCCTTGTTGCCTTCTATCCGATAAAAGACGGTTTGCAGGCCATTGCCTTCCAGCGTCCCGACGGCAAGCGCGTCATCATTTGCGGCAATACGAACAACGAGGCTCGTGAGCTTAGCATCCAGCTTGGCAAGCGTTACCTCAACGCGACCCTCGCCGCCCATTCATTCAACACTTTTGTAGAAAAATAGAACGAACATGAAAAGAGTATTTTTATTAATGCTGTTAGGGCTGGCATTTACCGTACAGGCCCAAAATAGACAGAAGTCCGCCGGCTACCTTTTCGCCTACTTCGAGGGAGGTGGCGACACGAACCTGATGGAGCAACTGCGCTTCGCCGTGAGCGAGGATGCACGGAACTGGTATGCGCTGAACGGCAACAGACCGATTATTGCCAGTGACAGCATCAGCGAGAGCGGCGGCATCCGCGACCCACACATCCTAAAGGGTGAGGACGGCTGCTACTATATCGTGGCAACGGACATGCACACCTTCGACCCGAAGCAGGGTTGGGGGGCAAACCCGGGCATCGTGCTATTGAAGTCGAAGGACCTGGTGAACTGGACACACGCGAAAATCAACCTCGCAAAGGACTGGAACAAGAACTTCGGCGATGCCTACTGGGTGTGGGCACCGCAGACCATCTACGACCGCAAGGCACGGAAGTACATGATTTACTTCACGCTGCAGCGCAACGACCGCAAGACCCTCATTACTTATTATGCCTATGCCAACAAGGATTTCACGGCCTTCGAGAGCGAGCCGAAGGTGCTGTTCGCGGCGAAGTATGGCAGCATCGACAACGACATCATCTATAAGGACGGCGTGTATCACCTCTTCTACAAGGGCAACACGAAGGACGGGAACGGTAAGGAAATCAAGAACGGCATCCAACAGGCAACATCTAAAAAACTGACGGGGCCGTATAAAGAGGATTTTGAGTATCTGGATGCCTACGCCGGTACGAGAACGCATGTGGAGGGCAGTGGCGTGTTTAAGTGTGGGGAGGAATACATCCTGATGTATGACCTCTACAGCTCAGGCCGCTACGAGTTCCAGCGGTCGAAGGATTTGAAGACCTTTACCAAGGAGCCGGAGTCGTTCCGCAAGGACTTCTTCCCACGTCATGGCACGGTGATGTCGGTCACCGCCGGCGAACTGGAACGCTTGCAGCAGAAGTGGGGCTATGTGCTGACCCATCAGTTTGAAAGCACGGGCAATCCCATCATCCGCGACAAGCATACCGCCGACCCCGCCGTGTTGGTGGAGGGTGACACCCTTTGGCTCTTTGCCGGACACGATGCCGCTGGCAATCAGTCGGGTTACGTGATGAAAGACTGGCTGCTCTATTCGACCACCGACATGAAGCATTGGACGGAGTACCCATCACCTTTGCGTATCGACGATTTCAAGTGGGCCGACAGTAAGCAAGCCTACGCCGGACACGTGGTCAAGGGCAAGGATGGTCGCTACTATTGGTACGTTTCCACCAATTGGTGCGGCATCGGTGTAGCCGTCAGCGACAAGATTACCGGCCCCTACAAGGATGCACTCGGAAAACCGCTGCTCACCAACAAGGACTGCTTCGCCTCGAAGCACAACTGGGCATGCATCGACCCCGCCATCCTCATCGACGATGACGGTACGCCATATATTATCTGGGGCAACAAAGAGTGCTACTACGCCAAACTGAAGGATAACATGATTGAGATAGAGGGAAATATCCATCGCATCGATATACCCAACTTCACCGAGGCTCCGTGGATGCATAAATACAATGGTAAGTACTATCTGACCTATGCTTCCGAGTGGCCCGAGAAGATTGCATACGCCGTAGCCGACCAGATGGGTGGCCCCTACACCCCCATGGGCATCATCAGCGAGATTGCAGGCAACTCCAACACCACTCATCCCGCCATCGTCCATTTTAAGAACCAATGGATTTTCTTCTCCCACAACGGCGGTCTGTCCGACGGTGGAAGCTACAGCCGCAGCATCATTGCCGAACCTATGAGCTATGACGGTGAGGGTCGCATCCGCAGAATTCCAGCCACCACCGAAGGCGTCAGCGAGTGCCGTCACTCAGATTACTGAGGCAGAGGCACAACGGTCGGAGGAGGATTGGAAATAGAACGAAATAAAAAGCGCAATTTGTAAAGTTGCTGCTGGCACATATTTTCAATCTTACAGGCCGAATTTTTTCGTACCAAGTTGTTTATTTATCATTGTAAAGTTTGTAACTTTGTCGCCAAACCAAGAAAAGCCATGACTCCCCAGGAAGAGATTTTACAGTTGAGAAAAGAACTGGAGCAACACAATTATAATTATTATGTGCTCAACCGTCCGACCATTTCGGACTATGATTTTGACCAGATGATGCGGCGTTTGGAGGATTTGGAACTCTTCTACCCGCAATATGCCGACCCGAACTCGCCCACGCAGCGGGTGGGGAGCGACCTGAATCAGTCGTTCCGCACGGTGCCTCACAAATATCCGATGCTGTCGCTGGCCAACACCTATAGCGAGGGGGAGGTGCGTGACTTCTATGAGCGTGTCAGGTCAGGACTGGAGGGAGAGGATTTTGAAATCTGTGCGGAGATGAAGTACGACGGCCTGAGCATTTCGCTGACCTATGTGGACGGCGTGTTGACGCAGGCGGTGACCCGTGGCGACGGTGTGCGGGGCGACGATGTGACGGGCAATGTGCGAATGATTAAGTCCATTCCGCTCCGTTTGAAAGAGGGCAGCGGCTATCCGCATGAGTTTGAGATTCGTGGCGAGATACTGATGCCCTGGAAATCGTTCGAGGCACTGAACGAGCAGCGGGCCAAGGCTGGCGAGGAACTGTTTGCCAATCCGAGAAATGCTGCCAGCGGCACACTGAAGTCGCAGAAGAGCCGTGTGGTGGCCGAGCGCGGACTGGATGCCTATCTGTATTATTTGCTGGGTGACGAGATTCCGACCGACGGCGGCCACTATGAGAATTTGCAGCTCGCGGCGCAGTGGGGCTTCAAGATTAGTCAGGGCATGAGGAAATGCCATACCATAGAAGAGGTGCTGGAGTTCATTGCCTACTGGGACGTGGAACGGAAGAACTTGCCCGTGGCTACCGATGGTATTGTGCTGAAGGTGAACTCGCTCCGCCAGCAGCGCCATTTGGGCTATACGGCCAAGTCGCCCCGATGGGCCATTGCCTATAAGTTCAAGGCCGAGCGGGCCTGTACGAGGCTGAACGAGGTGACCTACCAGGTGGGTCGAACGGGAACGGTCACCCCCGTGGCCAACATGGAGCCCGTGCAACTGGCAGGCACGGTGGTGCGGCGGGCATCGTTGCACAATGCTGACATCATCGCACAGCTGGATCTCCACATCGGCGACATGGTCTATGTGGAGAAAGGGGGCGAGATTATCCCGAAGGTGGTGGGCGTGGACACGTCGCAGCGCACGGAGGGAATGGAGCCTGTGCGTTTTGCGACCTGCTGCCCGGAGTGTGGCACACCGCTGATTCGTGTGGAGGGTGAAGCGGCGCACTATTGTCCCAACGACTCCACGTGCCCGCCCCAAATCAAAGGCAGGATTGAGCATTTCATTTCGCGTAAGGCCATGAACATCGATTCGTTAGGGCCGGAAACCGTGGATGACTATTGGCAGCGCGGACTGATACATAATGTGGCCGACCTATATACGCTGACCGTGGCACAGATTTGTGGCAACAACCGAAACCGTGTGAAGTCTGCGCAGAAAGTGGTTGACAGCATTGAGGCAAGCAAGCAGGTGCCTTTTGAGCGGGTGGTCTTCGCCCTGGGCATTCGTTTCGTGGGTGAAACCACGGCCAAATTGCTGGCGCGGGCATTCAAGTCGATGGATGCTTTGCAGGCGGCGACGCTGGAAGAGTTGCTGGCCGTGGATGGGGTTGGGCAGGTGATAGCCGAGAGCATCATCCGCTATTTTCACGACGAACGTTGCCTCGAAATCCTTGCCCGTTTGCGTGAGGTCGGCTTGCAGATGGCCCTTTCGGAGGATGTGCTGGCCGGACAGACAGACAAGCTGCAAGGGCAGCAGGTGGTGATTTCGGGCGTGTTCCAGCATCATTCACGAGACGAGTATAAGGCTATGATTGAGCAACATGGCGGCAAGAACGTGGGTTCCATCTCCAAGAAGACCACCTTCGTGTTGGCTGGCGAGAACATGGGACCGGCCAAGTTGGAAAAAGCGCAGAGCCTTGGCGTCCGTATCGTCAACGAGGATGAGTTTTTGCAGATGTTGCATTAAGGGAAAAAGTGAAAAATGAAAAGTGAAAAATTTGCTGCCGTAGTGATAGGCTACTTCTTGAAGAATATGTGCGGCAGCAAATTTTTCACTTTTCATTTTTCACTTTTCACTTTTATTCGTACCTTTGCAGCGATTTTTAAATAAAACACATGGCACGTAATAAATTCAAGGGGCTTGGCATTGCGCTTGTCACTCCTTTCAAGAGTGACGGGGCAGTGGATTTTGCAGCACTTCGCCGACTCCTCGATTATCAACTTTCAAATGGTATTGATTTCCTCTGCGTTTTGGGAACAACGGCTGAAACGCCAACGCTTACGGCTGAGGAAAAACAGCAAATCATAAGTCTTGTCTTGGAAAAGGTTCAGGGACGGGTTCCAATCCTTTTGGGCATGGGCGGTAACAATACTGCTGCCATCGTGGAGCAGGTGAAGACGACCGACTTCAGAGGCATCGACGGAATCCTGAGCGTCTGTCCTTATTACAATAAGCCTTCGCAGGAAGGTTTGTATCAGCATTTTAAGGCGATAGCCACAGCCAGTCCTGTGCCCGTTGTGCTTTACAATGTGCCCGGACGTGTGGGTGTGAACATGACAGCAGAGACGACCCTTCGTCTGGCTCGTGAATGCGAGAACATTGTGGCCATCAAGGAAGCAAGCGGCAATTTTACACAGATTGATGACATTATTAAGAATAAGCCGGAACATTTCGACGTGATTTCAGGCGACGACGGCATTACGTTCCCGCTCATTACGCTGGGTGCAGCCGGTGTGATTTCCGTCATTGGTAATGCCCTGCCCAAGGAGTTCAGTCGCATGGTACGTCTGGCGCTGAATGGTGACTACAGCAATGCGCTGACGATTCACCACAAGTTTACGGAATTGTTCAAACTGCTTTTTGTTGACGGAAACCCCGCAGGTGTGAAGGCTATGCTGAACAGCATGGGCATGATTGAAAACGAACTTCGTCTGCCGCTTGTACCCAGCCGGATTTCTACGATGGAGAAGATTAGCAACATCGTCAAGGAATTGAACATCAAGTGCTGAAATCCTTTGCTTCTGTAAGAGAATAAAAGTAGCAGGCTCAACGCATGTATGGAAATGGCGTTGAGCCTGCTGTCTGTTTATGAAGGTTTCGTTTAGAGAAGCGCGTCAATGCGTTCAATGAGCATCTTCATTTTCTGCTCAAAATTCTCATTGCTGCCAATGACATAGCGGTTAGGGTGTCCCGTCCAGGCATCGTAGGCTTTCTGGTCAAGCTCGCAGGCAATGCGCAGCCCCTCGGCATCCGCCTTCTCATAACGTTGCTCGTTGTTGGCCGTGGTATAATATTGTTGGGCTCCCTTGGCAGCACTGACAAGGTGGAAAACGGCATCGTATCGCAGGATGGAACGTAGCTCGGCGGTGCTGGTGCCGCAAGCGGCAGTGATTTCCTCCCACATTTCGGGTGCGATGTAGGCGGAGATGTCCATCGTACCTCGGTCGCAGACGATGAGGCAGGGTTCCGTGCGTGTCTGGGCCATTCGGTAGATGGCATCCTCCAAGTGTAGTTGCAACTCAAGGATTGCTTTTTCACCTTCGTAATAGAAGTCGTAGTTTGAGGTGAGGTAGTTCCAGCCTGATTTGCTAATCATTGTGGGAACTTCAGGCACACAAAACACTTTGTACCCTTGTGCCTTGCAGTGCTCAATGATGTATTTCAGTGCGCTAGTCTTGCCAGCACACGGGCCTCCTGTCAGTACGATACGTTTAATGGCATTCATGAAAAAGTGTATAAGCTTGTTTTTCGGCCTTGGTGAGAAATAGGGGTGATAAACGGTCGTTTTTACAGCTTGTTTGTCTGTCCCCTTTATTTTTATGCAAATATAATACTTTTCCTGCAAAACTTAATCCTTTTTCTTACTTTTTATTCTTTGTGGTTGTACCTTTTGCCGTAAAACCTTTAACTTTGCACAAGGGAAGGGTGTCCTCATCCTATTATTAATAATGAGTATATGAAACTGATAGCAGACAGTGGCTCTACCAAGACGGCATGGTGCTTGCTTGGCGAAGGCAAAGAGAAAGATTTTGTGATGACGCAGGGGATAAACCCTTTTCAGCAGCAGACGGAGGACATTGAGCGTGTGCTGACGGAGGAACTCTTGCCTGCGTTGGTGAAATCGAATCAGGGAGAAGCCTTCATCCGAGCTGCTATCTTGGAAATCTTCTTTTACGGAGCAGGTTGCACGCCCGAGGCGTCTCCGAAGGTTGAAACCGCCTTGCAGCGGACGATGTCTGCAAATTGCAAGGTGTTGAAAATAGAAGTGCGGAGCGATATGTTGGGAGCGGCGCGGGCCTTGTGCCAACGGACACCGGGTATTGTCGCCATTTTGGGAACGGGTGCAAATTCGTGCCTGTATGATGGGCAGGAAATCGTAGCAAATGTTTCTCCATTGGGCTATATCTTGGGCGACGAGGGTAGTGGGGGTTACATTGGCAAACGACTGGTCGGCGATGTGCTGAAATGTCAATTCCCAGAAGAGGTTTATCGTATGTTTTACGAGGAAACGCAGGAAACTGCGGCAAGCATCATCCAGAAAACCTATCGTGAGCCTTTGGCCAACAGGTTCTTGGCCAGTTTGTCCCCTTTCTGCCTGCGCCATCGTGATCATCCGGCCATTCATGCCTTCCTATTGGATTGCTTCCAGCAGTTTTTCATCCGTAACATCAAGGCATACGCAAGGGTGTCTGTTGACCTCACCAAGTTGGGAGACTATTCCCCTTCGACCGTTCATTTTGTGGGTTCCATCGCTTCTTATTATCAGCCAGAGTTAACCGAGGCGGCAGCCTCGTTGGGCTATACTGTTGGACATGTTTTACAAGCTCCGATAGAAGGATTGGTTACTTTTCACGGCTGATTTTTCCCTTTTTGTGTGATTTTTGGGATGAAGGAATATAAAAAAAGTCTGAATGTTTGGTAAATGATTTAAAAAAACGTTTCTTTGCGAATTAATTCTAAGGTAAAAAGGCCATGAAGGAATATATGCCTATCGTTTTTCTTGGAGAAAATGGGAAATATTCCTTTAGTTGCATTTTATTAGAGATGTGATGTGTAAAAAGATTTATTAACCGTGTTATCTGAGTGAGATTTTATGAAGACGGCAGACAACCACCTTGTGATTATGGCTGGCGGCGTGGGGAGTCGCTTTTGGCCGATGAGTACTCCTGAGCGTCCAAAACAGTTTATCGATGTTTTTGGTACAGGACGTACTTTTATTCAAATGACTGTGGACCGATTCAAAGGCGTGATAGCGCCTGAGAATACTTGGATTGTGACAAGCGCAAGCTATGCGGATATTGTGAAGGAACAGCTCCCGGAAATCCCTGTGAGCAACATTTTGTTGGAACCCTGCCGCCGCAACACGGCACCTTGCATTGCCTATGTAAGTTGGCGCATCAAGGCAAAGAATCCGAAGGCCAACATCGTCGTGGCACCAAGCGACCATTTGGTTACCGATGTGGTGGAGTTTCAGCGTGTCATCAAGTCCGCCTTGCAATTTGTCTCAGAGACCGACAGCATCGTGACGCTGGGTATGCACCCCACACGCCCTGAGACGGGCTATGGCTACATCCAGGCCAACCTTTACGAGCCTTCGCTGCGCAACAAGGAGATTTTCCATGTTGATTCGTTCAAGGAGAAGCCCGACTTGAGGACGGCCAACCTTTACCTGAACAGCAAGGAATACTTGTGGAACTCAGGCATCTTTGTCTGGAACGTGCGCACCATCGTGAACGCCCTTCGCGTCTATCAGCCTGACGTGAACGAGATTTTCGAGAACCTGCTTCCTTTTTATGGTACGGATAAAGAGCAGGAGATGATTAATCAGGAGTTTCCGAAATCCGTCAACATCTCCATCGACTATGCCGTTCTGGAGAAGGCCGATGAGATTTTTGTCTTCCCTGCCGACTTTGGTTGGAGCGATGTGGGCACATGGGGCTCATTGCATACACTCGCCGCAGCTGACGAAAACGGCAACAACACCATTGGACAGAACATCAAACTCTACGAAAGCAGCAATTGCGTAGTACACACCACGCAGGAACGCAAGGTCGTCATTCAGGGACTGGATGGCTACATCGTAGCAGAAAAAGACAATACGCTACTTATCTGTAAACTGGAGGAGGAGCAGCGCATCAAGGAGTTCTCCGCAGATTAACTTGCGGCCACGGGTACACTTTGGTTTTGCCTGCATCACCTCAGTAGCGTTTTGCACAAAAAAATATGACAACCGAAAAACGATTGTCATATTTTTTTGTTCTTGTCTATGATGAATGTTTATTCTGCTGCAATAGGCTCAACAG
The DNA here is from genome assembly GCA_905236065.1 of uncultured Bacteroidaceae bacterium. Taxonomy (GTDB): domain Bacteria; phylum Bacteroidota; class Bacteroidia; order Bacteroidales; family Bacteroidaceae; genus Minthosoma. The sequence continues at coordinate 8,953 of CAJONZ010000022.1, read as the reverse complement.
AAACAGTTGAACGGTTCAGACGACCCTTTCTGAATTTCACGGTGCCATCTACGAGTGCGTAGAGGGTGTCATCCTTACCAATACCGACGTTCTTGCCAGGATAGTGCTTGGTACCACGCTGACGAACGATGATGTTACCAGCCTTGGCGAACTCGCCGCCGAAAAGCTTCAGGCCAAGTCGTTTTGAGTGTGATTCACGGCCGTTCTTTGAACTACCCACACCTTTTTTATGTGCCATGTTGAATTTACTTTTAAATTGTTAGTGAACTTTGTTTTCTCTTGCTTTTTCTTGTCCTCTTTCGAAGTGCGGACGTTCAGGAGTTAAGCAACAACCTGCTTTACGCGGATTTCCGTAAACTGTTCGCGGTGGCCGTTCAGCTTGCGATAACCCTTGCGGCGACGCTTGTGGAATACCAAAACCTTGTCACCCTTTACGAGTGGGCAAACAACTTCGGCGACTACCTTTGCACCTTCCACGGTGGGAGCGCCTACTGTGATGGTGCCATTGTCAACGAGAAGCACCTTCTCAAATTCAACAGTTGCGCCTGCTTCAACATCTTTGATGTGATGCACGAAAAGCTTCTTGCCTTCCTCAACTTTAAACTGTTGACCCTGAATTTCTACGATTACGTACATTTTTTGTTTTTACTGTTTTTAGGGGTTTGGACCGTGAGGCGAAACCATCCCGTGGTTCACTTTTCCGAGCCTCGGCGGCATAAATCGGCTGCAAAGGTACAAATAGTTTTTGGTTTTACCAAAGGAATGCTGAATTTTATTTTTTTCTGAGTGCGTTTTCCTCTACCTTTTACGTTTTTTTTTGCTTGGAAACAGGAGAAACTTGGCAAGATTGTGCTGTGAATCAGATTATTTTGTGTAAATCTGCAGCAGAAACCATGGAAAGAATGTTTTATCATCAGCTGTACACGCCCTATGTGCAAAATGAGGGTAAAGTGTTACTCGCTCACCAATTCCACGTTGGCCGTCTTCAGACCCTTTCCGCTGACTTTCACGCTGATGAATCCTGGTTCTTTGACGGATTGGATGCCAATGACGAGCTGGCCGTTGAAGGCTTTCATGAAGGGGCTGTTGAAGGATTCAAGGCTGGTGGCATCGCCGTTGCACATGCCTTTGAACACGCCGCTGCCAATGACTTCCACTCGGAGTTCGTGGTTGGCTGTGGGGCAGAGATTGCCCTCTTTGTCAGTGAGGTCAACCGTGAGAAAAGCCATATCGTTGCCGTCGGCCTTGAGGGTGGGCAGTTCCCCGTCCTTGTATAGTGCCTTGTCGCCTGTGATGCGGATGCGGCTTGCTTTGCCTGCCGTCTTCAGGGTCTGGGTACCTGCAGGTTGGCCCTGTTCGTCATAGACTACGACTTTCAGTTCGCCGGCCTTGTAGGTCACGTTGTTCCAGCGAAGGCGGTAGCGGTCAAGGCGCGATTTCGGATTCTTAGAGATTTTGCCTTGGCTCACACCGTTGACGAAGAGTTCGGCAGTGGGGTAGTTGGTGTAGCAATAGACTGGTGTGACCTGCCCTTCGCGTCCAGCCCAGTTCCAGTGGGGCAACAGATGGATGGTAGGCTCCTTTTGGTTCCAGTGGGAGCGGTAGAGATAGTAGCGGTCTTTAGGCAGTCCGGCGAGGTCGAAGATGCCGAAGTAGCTGGAGCGGCTGGGCCAATATTCGTCATAGGGAGTGGGCTCACCGAGGTAGTCGAAGCCCGTCCATACAAACTCGCCGATAACCCAGGTTTTATCGTCTTGCAGCTGCCAGTCGTCATCGGGCAGGTTGCTCCATGAGCAGGCCGTGAGGTCATAGCTGGAGCATTGTCCGTCATCGTAGGCAATGCTTTTCTCTTCGGTCACCGGGAATTTGTAAACACCACGGCTTGAGACGGTTGAGGCCGTTTCGCTGCCGAGCACGAAGCCCTGTCCCAGTTTCTCGTAGGCCATCTCATATTTGTGGGTACGATAATTCATGCCAGGCACCTCTGCCACCTGTGCAAAGCCCGTGGCCAGTGCATTGTCGATTCGATCCATTCCGTTGGTGATGGGACGGGTCTTGTCGTAGCGGCGTACGACTTCCTGCAAGTGACGCAGCATTTGGGGACCTTCTTTCATGCCCTGTTCTGGTATTTCGTTGCCCACACTCCACATGACGATGGAAGGGTGGAGACGGTTGGTGCGAACCAGATTCTCAATGTCAAGGTCGCTCCATTCTTTAAAGAAGCGTGCGTAGCCGTTTTTGCACTTGGGATAAACCCACATGTCGAAACTTTCGGCCATGACCATCATGCCTAGTGAGTCGCAGAGGTCCATCTGCATCTGTGAGGGCATGTTGTGGGCGGTGCGGATGGCATCGCAACCCATCGTCTTCAGCAATTTTATCTGACGGATGAGGGCAGCTTTGTTGACGGCGGCACCGAGCATACCAAGGTCGTGGTGCAGACATACTCCCTTGATTTTTCGGCTGATTCCATTGAGGGCAAAGCCCTTTTCTGCGTTGCATTCTACGGTGCGGAAGCCGATTTTCTTCTTCTGAGTCTCGATAACCCGGCCCCGTGTGCCGTTGTCGTTCACTTCGCAGAGGGTGACGGTGAGGTCGTAGAGCTGAGGGGTCTCAGGTGTCCAAAACTTGACGCCGTAGAAGGTGAGGGTGGTAGATGCTTTGCCCTCGCGGTCGAGACGGACGAGGCGTGTGAAGTCTTGTCCGTTGACCTGCACCTTGAACTCCATGCCAAGGAACTGGCCGCCAAAGCCGATGGCCTCGGCACAGAGCTGCTCCACAGCCGTGCGGTCGTCCTCGTTTACTTCCAGTGTGTTGGCTGTGATGCTCCATTCCTTGATGGCCGACAAGCCGGTCTGGATGAGGGTGACGGGGCGGTAGATGCCCGCACCGGGATACCAACGGCTGCTTTCTGCCACGTTCTGCAGATAGACGGCCAGGGTGTTCTCTTTTCCGTCCTTATATATATAAGGTGTAATGTCGATGTTGAAAGCGTTATAGCCATATTTCCATTCGCCCGCCTTTTTGCCGTTTACATAGACTTCTGGTTCGGCCATGGCACCGTCGAAGTTCAACAAGGCACGTTTGCAGTCTTTTTCCACCTTGAAATGTGTACGGTACCAGCCACTGCCAATCCAGGGCAGACAACCGCTACGTCCGGTTTTTTCGGTCGCTTCCTTCTCGCCGTTTTGCTCGATGGCCACCACTTGTTTGTCTATTTCCTTGTCGAACGGCCCGTTGATGGCCCAGTCGTGTGGCACACAGACGCTTTCCCATTGGGAATCGTCATATTTGATTTGTGAAGGTGCTTTCTTGTCAAGCTTCTCAGCTCTGGAGAATTTCCATCCTTCGCTGAGGACGGTCTCTTTTCTTTGTGCCTGTGCGAAGAGTGTGGCGAAGGTAAGGAGAAAGGTTGTTACTAAAAGTTGTTTTCTGTTCATGTTGATTTTATTTTTTAGGATTTTTCGTTGCAAAGGTAATAAAATATTCATACCTTTGCAGCCGATTTTACAAAAACTTATAAAAATATGGACGATTATCCGGCGAATAGTTTAAGCGATTAGGGATAAAGGTCTGGCAATGTCTGGATCTTTATCGGTGTTTTCATTATCTTTTTCAGAAAAAGCATAAAGATTCAGACAGACAATGCGTACATTTTGGAACATTAAAGGCGGTATCAAGAATATCGACTCATGGCAGCCCAATTGCTGGGTGCAGGTGACATGCCCCGTGGAGGACGACGTGAAATATCTTCAGGAGGAACTGGGTATGCCCGATTATTTTCTGTTTGACGTGGCCGATGCCGATGAGCGTGCCCGTTACGACCAGGATGAAGGATGGCTGATGATAATCCTTCGTATTCCCCATTTGAAGGCGGTGTCGTCACGCAGCCCCTACACGACAATCCCGTTGGGAATCGTGATTAAGGGCGACAAAATCATTACGGTGTGTCATCAGGAGACACGCATGATGCTCGATTTCATCAACCATCAGATGCGCCGTGCGGAGGGCTTCACCGATGCGGCAGACTTGGTGTTCAGGATTTTCTTGAGCGCCAGCGTGTGGTATCTGAAGTATCTGAAGCAGGTGAACACCATCATCGACAAGGCGAAGCGGAGCCTGGATAGGCAGATTGACAACAAGGACCTTGTGAACTTGTCGCGTTTGCAGGACTCTCTTACTTATTTTGCGACATCCATCCGTGGCAACGAGACGCTGCTTTCGAAATTGAGATTCCGTCTGCCTGTGGACGAACTGGACGCTGAATTGATTGAGGATGTGAACATCGAGATGCAGCAGGCACGGGAAACCACGGCTATTTATCTGTCGATTCTGAACAGTACGATGGATACGTATGCCAACATCATCAACAACAACATGAACAAGGTGATGAGACTGCTGACTTCGCTCAACATGATTATCATGTTCCCGACGCTGATTACCTCCATGTTTGGCATGAACCTGCTAAACGGCATGGAGCAGTGGCGGATGGGTTTCCCGATAGCCATTACGGTTTGTATCATCAGTACGGTTTGCTCATTGCTTTGGTTCAAACGGAAGGACTGGCTGTAGCAATTGGCGGCCTTTTGGCTTCCAGTTCATGTAAGGTGTATGTGTCAGCTTTGGCTTTTTTGTGGGTCAAAGCTGACATATTCGTTAAAAATAAGACCTTTTTCATGTTGGATAGCAATAAAAATGGATTTTATGGCCGCAAATTCGTATTTATTTCGTACTTTTGCATCGTTATTTGAAGGTAGGACACAGTGTGTGTGTGTTCCTTTTAAGGTAAAAGAGTCTATTTCCCTATGTTTCTTTTAAGGTAAAAACAACTCATTAACAATAATACAACAAATGAAAAAGTACAATTTCAATGCAGGACCTTCGATTCTTCCCCGCGAGGTTATAGAGGCGACTGCACAGGCTTGTCTTGATTTCAATGGCTCAGGACTTTCACTTATGGAAATCAGTCACCGTGCAAAAGATTTCCAACCCGTAGTAGATGAGGCAGTGGCTCTCTTTAAAGAGCTTCTTAACATTCCGGAAGGTTACTCCGTGCTTTTCCTTGGTGGAGGTGCAAGTCTTGAATTCTGTATGGTGCCTTACAACTTCCTGGAGAAGAAAGCTGCTTACCTGAATACGGGTGTTTGGGCCACAAAGGCTGAGAAAGAGGCTAAATTGTTTGGTGAAGTGGTAGAGGTTGCCTCTTCAAAGGACAAGAACTTTACTTATATTCCAAAGAACTTTGAGATTCCGACAGATGCGGATTATTTGCATGTTACGACAAATAACACGATTTACGGAACGGAACTTCTCAAGGATATTGATTCTCCGATTCCATTGATTGCAGATATGTCGAGCGATATCTTCAGCCGTCCTATCGATGTCAGCAAGTATGCACTGATTTACGGTGGCGCACAGAAGAACCTCTCCATGGCTGGAGTCACCTTCGTCATCGTGAAGGAAGATGCACTGGGCAAGGTTTCACGCCAGATTCCTACCATGCTTGACTATCGTACCCACGTGAAGAAGGGTTCCATGTTCAATACCCCTCCTGTTGTACCTATTTACAGCGCACTGATGAACCTGCGCTACGTGAAGGCTCATGGTGGTGTGGAGGCAATGGAGAAGCTGGCCAAGGAACGTGCAGAGATTCTTTATGCAGAGATTGACCGCAACAAACTGTTTGTTGGTACGGCGGAGGAAGACTCTCGCTCACGGATGAACATTACGTTCGTGTTGAAGCCTGAGTATCAGGAACTGCAGGATGAATTCCTGGCCTTCTCTACAAGCAAAGGCATGGTTGGTGTGAAGGGTCATCGCGATGTTGGTGGTTTCCGTGCTTCTTGCTACAATGCAATGTCTGTTGAAGGTGTGAAAGCGCTCGTTGCTTGTATGCAGGAGTTTGAGAAAGCACATTAATATATATAGATAGAATTAAAATAATTATCATAATCTTTGGATTGACCAAGAATTTACAACAACGTTGAAGCCTCCGGGCTTTTATGGGGAAATTTTGGTCAATTCATTTTTTTATATAGAAAAAGAAAAATGGCAAAAGTTTTAATTGCAACTGAGAAGCCATTCGCAGCTCCTGCGGTTGCCGGAATCAAAGAGATTATTGAAGGTGCGGGTTTTGAGCTTGCTCTTCTGGAGAAATATACGGAAAAATCTCAGCTGCTTGCCGCAGTGGCAGACGTGGATGCCATCATCATCCGCAGCGACAAGGTCGATGCAGAGGTTTTGGACGCAGCAAAGCAGCTGAAGATTGTTGTACGTGCTGGTGCAGGTTATGACAATGTCGATTTGGAGGCAGCCACAGCCCATGGGGTAGTGGTGATGAACACGCCGGGACAGAATGCCAATGCTGTCGCAGAGCTTGTTCTTGGTCTGCTCGTGTTCACGGTTCGTAATTTCTTCAACGGCAAGGCCGGCAGCGAACTGATGGGTAAGAAGCTTGGTATTCTTGCATTCGGTAATGTGGGCCGCAACGTGGCTCGCATCGCAAAGGGCTTTGGCATGGAGGTTTGTGCCTACGACGCTTACTGCCCCGCAGAGGCTATCGAGGCCGCAGGTGTGAAGGCTGCCAAAAGTCAGGCCGAGCTTTTCGAGACTTGCGACATTGTCTCTCTCCACATTCCTGCCACAGCCGAGACCAAGCAGAGCATCAACAAGGCACTGGTTGGCAGCATGAAGAAGGGCGGCATCCTCATCAACACAGCCCGCAAGGAGGTTATCAACGAGCCGGAGCTCATCGAACTGCTTGCCGAACGTACCGACCTGAAGTACATCACCGACATCAAGCCAGATGCCGATGCAATGTTCCAGCAGTTCGAGGGTCGTTATTTCTCCACTCCGAAGAAGATGGGTGCCCAGACAGCCGAGGCAAACACCAACGCTGGTCTTGCAGCCGCTAACCAGATTGTCGGCTACATCAAGGACGGTATCACTAAGTTCCAGGTGAACAAGTAAACCATAACGATTTACCTTACATCAAGCATGAGGGTGTGTCACAGTTTTTTGACATACCCTCATGTTATGTTTCTCGATTTTACTTGCTGTTTGACACCTCTAATATCCTGTGGAACGTCCAATCGTGGTTATAGGGGAATTCCTCCGTGCTGGTGCTATTTTAGCCTGTTTATCCACTCGGCAATGTCGCTGAGCACTTCAGGCGATATGGTTTCCTCTATCTGTCGGTACTCATTGGGCTGCCCCGTGGTGCTGTGCTGGAAGAGGTGGTTCAGCCCAGGGTATTCTTTCGTTAGGTTATTCTTCGACTTTGGCAACAGGCGTTCAATAGCAGTAAGATTGAGCGAGGAAATGACCTGCCAGTCTCGGTCACCGTTGAGGGCGAAGACAGGGCATCGCGTGGCGGCGATGTCGGCAGACGGGTCGTATTTGGTGAACCATCGATACCAATGACTCTTCTGGATTTGTGGATCTTGACGAATTTGCTCTGCCGTCACCGTGTTTGGCAACTCTGTCATCTTTAACAAGCGGTTTTTCTGTGATGCGGCAAGCGTGTCGCCCTTCACGCCGGGGCCTGCCAGCGAGACGAGGAAGTCTGTCTTTCCCTGTGCGCCGAGTATGAAGGCGATAGAGCCGCCTTCGCTGTGGCCGATGATGCCAACCTTGGCGAAGGCTTTTCGGCTGCGCAGATATTCCAGTCCGGCGGCGGCATCGCGGGCGAAGTCCTCAGTCGTGGCGTTTCTTACGTCGCCGCCCTTGGACGCTCCCGTGGCGCGGTCATCGTAGCGCAATGAGGCGATACCTTGGCGAGCCAGATAGTCGGCAATGACAAGGAAAGGTTTGTGGTCGTATATCTCCTCGTCACGGTTTTCCTGACCGCTGCCCGTGACAAATAGGACAACGAGAGGTTTCTTTTTCGATTTAGGATTGTAGCCTACTGGCCACGTCAGCGTTCCCGCCAGCGTGGCACTATCCCGTTCGTTGCGGAACGTCACTTCCTCGGTTTCGTATGGGAACGGCGGCTGCGGGTTCTGCGGACGTTTCAGCTCTTCCGTGCCCTTCGTCAGCTCTAACGGAAACGACATGCCGTTCTGCGTGAACGTACCAATAAGCTTGCCGTCCTTCAGTCGTCCGCCGTAAGAAGCGTTTATAATTCTGATGCTTACCGCCAGCGAGTCGTATGACAGGAAATCTTTCATGCACGGTATGCCCTTTGCGCCCTGGTCGGGGCTGTCCATCGTCACATTCACATGACCGTCTGCTTGCTTCAGATGGAACACCAGCGTCAGCTTTCCAACGCCCAAGTCAAGCTTGCCCGTCCAAGAGCCGATTAGGTCAACTTGCGCCTCGGCGGTGATGGCGGCGAGGGCAACGATGATTGACAGGATGATTTTCTTGTTCATTGTTTATTATTTCTGGTGGACTATTCTGTTCTCATCAAGGTATAGTTTCGTTTTGACGTGGAATTTCGTATTGGTACAATGGACATTACAGGAATCGAGTCCGAAGAAATTTACGATGTCCCTATTGATCGTTGCACGCGAAACCACCTTGTTGTCTTTTACGAATAGCAGTTGGTAATAGTTATCGAACTCTGCCGCACGTTCTATATCTCTTTTTATGCATGACATCAATTCGAGGTGACTGTTTTTCTCGAAGAAATCGCAGCTATATGGAGTTACTACATAGACACTGTCAGACGGCGTACAATCTTCGGACAAGTCGAATTCCTCGCCAATACCAATACTCGACAAATGATTAACAATGCTTTCTGTGTCATTCTTTAATAAGATGCGTGTGTCAAAAAAGAAATGGTAATAGATACCACCTACCACACATAAGAGAATGATTGCCGAAAAGGGCAATGCTTTTTTCATGTCGTCTTCATTTTATTTGTTTTTTATTTAAGTTTCGCAAGCTCAACTTTTTTGGAAGTTAAAGGGAAGTTAAAAAGAAGTTATCGCTCCGCTTGGAAGTTAAAAGG
>CAJONZ010000021.1 GCA_905236065.1 uncultured Bacteroidaceae bacterium | reverse complement strand
AATCCATGGCAATCTTCACCATCGCCGTACCTGTACGCTTACCGTTACGAGTCTGGAGGAACCAGAGTTTGCCTTCCTGTACGGTGAACTCCATATCCTGCATGTTCTTGTAGTGCTTCTCCAGTTTATCCTGAATCTCGTTCAACTCAGCATAGAGAGCAGGCATGGCCTCTTCCATGGAAGGATACTTGCTTGCACGGTCAGCCTCGGAGATGCCAGCACGTTCAGCCCAACGCTGTGAGCCAATCTTTGTAATCTGCTGTGGAGTACGGATACCGGCAACCACGTCCTCGCCCTGAGCGTTGATGAGGTACTCACCGTTGAAAAGGTTCTCGCCGTTACCAGCGTCACGAGAGAAGCAAACGCCCGTGGCACTTGTGTCGCCCATGTTACCGAATACCATGGCCATGACGCTTACGGCTGTACCCCATTCGTCTGGAATACCCTCCATCTTACGATACAGGATGGCACGCTCGTTCATCCAGCTGCGGAACACGGCACAGATAGCACCCCAGAGCTGAACGATTGGGTCGGTTGGGAAGTCCTGACCTGTCTGCTCCTTGATGGCAGCCTTGAACAGCTGAACCAACTTCTTCAGAGAATCTACAGAAAGGTCCTTGTCAAGGGTAACACCCTGCTCTTCCTTTACCTTCTCAATGATTGCCTCAAACGGGTCGATGTCTTCCTTGTTCACGGGTTTCAGACCCATCACCACGTCACCGTACATCTGTACGAAACGACGGTAAGAGTCATAAACGAAGTGAGGATTGTTGGTCTTCTTCACCATACCCTCTGCCACCTCGTCGTTTAAGCCAAGGTTCAGAATCGTATCCATCATACCAGGCATGGAAGCACGAGCTCCCGAACGTACACTGACGAGCAGTGGGTTGTTCACGTCGCCGAACTTGCAGTTCATCAGCGCCTCGGTGTGAGCTACAGCTGCATTCACCTCATCCTGAAGAAGTTCCTTGATTTTCTCTTCGCCTACTTCGTAGTACTCGTTACAGCAGTCGGTAGTAATTGTAAAACCTGGAGGAACTGGTACACCAATAAGGTTCATTTCAGCAAGGTTAGCACCCTTGCCACCAAGTGCCTCACGCATTGACGCATTACCCTCGGCCTGTCCATTACCGAAGGTATAAACTCTTTTCTGAGCCATAATTACAAATAATGTTTATTTAAGGTTGATAAATAATGAATATAGTTTCTCATTTTCGTTCACAAATGTAAGTTTTTTCAGCGATATAAACCAAATTTTCAAATAAAAAAAATCATTGTGTGCGTTTTTATCTTCTTTTCACTCCTTTCAAAGAAATATAATTCGTACCTTTGTCACCAAATTGCGTACATTATTATTGTATGTTTTACAGTTCATCATGCGTAATGCATGACGAGTAGGAACACAAGAAAGGGAAAAGTAAAAAATTTGCTTCCGTTCTCATCCCACAGACTCTCGCCCTATGGGGGATAGTGGTCCGAAGGACAGAATGGGGCTGTAAAAACTCTAAAACTATGGCAGGATATTTAGTTGATGACCAGCGCAAGGTTACCACACACAGACTGATTCAGATGAAGCATGAGGGTAAGAAAATTGCCATGCTCACCTCCTACGACTACACAACGGCTCAGATTACAGACGCGGCGGGCATGGACGTCATCCTTGTGGGCGACTCAGCCAGCAACGTGATGGCTGGCAACTGGACTACCCTCCCCATCACGCTCGAACAAATGATCTACCACGCAAAGGCCGTAGTCAGGGCCACCAAACGCGCATTGGTCGTATGCGACATGCCTTTCGGCAGCTATCAGGTCAACGAGACGGAAGCCGTCTCCAATGCCATCCGAATCATGAAGGCCACCCACTGCGACGCGCTCAAACTTGAAGGCGGTGTGGAAATACTGCCCGCCGTCAAGAAAATCCTCGCTGCCGGCATCCCCATCTGCGGACACCTCGGACTCACACCCCAGGCCATCAACAAGTTCGGCACCTACACCGTGCGTGCCAAGGAGGAAGCTGAGGCCAAGAAACTCATCAGCGATGCCCATGCCCTTGAGGAGGCAGGCTGCTTCGCCATCGTCCTTGAGAAAATACCCGCAAAACTGGCCACCCAAGTAGCGCAGGAACTCACCATTCCCATCATCGGCATCGGAGCGGGCAATGGCTGTGATGGCCAGGTGCTCGTCATCGACGACATGCTCGGCAAGACCCAAGGCTTCAGCCCAAAATTCCTGCGCCGATATGCCGACCTCCACACCATCATGACTGATGCCATTGGTCGCTACATCGAGGATGTAAAGAACTGCGACTTCCCTAACGAGAACGAGCAGTACTAAACATTTTCAACTGCATGGGTCGAAAATCTTCAAAGCGGAAAAAACATGCTTGCAAAAATACATAGCGCAACAATCCAAGGGCTTGAAGCTGTGCCCATAAAGGTTGAGGTGGATTCTTATACTCCGGGAATGCAAGCTCGTTTCACCATTGTTGGCTTGCCGGATAATGCTGTGAAAGAGAGTCAGGAACGTATCTATGCGGCAATCAGGTTGAATGGGCTTCGTATTGGCTCAAAGTCTATCGTCATCAATCTTGCTCCGGCGGATTTGAAGAAAGAAGGTTCTGGACTGGATTTGCCAATAGCTATCGGCGTTCTTTCATCGACCGAGACGATTGTTGCAAAGGAGGAAATCGTGGCTCATGCCATGTTCATTGGGGAATTAGGACTTGACGGTGCAATTCTTCCGGTGAAAGGTGCGCTTCCCATTTCTATCAAGGCAAGAAGTATGGGGCTTAAATATTTGTTTGTCCCCAAGGAGAATGAACGTGAGGCGGCGGTTGTCGATAACCTGACGGTGTATGGTGTGAGTCGTTTGCAAGAGATTGTGGATTTTTTGCAGGGAGATGCTACGTTGCAGCCTACGGTTGTTAATACGAGGGAGGAATTTTACAGTAACCAAAACACCTTTGATTTCGATTTTGAGGAAGTCAAAGGGCAGGAGAACGTAAAACGTGCCTTTGAAGTGGCTGCCGCAGGTGGCCACAATGTGATTCTTGTTGGTTCGCCAGGCTGTGGAAAGAGTATGATGGCCAAGCGTCTGCCTTCCATCCTTCCTCCTTTGTCGCTTCGTGAGAGTTTGGAGACCACACAGATACACAGCATTGCAGGGAAACTTCATCGGGATGTTTCGCTCATCAGTCAACGTCCGTTCCGTTCTCCCCATCATACGATTTCCGATGTTGGCCTGGTTGGCGGTGGTCAAACCTTTATGCCTGGTGAGATTTGTCTGGCACACAACGGCGTACTTTTTATGGACGAGCTGCCGGAATTTAATCGTTCCGTCCTGGAAACCCTCCGCCAGCCGCTTGAAGACCGTATCATCACCATCAGCCGTGCAAAGTATAATTTCACCTTGCCGTGTTCTTTCATGTTGGTTGCCTCTATGAACCCTTGTCCCTGTGGCTATCATAACCATCCCACCCGTGCTTGTGTCTGTACCCCAGGTCAGATTCAGCGCTATATGAACAAAATCTCCGGCCCGCTGATGGACCGTATCGATATTCAGGTGGAAGTAGAAAGTGTTCCTTTTGAGGATATGGCTCGCGCTCCGAAAGGGGAGAGTAGTGCCGCCATTCGCGAGCGAGTTGTCAAGGCTCGCCAAATTCAGTTACAACGTTTTGCCAATCATCAGAACATTCATTGCAATGCGCAGATGACTTCATCCCTCATGCAGCAATACGCCTCGCTCGATGACGAATGCACCAATGTTCTTCGTACCGCCATGACTCGTCTCGACCTTTCAGCTCGTGCCTATGACCGTATCGTTAAGGTTTCCCGCACCATCGCCGACCTTGAAGGAGCGGAAAACATCCAACGTCACCATGTTGCGGAGGCTATCGGCTATCGAAACTTGGATAGGGGAAACTGGATAGAAAAATAAGCGTGATGTATCATAAATATGAAGAGACAGACGGATTTCCGTTTGTCTCTTCATGTTATTTATTAAGTATCTTCTTTTGTGCAGGAATTTACTTAACTTTTTCAACGATGGCTTTGAATGCCTCAGCGTTGTTTACTGCGAGGTAAGCCAGTGTCTTGCGGTTGATTTCGATGCCTTCCTTGTGGAGTGCGCCCATAAGCTTTGAGTAGGAAATACCTTCAAGGCGGGCTGCAGCGTTGATACGCTGAATCCAAAGGGCACGGAAGTCGCGCTTTTTGAGCTTACGGCCTATATAAGCATAGGTAAGACCTTTTTCGTAGGCGTTTTTCGCAACGGTCCAAACGTTTTTGCGAGCACCGAACTGACCTTTTACGCGCTTCAGAATCTTCTTACGACGTGCGCGTGATGCAACATGATTTACTGATCTTGGCATAATTTTTTGTCGTTTTGAATGTTAGCGAAGAAAACATCCCTGCGGAACCCCTCGGTACCTTCTATACATATTTATATATAGGGGAGAGCAATGTGTGCTTTGGCTTCCTTTCTTGATGAGCTAACAAATCGGTTAAACTTTTAAGTTAAATTCTTACTGATAAAAATGTTCTCACGAACGAATCTGAATTAGCGGAGACAGAGAAGGTCACGCACCTGCTTAACATTAGCAGCAACAACGATGGCACTGTGATCCAGATTTCTCTTCTGTTTCTTTGTCTTCTTTGTCAGAATGTGGCTGTGATAAGCGTGCTGACGCTTGATCTTACCCGTACCAGTAAGTTTGAAACGCTTTTTGGCAGCGGAATTAGTTTTAACTTTTGGCATTTTTTTGTTTGTTATTTAATTATTAATAATTGGTGGCAACGCATATACCACGGCGTTACGCACTCTTTTTTCTGTTTTGCAGTTACCAATTACTCTTGGTTGCTTTCGGCCAACTTCTCTGCGAGTCCTGCAAACGGACTGTTAGGATTTGGGCCTTCCTGTTCTGCCTCTGCCTCAGCTTTAGCAGTAGCTTTGGCTTGTGCCTCTGCAGCTTCGTTGTCACGTTTTTGCTGACTCTTTTTTGGCTGTCCGGCTTTTTTGGGCGAGAGTGTTAGGAACATGCGCTTACCTTCAAGGTTTGGCATACTCTCCACCTTTGCAAGTTCCTCAAGGTCGTTGGCAAAACGGAGGAGGAGGACTTCACCTTGTTCTTTGAAGACGATGGAACGTCCTTTGAAGAACACGTATGCCTTCACTTTGTTTCCGTCAGAAAGAAATTCCTGCGCGTGTTTCAGTTTGAAAGCATAGTCGGCCTCGCCAGTCTGAGGTCCGAAGCGTATTTCCTTTACTTCCACCTTTGTTTGCTTGGCTTTGATTTCCTTGGCCTTCTTTTTCTGCTGGTAGAGGTATTTTGAGTAATCAATAAGCCTACATACCGGAGGATTGGCGGTTGGAGAAATCTCAACGAGGTCAACTTCTTTTTCTTCTGCGAGACGGAGTGCGTCTCTGGTCGGCATTACGGTTGACTCAATGTCGTCGCCTACGATTCTCACTTCACGGGCACGGATTTGCTCGTTAATGCGAAGTTGCATTTTGTTTTTGTTGTCACCCTTCATTAATTGTGGCTTGTCTTTTTTTCCGGTATTTTTATTAGGTTTATTATGCTCGGCAAATGTGTTTTGTAAGTGTTTCCGAGGGCAGGATAATCTATCCGACTGACATCACACTGATTACATTCACACATTTTGCGGCGCAAAGTTAGAAATTTTCTGTCATTTGACGAACTTCTTCTTGAATTTTCTTTGCAAAATCTTCAATTTTCATGGTTTCTTGCTGCTGAGTGCCCTGTTTTCTGACATTTACGGTGCCATCTGTGGCTTCTTTCTCACCAACAACAAGCATGTAGGGAATGTGTTTAAGTTCGTTATCGCGGATTTTACGACCGATTTTCTCGTTGCGGTCGTCAACAATGGCACGTACATCCTGTGCATTCAGCATTTCACTGACAGTGGCTGCATAGTCGTTGAATTTCTCCGAGATGGGGAGTACGACAACTTGGTCAGGTATAAGCCAAAGTGGGAAGTGTCCGGCAGTGTGTTCAATCAGCACGGCAATGAAACGCTCCATCGAACCAAACGGCGCACGGTGAATCATGACAGGACGGTGTTTCTGGTTGTCTGCACCTGTGTATTCGAGTTGGAAACGTTCTGGCAGGTTGTAATCCACCTGAATGGTACCCAATTGCCAACGACGTCCCAGTGCATCCTTAATCATGAAGTCGAGTTTTGGACCATAAAAGGCAGCTTCGCCCAGTTCGGTGCGTGTCTGGAGTCCTTTCTCGGCACAAGCCTCGATGATGGCATTTTCGGCCTGTTCCCAAACCTCGTCCGAGCCAATGTATTTCTCCTTGTCGTTCGGGTCACGGAGTGAAATCTGTGCCTCGAAATCCTTGAAGTCAAGTGCCTTGAAGATGATGTTGATAATATCCATCACGCGGAGGAACTCGTCTTTCACCTGGTCTGGACGGCAGAAGATGTGTGCGTCGTCCTGGGTGAATGAGCGTACACGGGTCAGTCCGTGAAGTTCTCCCGATTGCTCGTAGCGATAGACGGTGCCAAACTCTGCACAGCGGAAAGGAAGGTCCTTGTAGCTGCGTGGCTGCCATGCGAAAATCTCGCAGTGGTGCGGGCAGTTCATGGGCTTGAGCAAATATTCCTCGCCCTCTTCGGGGGTGTTGATGGGTTGGAACGAGTCTTTGCCATAATGGGCATAGTGGCCGGAAGTCACATAGAGGTTCTTACCGCCGATGTGCGGGGTCATTACTTCTTGATAGCCATAGCGCTTCTGAATCTTGCGCAGGAAATCTTGCAAGCGGATGCGCACGGCTGTACCTTTCGGAAGCCACATTGGCAAACCCTTGCCCACACGTTCAGAGAACATGAACAATTCCATCTCCTTGCCGATCTTGCGGTGGTCACGCTTCTTGGCTTCCTCCAAAGCAATGAGATACTCATCCAGCATTTTTTTCTTGGGAAACGAAATGCCATAGATACGGGTCATCATTGGGCGCTTTTCGTCACCACGCCAATAGGCGGCGGCAAGACTCAGCAGCTTGAACGCCTTGATAGCACCTGTCGATACCAAGTGTGGTCCCTTGCAAAGGTCGATATAATTGCCCTGTGTATAGGTGGTGATATGTCCATCCTCAAGTTCGGCAATCAGCTCGTTCTTGTAGGTCTGTCCCTTTGAGGCGAAAAGCTCCATGACATCGGCCTTGGCAATGTCTTTGCGTACCAATGCTTCGTTCTTTTGCACCAACTCCTGCATCTTCTTTTCAATCTTTGGGAAGTCTGCGTCTGTGAAACGGACACCCTCTGGCGGCATGACGTCGTAGTAGAATCCGTTCTCAATGGCCGGACCGATACCAAACTGAGTGCCAGGCCAGAGTTCTTCGATGGCCTCTGCCATCAAGTGTGCGGAAGTATGCCAAAACGCATGTTTTCCTTCTGCGTCGTCCCATTTGTAAAGATTGATGGTGGCATCCTCATTGATGGGGCGGTTCAACTCTGTTGTAACTCCGTTTACACCACAAGCAATGCAATCTTGTGCAAGACGCTGACTGATGCTTTCTGCAATTTGAAGACCAGTTACGCCTGCTTCATACTCACGTACAGACTGGTCGGGGAAGGTGATTTTTATCATATATGTTTTTTCTTTTGATTTTTCACAAAACAGGTGCAAAGTTAAGCATTTTTTGTAATATGTAGGTCGCAAATGAACAAAAATGTTACAGCGCGTTTTTCAGTTTTTCGTTTTCGGACGTTTCTTTTGCGTTTTCTTGATGAGGCTGTAGGCTGTATGGATGCCCAGTTCGCCTGCTTTGCTCAAGTCCAATACGGCTGCATCTGGCTGGTCGTTGAGCAGTTTCAGGACACCCCGGTTATAATAAGCCTCCGCAAAGTTCTTGTTGATGCCGATGGCAATGTCAAGGTTGCTGATGGCTTCCGCGATTATTCCCTGTTGCGCTTGTTCGTATGCCAGGTTGAAATAAATGAGCGCACTGTCGGGCTTCAACTCATTATATATTTTATAGGTGCTGTCAAGGGGCTTGATAAGCGTGGTCTCCACTTCTCGGTTTTGCACCTTTCCTCGAATTTCGCTGCTATATTGTTTGGGTGCCTCTTCGTCATCGGCCACAACCAGACTGTTGTATTCGTCGATATCCTTGTCTGATTGCTTTCGGGTCTTGTTCTTTTGTCGTGAGGTTGGGGTAGAGTAGCCGTAACGATGGGCTATCTGTTCTTTCAGTACGTGCTCTTCATCCTTCGTTGCTCCACGGATATCCCCTAACTTGCGCCGTGCAGCGGCACGCCGTTCATAGCCATATAGAAACTTGGGATATTCCTCAATGACCGTGGTGTAGTCCCGTATGGCACCACGGTAATCGCCCGTGTTCTCCAACAGCGTAGCCCGGTTGAAGATGGCCATCATGTCGTCAGGATGTTTCTGAATGATGAAATTGAAATCTTCAATGGCGAGGTTGTCCTCACCGACATTGGCCCGAAGCAATCCTCGGTTATAGTGTCCGATGAAGTTTGTCGAGTCGATGCTCAGGGCTTGGTCGTAGTCGGCCATGGCCCCTCTGTAATTATCCTGATGATAGCGGCACAAAGCCCTGTTGATGTAATTGCCCGGTTGTTTCGATTGCAGTCTCAGGGCCTCATCCAGCACTTTTTCTGCATCGGGAAAAGCATTTCGTGCCATCAGAATCTGCGATTTCATACTCAATGCCGGCACATTGTATTTGTCTGCCTCTATAGCCTTGTCAATCCACGTCTCGGCAGCCGTTGTATCCTTTTGTGCTAATTTTATCTGGCATTTCACGCCATATCCTGTGGCTTGTTTCGGCCATTTCCTTATCAGGATATTTGTCAGGGAATCGGCTGTTTGCAGACTGTCCAACTCCATGTAGCATAGCGTCAGGTTGTGCCAGGCCGAACGGTTGTCCGGCTCCATCTCCACGGCCTTCGTGTAGTCGTAAATCGCTTCCTTCGTGCGGTTCAAGTGGATGCGCGACAGTCCTCTCACCAGATAGCTGGTCGGATAAAATGGGTTACGCTCAATGGCATTCGTCATGTCCTGATTCGCCCCGTAGTAGTCATCTAAGTAAAACTTTGCCAAGCCCCGGTAGAAATAAGGCTCATACAGATAAGGCTTGGCATTGATGACCAAATTGAAATATTGGATGGCCAGCACATAGTCGTCGAAATAAATGGCATTCCGACCAATGTCAATCATTCTCGTCGTGTTAATCTGGGCGCCAGAAGGCACACTGAGGGCACAGAGAAGGCAGAGGACACAGAGTCTCCTTTGTACCCTATGCCACCAGCTATCCTTATGCATCTTGCTTTCCCTATTTTCTCTGTGTCTCATTTCTGTGTGCTGTGCCTTACCTGTTAGCCTTACACTTGTAGTTTGCGCTGAACTTACCCTTGCTCATGGCCACCAATTTCGACTTGAGCAATTGCTTTCTGAACGAACTCAAGTGGTCTATGAACATTTTTCCGTCCAAATGGTCGTACTCATGTTGAATCACGCGGGCCGGGAAGTCTTCGAACCATGCTTCATGCTCCTCAAAATTCTCATCCAGGTAATTGACCAGCACCTTTGCCGGGCGTTTCACATTCTCATGAATGCCTGGAAGCGAAAGGCACCCCTCTTCATACGAGTTGGTTTCGCTGCTGAACTCCACTATCTCCGGGTTAATGAAAGTCTTCAGGTAGCCCTTATATTCAGGATGGTCTTCGCTCAGACAGTCCAAATCCACGATGAACAGGCGGATGGGTAGTCCCACCTGTGGAGCTGCAAGACCCACGCCCTCCGAGCGTCTCAGCGTTTCAAACATGTTCTGAATTAACTCCTTCAGATTCGGATAATTCTCGTCAATATCGTCAGCCACTTTACGCAACACGGGCTGACCAAACACATACATTGGTAATATCATGGTTCAAATCTTTTTTTGTTTTATAGTAGGTTTCGTTTACTCTCCAAATAGTCTTGCAGGATGATGGTCGCAGAAATCTGGTCAACCAGTCCCTTGTTTTGCCTTGCCTTCCGTCCGATGCCCGAGGCAATGATGGTCTGATGGGCAAGCACCGACGTGAAACGCTCGTCATACAACTCAACATTCACATTGGGATACAACTTCTTCAGCCGGTTGTAGAACGGCGTAATCCTTTTCATGTTTTCCGAATCCTCGCCGTTGGTCTGCCGTGGGTAGCCCACCACAATGGTCTCAACCTCCTCTTTGGCAAGGTAATTAGCGATATATTCTTCCAGGTTCTTGGTCTCAATCACATCCAAGCCATTCGCAATCAGTTGTAAGGAGTCCGTCACCGCAATGCCCGTCCTCTTTTT
>CAJONZ010000020.1 GCA_905236065.1 uncultured Bacteroidaceae bacterium | reverse complement strand
GATGGAATAAAAAAGATCAGGGGAGCAATTGCTCCCCTGATTGTTTTCTGAGCCTCTTGTCGGATTCGAACCAACGACCCCGAGATTACAAATCACGTGCTCTGGCCAACTGAGCTAAAGAGGCGGGGGGACAAGCGATCTGCATCGCGCCGCTACAACCTGCTGCCTTTGCTGCGGTCAAGCCCTGGAGGATTCACAAGGAGCTGGCCGTACAGGACTTGTCCATTTTGTTTTGCGGGTGCAAAGGTAGGGGTTTTTGTTGACTTGGCAAAGAGTTTTTCCGCATTTTTTATTTCGGACGACGATTTCTGTCTGCTTTGCGAGGGTTTCCAGAAAAAAATGAGGTAGAGAAACTGAAAACTTGGGAGAAAAGGCAAAAAATTCACTTATTTTGCTTACCTTTGCAACTGCAATTGTGTAACACAAAGACTTTTATATTTTTGTAAGTGGAAGAAATCATTCTCAATTTAACAAACGGAGCGCTTGACAACTTGAACTACGGATGGATTGTGCTCTTTATGGCTATTGAGTCAAGTTTCATTCCCTTCCCTTCGGAAGTGGTGATGATTCCGGCAGCGTACATGGCCGCAGAGACGGGTGAGATGTCTTACCCGCTTATTATTTTCTTTGGAACCCTGGGTGCGTTGGTTGGCGCACTGGTCAACTATTTCCTGTCGCTCACCCTGGGACGCACCATCGTCTATGCGTTTGCCAACTCGCGCATCGGACATATATGCCTGATTGACGAGGAAAAAGTGATGCAAGCAGAGAAATACTTTGACGACCACGGTGCGATTTCCACCCTGATTGGGCGCATGATACCGGCCATCCGTCAGCTGATTTCCATTCCGGCAGGCCTTGCGCGGATGCCACTGGGCTCGTTCGTGCTATACACCTGCCTGGGAGCGGCCTTGTGGAACTCCATCCTGACAGGCATCGGAGCGGCTTTCCATTCCGTGATGGCAAAAGAAGAGCTCATCAGCACCATCTCGCACTACAGCCACATCATCGGCGTCGTTGCCATCGTGCTTGTAGTGGCCATTATCGCTTACCTTATTTATAAAGGGGCGAAGAAATAAAACAATAACAGTTTATAGGAATCGATACAGAACAAGGATATGTTTGAAAATCTTTCAGAGCGGTTGGAACGCTCGTTTAAAATTCTGAAGGGTGAAGGCAAAATCACCGAAATCAATGTTGCAGAGACCTTGAAGGACGTTCGCAAGGCTTTATTGGAGGCGGACGTAAACTATAAAGTGGCTAAGACTTTCACCGACACGGTGAAGCAGAAAGCCCTGGGACAAAACGTGCTCACAGCTGTGAAGCCAGGCCAGTTGATGGTGAAAATCGTACACGACGAACTGGCCGCATTGATGGGCGGACAACACGCAGAGCTGAATGTACAGGGAAAGCCGGCCATTATCCTGATGGCAGGTTTGAACGGTGCCGGTAAGACGACGATGTCGGGAAAGCTGGCCCTGTTCCTGAAGACCCAGCTGCACAAGCGTCCATTGCTGGCCGCTTGCGACACGTTCCGTCCGGCAGCCATGGAGCAGTTGCGGGTGCTGGCCGAGCAGGTGGATGTGCCTTGCTACATTGAGGAAGGAGCCACAGACCCCGTACAGGTGGCACAGAACGCCATCAAGGCAGCCAAAGCGAACGGACAGGACGTGGTGATTGTCGATACGGCTGGTCGCCAGTCGATTGACGAGGAACTGATGGTGCAGATTCGCAACATCAAGGATGCCATCAACCCGCAGGAGACCGTGTTGGTCGTGGATGCCATGATTGGCCAGGAGGCCGTCACGACGGCAAAGGTGTTCAACGAACGGCTTGAGATTGACGGCGTGATTCTGACCAAGCTGGACGGTGACACCCGTGGCGGTGCCGCCCTCTCCATCCGCACGGTGGTTGACAAGCCCATCAAGTTTGTCGGCACGGGCGAAAAAATGGAGGCACTGGACATTTTCCACCCGGAGCGCATGGCCGACCGTATTCTCGGCATGGGCGACATCGTGAGCTTCGTGGAACGTGCGCAGCAGCAATATGACGAGGAGGAAGCCAAGCGCTTGCAGAAGAAAATCGCCAAGAACAAATATGACTACAACGACTTCCTCGGACAGATTCAACAAATCAAGAAGATGGGTAACATCAAGGATTTGGCCTCGATGATTCCTGGCGTAGGTAAGGCGTTGAAGGATGTGAACATTGACGACAACGCCTTCAAGTCGGTAGAGGCGATGATTGGCTCCATGACTCCCTACGAGCGTGAGCACCCAGAGTGCATCAACATGTCGCGTAAACAAAGAATTGCCAAGGGTTCAGGCGTGAGCATTGACGAAATCAACCGCGTGACCAAGCAGTTCGACCAGATGCGCAAGATGATGCACATGATGACCGGCTCGAAAATGGCGGGTGCCATGAAACAGATGCAACGCATGAAGGGGATGCCTGGTATGCCCAAGTTCTAAGCCTTTTCACTTTTAAACACATTATATATAATATATGCAACTTATTGACGGAAAAGCAACGGCTGCGGCCATTAAGCAAGAGATTGCCTCAGAAGTGGAGGAAATCGTGAAGAACGGCGGCAAGCGTCCACACTTGGCAGCCATCCTGGTGGGACACGACGGCGGTTCAGAGACTTACGTGAGAAACAAAGTGTTGGCCTGCGAGGCATGTGGGTTCAAATCTACCCTGCTCCGCTTTGAGGACGACATTACCGAGGATTTCCTTCTGCGACAGGTGGATTTGCTAAATAACGACCCGGACGTGGACGGCTTCATCGTGCAGCTACCTTTGCCCAAACACATCAGCGAGCAGAAAGTGACCATGGCCATTGACTACCGGAAGGATGTCGATGGTTTCCACCCCATCAACGTGGGACGCATGGCGATTGGCCTACCCTGCTACATTTCCGCCACTCCACTTGGCATTACAGACCTGATGGCTCGCTATGGCATTAAGACATCGGGCAAGAAGTGTGTCATCCTGGGACGTTCGAACATTGTGGGCAAGCCCATGGCCCAGTTGATGATGCAGAAACGCACACCGGGCGACGCCACGGTCACGGTGCTGCACAGCCACTCGAAAAACATCAAGGAGGAATGCCTGCAAGCCGACATCATCATTGCGGCGTTAGGTTCGCCAAACTTTGTAACGGCAGACATGGTGAAGCCCGGAGCCGTCATCATTGACGTGGGTACGACCCGTGTCCCCGATGCGACCCGTAAATCGGGCTTCCGCCTGTGCGGCGATGTCAAATTTGACGAGGTTGCGGAGAAGTGCTCGTTCATCACTCCTGTCCCAGGAGGCGTTGGTCCAATGACGATCTGCTCGTTGATGAAAAACACTTTACTGGCAGGAAAGAAAGCTATCTACGAATAAGCCGCCGCTTCAAACCACGCCAGGAAGTGGCATCCGACGAACCAGACTCACATTATTATCAAGAAAAAGAGGGTGCAAGCGAAAGAAAATTCACGGCTTGCCCCATTTTTCTTCGTTTTAGTTTGGTCGGTTCGCAAAAAGTTCCTACCTTTGCACTCGCAAATCGGGAAAGCCTCCATTTAGGGCTGAACCATTGCCTACACGGTGGATGTAGTTCAGTTGGTTAGAGCGTCAGATTGTGGTTCTGAATGTCGTGGGTTCGAGTCCCACCCTCCACCCCTCCAAGAAAATCCTTGCAAGCACTGCTATGCAGGGATTTTTTGTGTTTTAAGCCATTTCTTTGAGAAAAAACAAGGCTTTCTTTAAAAAATATTACTTAAGGGACGCATTTTTTGGCCAAGTTTTTTTATCTTTGCAACATGAATACTTTGGTTCGACATATTGAGAAGCTTCTGCTTGAGCACGATTGTGTGATTGTGCCAGGCTTCGGAGGCTTCATCGCCAACACAATGCCTGCCCATTACAACGATGCGGAAGGCTTGTTTTTGCCGCCTTATCGAGCCATCATCTTCAACCAAAACCTGACGGACAACGACGGTTTGCTGATACAAGCGTACATGCAAACGTTTGATGCTGCTTATCCTGAGGCGTTATGTCAGCTGGAGAAAGACGTCAACAAACTTTGCCTGCAACTCGACATTCACGGCGAGATTCAACTGGGTGACATTGGTTTATTGAAAAAGAATTTGGAGAACAGGATTTGCCTCCTTCCACAGGAGACTGGCATCCAGACCCCCTATTTCTATGGACTTTCAGCCCTGGCCGTCCCTACAATCAGCCAACTCCTGGCATCGCAGGCCGAAGCATCCGCTGCCACAGAAAAGACTGCTGAGGAAAAGAATATACTTTCCATAGAGAGTCAGCATCCCGTCACCCCGGAACAAGAAGAGCAGATGGAGGAGAAATCCAAAGCCACAAAGCGTTCCCCGCTGTTGGTCGATTTTGGCATCGCTGCCGCCATCGCAGCCATCATGTTCCTTGTTTTCTCCGCCCCCATCATCACCACCTCCAAAACAGAGGCAGACTATTGCATTGCAGGTACATTGGTCGTAAAACCAAATGTAGAGCAGGCGTATGTTGCCACAAACACTACAAAGACAGAATCTTCCGGAAATGCGACGGATGAAAGCAAGAAAGCCGAGGCGACGACGGAAGCTATCACTAATACCATTTCTAAAACAGCAGACACAACAGAACGGGAAACCACCCCACCCCAAAGTAACCTGAAGCAGCAAACCGCCGCCGAGAGCTACACGTTGGTGCTGGCCTGCCATGTGACAGAGAAAAATGCAAATCTATTCATACAACACTTGACACAATCAGGCTATGAGGGAGCGGAATTTGTGAATGGGAGAGTTACCCGAATCCTTTACGGGAATTACCCTTCGGAAGAAGAAGCCGCCAAGAACCTCAGAAAGTTACGAAAGGGAAACGACAATTTCGCTTCAGCTTGGATTATGAAAAAATAAAAGCAAAAGGAGAATGAAAAGAGTCCGTTGCCCGAAATGCGACAATTACATCGTTTTTGACGAAACCAAATATGCGGATGGTCAGTCACTGGTCTTTGTATGCCAAAGCTGTAAGAAAGAGTTTGGCATCAGGATTGGGAGGTCTAAACTTTCCGACAAGCACGAGGAAAAGAAACTTGACGAGCAGGCGTTTGACAAGGACTTCGGCTGCATCGTAGTCGTGGAAAACGTATTTGCTTACAAGCAGGTCATTCCGCTGAGTTTCGGAGAGAATGAAATTGGCCGGTATATTAAAGGCACGAACATTAACAAGCCAATAAACACACAGGATCCAAGCATTGACACGTTTCATTGTGCCATTACTGTTAAGCGCAACAAGGCCGGGAAACTGCAATACGTCCTTCGCGACGCACCGAGCGACACTGGCACATTCTACATGAACGAGATATTAAGAGATTGTGACAGAATAAACCTCCATGACGGTGACATCATCACCATCGGGGCTACGACATTGATTCTAAGGACTGCAACCGAAATACCATGATATAAACAAATGATTTAAAAAAGTTCCTTTTTTATGAGTGAAGAAGATTTTATCACTGTTGAGAGCATTAAAGAAGCAAACTTTAAGTCATACAAAGACAAATATGCCCTTTATGACAATCTTGATGTAAAAGGAGAGCCTATCGTCCACGCCGAACGTGAAATGTACAACACTGATTACACGTTCGTCGTAGTAGTGCTGCACGGCACACTCCACATCATTGTCAACGACAAACTGTTAGAAGTGAAATCCAACGACTATCTGGTCGTGCAACCCTACATGCGCATGGAGCTGTTAGAGTCTCGCTGCCTTTTCTTCAGCATGTTTGTAAAGAACGAGATTGCGAACGATGTCTATGAGCATAGCGGCATCGGAAAGAAGGTCGGCATCCGATGCTTTTGTTTCCATCACTACCATTTGAGCAGCAATCTCATTGATATGTTGCTCAATGACTACAACCTGATGAAAATAGAACAGGGCCGTCCATGTTACAAGATGCAGGAGATGACCGTTCGTTCCTTTCTCTCTGCCTACCTTGCCCATCTTTATTCTTTGCGGAAGGACGAGGATGAAATCATCTATATGGACGACTCGCGGCAACACAAAATCTACAGCCAATTCCTTGAACTGTTGGGCAACTTCTATAAAAAGGAACGTTCCGTTCAGTTCTATGCCGACAAAATTGGCATCACCCCCAAATACCTCTCTAACATCGTGCATCAATACACCCGCTGCTCCGCATCCGTGGTGATTGACCGTTATGTCATCTGCCGCGTCAAGCAAATGCTCTACAGCAACGACGTAAACATCAAAACCATCAGCGGCCTCTACAACTTTCCAAACCAAAGTTTCTTCGGGCGCTACTTCAAACGGATAACAGGCATCTCCCCCATTGAGTACCTCAGAAATAACAACCGGAAATTCATGGGAACCGACAATAAACAAGAAAGGAGTTGAGACATGGACAGATATAATACAGACATCACCAACGACGCATTTTCACCGAGATGGGTAACCCCTTGCTGTGCCATTGCCAACCAGATACTTCTCTTTGACAACTTCGGCTCTTCAAACCCACTCATTCCACTCATGGGGCCCAATGGCTCCAAGCTGTTCCAGATGACCATCTTCTTCATGTTGCAAGGAAGCGTACAATTCCGCATCAACGGCAGCATCATTGATGTAAACAGCGGTCAGATGCTTACGACACTTCCCGACACAGAAGTCTATTTCAGGAAATCCACCGACGACAATAAATACCTTTTGTTCGTCATCTACCCCGAACTTCTGCACAAAACTTATGACGACATCTACCTGAACTACGACAAGACCTCCTTCGACAAAGGCTACCTCTTAGGCACATGCGACGAGGAGGAAATGTCGCTCTACCAGATTCTCTACACAGAACTGAAAAAAGAATGCCTACGCCCAGACTACGAGTACAAGATGATAGCCATCAGAAGCTACATCAATGCCCTCATCATCAACAGCCTGAACCTCTACCGCATTTCAAATGTAGTTGATATTGACCCACATTCCCGGCAATATGATGTCTATCACAAATTCATGAATGCGCTCAACAAATACGCAAAGACAGAGCGAACCGTACAGTTCTATGCCGACAAGCTGAACATCTCCCCCAAATACCTATCCTACGTTTCCCTGCTATACAGCAACAAAAACGCCTCGCAGTGGATTAGCGAATATGTCATTCACA
The DNA here is from genome assembly GCA_905236065.1 of uncultured Bacteroidaceae bacterium. Classification (GTDB taxonomy): domain Bacteria; phylum Bacteroidota; class Bacteroidia; order Bacteroidales; family Bacteroidaceae; genus Minthosoma. The sequence goes on along the minus strand of CAJONZ010000020.1, from coordinate 30,043 downwards.
ATGCAAAAACGATGCTGGGCACCCTTCACTATTCTCCGGCAGATACGGCATTCCTGCTCCGCTTCCCGTCGCTCAACAGCTTCACCCGCTTCTTCCGACGGGTCACGGGACAATCCCCAAAAGACTACGCCAATTCGCTGAAATGATGCTGTTGCCGACCGTGATGAGAAAGAAAATGCGCCTTGGTATTTCAGAATCAGCTTCATTGATAAAAATACGACCCACGAATAATACACGAACAAATATTAACCAATTCAGATTTTTATGAGACTCATTCCCATTTACTCTTGGACCAAAGGATTGCACAGCATGAAACTTTCCAGGGTAAACTTCATGAATCAGCCATGGGCAAGCGGTGTCACCCTGCTTGTCTGTGTCATTATTGCCATGCTCTTGGCCAACATTCCCGCCACCCGTGAGTTTTACCAAGCCACGCTCGAAACCGACATGAGCATCACCATCCAAAGCCCGATTGACCCAGCTACCGGCCTGCGCCCCATTGACTGGACCTTTCCACGTGGAATGACGGTCGAGAAGTTCATCAACGACATTCTCATGGTGATTTTCTTCTTCACCGTCGGACTGGAAATCAAGCGCGAAGTAGTGTGCGGAGAACTTTCAAGCGTCAAGAAAGCCATGCTTCCCGTCATTGCCGCAGCAGGCGGTATGGCCATGCCCGCCCTCATCTACACATTCTTCAATTATGGTACCATCACAGCCGGCGGCTGGGGAATCCCCACGGCTACCGACATCGCCTTCGCCATCGGCATCCTGTCTATTTTGGGCGACCGCGTACCCATTTCCCTCAAGATTTTCTTGACCGCCCTCGCCATCGCCGACGACTTGGGTGCCATTCTGGTCGTCGCCATCTTCTACGGCGGCGAGATAAACTTTACCTACCTGCTCATTTCCCTCCTCTTGATTCTCTTCGTCATAGCCCTGAACCAATCAGGAGAGAAACGAATGGCCTACTACTTCTGCCCAGCCATCGCCATCTGGTTCTTGTTTTACTATGCCGGTGTCCATGCCACCATGTCTGGCGTGGTCATGGCCTTCCTCATTCCGATGAACGCACGGTTCAAGAGGGCATACCTCACCCGAAACCTCAAAAAATATTTGCAGCGGATTATTCAATACGACAATACTGAGGGAGAAGAAGAAGTTGCCTTCCCCAACAGCCCGCAGCGCCATTGCCTGCGCCGCCTAAGCTACATCACCAACAACACGATCGGCATGAGCTATCGCCTGGAACACATACTCAATCCCTGGGTCAACTTCCTCATCATGCCCATCTTTGCCTTGGCCAACGCCGGCGTTGTCATTCCCGACATCAGCTTCTTCAACATCTTCCAGGCACTGCCAGGCATCGAGGGAGCAGGCTTTGTCGGCATGGGCATCTTCTTCGGCCTCATGCTCGGAAAACCCATCGGAATCACCATTGCCAGTTGGATTGCCATCAAGATGAACGTAGGCGCAATGCCAGAAAAAGCCACTTGGAAGATGCTCTTCGCCGTGGCTTGTCTGGGTGGAATTGGTTTTACCATGTCCATTTTCGTTGATACCTTGTCGTTCGGTGGCCTCAATCCTGCAGACACCGAGACGCTTCGCTCCAGCGGAAAAATCGCCGTACTGTTGGGCTCGCTCACGTCTGGAATTTTAGGCAGCTTGCTGATTCTGCTCGTCAACAAGCTGAAATCGTCAAAGGTTTAACGCTTTGGCTTAGAAATCCTCTTCCAAGTCATCCTCGTCGTCAAAGTCGAAATCAAAATCCCCGAAGAATGCCGGCTGGATAAATTCTTCCAAGTCCCGTCGGTCCTTCTTCGTGGGACGGCCTGTGCCACGTGCCCTGCCGACAAAGCCCGCGATGCGTTGCATCTCCAACAGCTCCATCTGCTCCGGCGTGGTCACATTCTCCAGCACTTCGGGCACGAGCTTCGCCCCCACCCGATTCTGTATGGCTTTCAGCACTTTGAACGAATAAGTAATCGGCGGTTTCCTCACCTCTATGACGTCGCCTTCCCTTACCATTCTCGAAGGCTTTTGCTTGACGCCCTTGATGGAAACCCTGCCATTCTTGCACTCGTCGGCGGCCAGGCTCCGCGTCTTGAATATACGTGCCGCCCACAGCCATTTGTCTAAACGTGCTTCCACAGTCTCCCTCCTATTTCTTATTATAAAGATTCATCGTGCGGTCTAGTCCCTGCAAGCAGAACGACTTAATCATTTCGCACACATACTCAATGCGCTCTTCAATCAGTTTGTTCTCTTCGTCCGAGAACTGTCCGAGCACAAAATCCACCTGTGTGCCGCGTGGGAAATCATTGCCAATGCCAAACTTTATCCGTGCATACTGCTGCGTCATCAGGCACGACTCAATGTTCCTCAGTCCGTTATGTCCGCCGGCGGAGCCCGAACCCCTCATCCTGATTTTGCCCACGGGCAGGGAGAGGTCATCCACAATCACAAGGATGTTCTCAATGGGAATGTTCTCCTTCTGGGCCCAATAGCGCACCGCCGTTCCCGACAGGTTCATATAGGTAGATGGCTTCAGCAACGTCAGTTCCGCATTTTTCACACGGCAATGACCCACAAAACCATATCGCTTATCCTCAAAAGCAACATTGGACGCCTTTGCGAAGGCATCCAATGTCCTAAATCCGATGTTGTGGCGTGTACCGACATATTCACTGCCGATATTGCCCAGTCCAACAATAAGAAACTTCATCTGTCAAGGGAAATTATTCCTTAGCTGCGTCAGACTGTGCGGCACGTGCGGCACGGGTCATACGAACGGCGCAAACGACAACCTCCTTGGAAGTGACAATCTCCAGACCCTCGTATGAGAGAGCTGCAACCTTCATAGACTTGCCAAGGCCAAGGTCTGTCACGTCGATATCCAATGTGTCGGGGAACTGAGTGTAAAGAGCCTTGACTGCAAGCTTACGGACATTCAGGGCAAGCTTACCACCGGCCTTCACACCTTCTGCCAAACCGTTGAGCTTCACAGGAATCTCCATAACGATTGGCTTGTCTTCCGTAATCTGATAGAAGTCAACATGTACTGGACGGTCAGTTACAAAGTGGCACTGCAGGTCCTTCAGGATAGCCTTCACGGTTTTACCTTCCACGTTGAGGTTTACGATGTAAACGTTGGGAGTGTAAAGCAACTTAGCCAGTTCCTTCTCTGATACATAAATAGACTTTGACACAGGAGCACCCTGAGCGTCTTTCTCTACACCATAGACTACGGCAGGAACGTTGCCGGCACGACGCATGTCGCGGCTTGCTTTCTTTCCGAACTCAGAACGAAGCTGAGCGTTGATTGTAATTTCTTTCATTGTTTTTTAGAAAAGTGTTACTATAAATTAAGTGTTGCTTAATTCGCCATCACACAGATGCCCGTAAAAAGCGGGTGCAAAGGTACTACTTTTTTTCGGTTATACCAAAGGTTTCTCCTTTTTATTACAACCCCACACTTCATTTTTTCCTCGTATCTGCTTTTTTCGTTCAATGTGGCAGAACGCACGTACACATTATTTATCACTTCTGCAATAAACACCCTCCACAAGGATTCTTTTCACGCCGCACCGTTTATTTTCCGACGCTTCGGTCTAAAAGTTTATTCTCGTCGGGAATAAAAAGTATATCGTCGCCATATTAAATATTATCGACGAGAATAAAAAATATGGCGTCGAGAATAATTGTAGGCAGCAAAGCGTGAGGAAATAAAGAGTGAAGCCTTGGCTTTTTAAGTCATGATTTCACGGAAAAGGGAGGTTCCTTTTCTGGCTTCGTTTTCTGTTAAAATTCCATAAACCGTTTGCCACATTAATATTATTATGTAAATTAGTAAATTTTTTTAACCCAAATCACTTGACTATAAAGAAACTCTATCTACTTATCTGCATGACGATGAGTATGCTTGGGCTGCAAGCACAGACCGACTACACATCGGAAATTGTAAATCCCAGCTTTGAACAAGGCATGACAGGCTGGATATACAAAAGCCTGGGAGTCCAAGGCAATGACATTTTCACGCTGAAGGCAGGAAGCAACTACGTGGAAAAATGGACGGGACGCGGCGGAGCCGTGGGTTCGGCAAGCGTCAGCCAACAGCTTTCGTCCCTGCCACCTGGCAACTACGAACTTTCGGTTGCCGCCCAGAACATCCAAGAGGACACCCCAACAGCAGCACAGACGGGTGCCTACATCTTTGCGGGCACGGCAAAGACTACGGTCACGGTGCGCGGCACCTACAAAGTGGCATTCAACTACATTTCGGGGACGGTAACCATCGGATTTGAGGCCGTAAACGCATCGGGCAACTGGATTGCCCTCGACAATTTCAAGCTGACGCAGGTTGGCACAGACCTGAGCACACCGCTCAACGAGGCCATCACAGCCGCCGAGACCCTGTATGGCGACGGCAGTGGCAGACAGGCCAGTCAATTGAAGACAGCCATCGATGCAGCCCATGCGGTAGCCAATGCCCAGGCCACGGCACAGCAACAGGCCGCCGCTTGCACCAAGGGCAAGGAAGTGAACGCACTGACCGAACAGGCCCGCACAGAGGGCATGATGTTCCTCTCCAACGTTGCAGCTTCTGACCTGGAGAATCCATTCGACCTCACCTTCATGCTGGAAAATCCAGATTTCGACACCGATGTCTCAACAGGCTGGACATCTACCAACGGTGCGCCAGGCTACGATGCCCAGGGTGCCGAGTTCTACGAAAAGACGTTCGACTTCTACCAGACGCTCGAACAGATGCCGGCAGGTACCTATCAACTGCGGGCCAATGCTTTCCAGCGCCCCGGCAGCAGCGACAACGTCTTCTCTCCATACAAAGCTGGCACAGCCAAGGTGACCACGTCGCTCTACATTAACAGTACCTCGGAACCTATCTGCCACATTTGTGACGACCGTCAACCATCGCCCCTGCTCAACGACGGCGGATGGGGAAGCGACCGCCAAATGAGCGATGGCACCTACATTCCGAACTGCATGGTGGGCGCTGAGAAGTATTTTGCCAAGAGATTGTACGACAGCCGTGTATCAGCCGAAGTGACCACGGCTGGCAATAGCCTTCGCATCGGTCTGAAATGTACCAATGCTCCCACTTACTACTGGACCATGTTCGACCACTTCCGCCTCTTCTTCTTCGGACAGAACGACGCGCCTGTAGGTATCGACGACGTGCAGATTGCCACGACACCGCAGGGTACCGACGTGATATACGACCTCAGTGGTCGCCGCATTACGTCACGCCATCAGCTGAAGCGTGGCATCTACATCATCAACGGAAAGAAGGCTGTAAGATAGCCCATCTGTCCAGACAGATACAGAAAGATAACGCCGAACCGTTGCAACGGTTCGGCGTTATCTTTATAAGAATTTGTCACTAAATCAGAAAGAAAGCATTTGAAGCATCAGAATTCCACGTCGAAATTCACATCGCCGCTCTTTTCCTCTGCAGCGGCGGAAGCGTCAGGCTGTCCTGCAGCCTCGTCCTCAGCGCAAACCTCCGGTTCTTCACCCTTTGCCACCCGAATGGTCTTATCCAAAGCAGACACGAATTTCTCGTAATCTTCTTTATAAAGAAAAATCTTATGCTTCTGAAATGAATATTGCGGATTCATCATATCTCCTTCTACAATCTTCTTACTCTCTGTTATCGTCAAAAACCGCTCCCCACTCCGAGTCTCTTTCACATCAAAATAATAAATTCGCTTTCCAGCCTTTACTGACTCGGAAAACACAATGTCGCGTTCATTTTCTGCCATAATACTCTTATAAAAGTGTTTAGAAAAAATTTTTAGTCACAAAAGAACCGTAGAGATGCGTCCCTTTTCAACCTCTTCCTTTATCTTTCAGAAATCCGCTACACGGTGCCTTTTTGCATCTGCGTTGCAAAATTGTTCTTTTTTTTTGTTCTAAACAAGAAAAACAGCTTTTTTTTTCATTTTTATGCAATGATTTCTGAAAAAGACCTCATAAATGAAGAATTTTTGCTACATTTGCATCGTTTTTCCAAGCATTCCTTCCAATTTACTAAGAAATAGGATTTTGGAAATGAAATTTAAAAAAAGAGTTTTTTGAATATGATTAACAGGACGCTCATCAGATTAAAGATTGTACAACTTGTCTATGCATTTTACCAGAATGACGGTAAGACGGTGGAAACGGCAGAAAAGGAATTGCTGTTCAGCCTCTCGAAGGCATACGACTTGTATAACCTGCTGCTGCTGCTCATGGTTGCCGTCATGCGCTATGCCCGCAAGCAAGTAGAGCAAAAGGAACAGCTCAACAAAGCGACCCACAATGACCAAGTGGTGAGCCACAGGTTTATTGAAAACCGCTTTGCCGTTCAGCTGGAGGATAACTTACAGTTGCGTCAATACGTTCAGAACCAAAAGAAGTCGTGGGACGGCGAAATCGCATACGTCAAGAGTCTTTATGAGAAAATCGTGGCTTCAGAACTGTATGCAGACTACATGAACAAGGAGGAAGTAACGTATGCAGACGACCGCGAATTGTGGCGTGCCCTCTACAAAAACATCATCATGAAGGACGAGGCGCTTGACGAGGTGATTGAAGACCAGAGCCTTTATTGGAACGATGACCGTGAGATTGTGGATACTTTCGTACTGAAGACCATCAAACGTTTTGCCGAGGAAAACGGCCACGACCAAGAGTTGATGCCGGAATACAAGGACGAGGAAGACCGCGAGTTTGCCCTGCGCCTGTTCCGCCGCACGATTACCGACGACGAATACTACCGTGATTTGATTTCTTCTTGCATCAAGAACTGGGAGTTCAACCGTCTGGCCTACATGGATATCTGCATCATGCAGACCGCCGTGGCGGAGTTGCTGAGTTTCCCACAGATTCCCGTGTCGGTCACCATCAACGAGTATGTAGAGATTGCCAAGTGGTACAGTACGCCGCGCTCGGCCAGCTACGTCAACGGAATCATCGATGCTATCGCAAAGAAACTCAAGGCAGAGCACAAATTGATGAAACAATAACATTAAAACAAGCTATAATCATTTAAACGAAAATAAAAAGACTATGTTTACATTACTTCAAGCACAACCAGGTGCCAACAGCGGATTGTCTATGTTCCTGATGATAGGACTCATGTTCGTCATTGTCTATTTCTTCATGATTCGCCCACAGCGTAAGCGCCAAAAGGAGATTGAGACTTTCCGTAACGGCCTTGCCATCGGCGACAAGGTGATTACGGCCAGTGGCGTGTATGGCACGGTCAAAAGCCTGAATCAAGGAGAGCAGTACCTCACCATTGAAATTGCCAAAGGTGTGGAAATAAAGGTTGACAGAAACTTTGTCTATCAGGATGCCTCACAGCAACAAGGCGTTCAGAAATAAGCAGTTGTGCTGAAGAAGGAACAAATAGAAAAAATGACCGGCGCATGCCGTGTGTTAGCCAGAAGATTGCGGTTGGTACGTATCAATCGCAATCTTCTTGTGTTCCTTATCTTCTTGGCTATCTCCATCATTTTCTGGTTCATGCAAGCGCTGAAGGACGCTTCGACAACAACATTCACCTACGACCTGCGACTCATCAACGTGCCGAAGGAGGTGGTCTTCACGTCGGAGATGCCCAAGAGCGTGAGCATCAGCATCAACGGACGTGGTTGGTCCATCCTGCAATACCTGTCGAAAAACGAGAGCCGGGAACTGGTCGTGGATTTCAACGACGTGGAGAAGTCGCACAGCAAGATTATTTTTGACAACAACCTGTGGCGCCGCCTGTTACAGAAAAGGTTGGGAAACACCCTGAAATTCGTGTCTGCAACCCCTTCGGAGCAAGTCATCTACTACTCAAACGGGAAGTCGAAGCGTGTCCCCGTAGTGTTCAACGGACTGGTGACGACAGAGTTGCAACATCTGTTGTGTGGCATACAGCTGAAGCCCGACTCTATCGACGTGGTGGCACCAAACTATCTGCTTGACAGCATCAGCGAGGTGCAGACCGTGTATAAAGACTTCAAGGGGCTGGAAGACACACTGGTGACTACCCTGCCGCTGCACACGACGACGGGCATTAAACTGATTCCTGACTCCGTAAGGGTGAAAATCTGCGTGGATTTGTTTACAGAGAAGACGGTGGAAGTGCCCATTTATTGTGAGAACATTCCGAACAGCAAAGTGTTGCGCACATTTCCGTCGAAAGCCAAAGTCACGTTCCATGTGAGTGCGACGCTCTTCAACCAGATAACATCCGACGATTTCATTGTCGTGGTGGATTATTACGAGGTGAAGGGCGACGGAAAGAAGTGCGACCTGAAGATTCGCAAAAAGCCCGAGGGAATCAGTCATGTGAGGATTTCGCCTGAACAGATTGAATACGTATTGGAACAAGCATTTGAGTAGGATGATGAAGATTGGCATCACGGGAGGCATCGGAAGCGGGAAGACGTTTGTCTGTCAGCGCATTGCCGGATGGGGTTACCCCGTCTATAACTGTGACGACGAGGCCAAACGGCTGATGAGGGAAGACCCGGAGATTCGCCGAAAGCTTATCGGACTCATTGGCGCGGATGCATACGACTCTAACGGAGACCTGAACAGGAAGGCCGTGGCACAGTACCTGTTTGCAAACAGCGAACATGCGGCACAGGTCAATGCCATCGTACACCCTGCCGTGCGGGAGGATTTCAGACGATGGGCAGAAAGTCTGTCGGAAACCCTCTGTTTCATGGAAAGTGCGATTCTGTTTGAGTCGGGATTCCAAACGGAGGTCGATAAAACGGTACTGGTCTATGCAGACGAGGCAACACGCCTGCAACGGGCCATGCGGCGGGACGCAAGCACGGAACAACAGATCCGTGAGCGGATGGACAGCCAAATGCCTAGTGCCGAAGCGGAAAAACAGGCGGACTATATTTTAGACAACAACGGACAACAACCTGTGGAGGAAGAACTTAAAAAGATGTTCCAATGGATTGCGAACCGTGTATCATAGAAAGTAAAAACTATAAACTTAAAAACTCATAAACTATGTTGAAGACAATTCTTGCCATTGCAGGCAAACCAGGACTTTACAAACTCATTTCACGTGGTAACAAAAACCTGATTGTGGAAACGGTTGATGCTCAGAAGAAAAGAATGCCCGCTTTCAGTGCGGACAAGGTCGTGTCGCTGGGCGATATTTCCATCTATACGGATGACGACAAGGAAATTGCATTAGCTCAGGTTTTTGAAAATATCAAGCAGGCGTATAAGGGTGCAGCCGTACCCTTGAACCACAAGAAGGCAGAGGCAGATGAGGTGACTGCATTCTTTGAAAAGGTGCTGCCCAATTACGACAAAGACCGTGTGCGCGTGAGCGACATGCGCAAGGTGCTTTGCTGGTATAACCTGCTCGTTGAGTATGGAATGACCGAGTTTCTCTCCAAGGAGGACGAAGCTCAGGAAGAAGAGGCCAAGTAAAGAAAGCCCAACAGCAAAAGAAACTGCCACATTTCCGTATGAGGAAACGTGGCAGTTTCTATATATTATATATGTGTACCCAGACGGGGGATTTACATTTCCTTGACCAGATAAATCTGTGTGGGGAAATGGTCGCTGAAACCATTCTGCCAAATGCCGCTGCGGTGGGTACGCTTGGGTGCGCCTTTCAGTTTTCCCTCAACGGTCGTGATGTAATCGGGCATGTAAATCTCATTCTTAAAGAACTTGAAATCGGAGCGGTCATCACCCAACATGTTGGCAGTGAAAACAATCTGGTCGAAAAGGTTCCAAAGTCCGTCGAACAACAGGGTACCTTGTCCTTTCTTGCGGAGGGTGTTGAACCACGGATTGTACAAATCCATGGGACTGGTAATCTTTTTCTCTGATGTCTTAGCTCGTAAATCCTTTATAAGGGAAAGATTGTCAGGGTCGTCGTTCAAGTCACCCATAATCACGATTTTAGCGGTTGGCTCAACAGCCTGGATGGAATCTACGACTCCACGCACAATACGAGCGATGAACTCACGGCTCTCTGAACCTTCAGCACGTGAAGGCCAGTGATTTACAAGGAAATGGAAACTCTCGCCAAACAAACTTCCCGACACACAGAGAATGCCACGGGTGGTTGCGCCAGGCTTGTATTGCTCGTATGTTCTGGTGGAGACAAGGCGGCTTGACCTTGGCTTGAACATTTTGGGATTGTAGAGACAGGCCACGTCGATGCCTCGCTTATCCTCTCCCTCGTGAAGAATATATTTATAGCCTTTGCTGGCAAGTGCCGGCTCGGCAATGAGATCTTCTAACGTCCGGGCATTCTCGACCTCAGCCAGACCGATGAAGGCTGCCCCACCTTTGACACGGTCGGTGCAGAGTTCGCTCAACACACGGGCCATGTTCTGCAGTTTGCATTTATACTTGTAACCGTCCCAGTAGTAAGAGCCACTGGGAAGGAAATCGTAATCATTCTTACCCTCATCGTGCAAGGTGTCGAAAAGATTCTCTTGATTGTAGAAAGCAATGCCTGCGTAAATCGTACGCTTTTGCTGCATGGCGGCATTGCCATCCTTCCGACCGGACATGAGCATCAAGATTAAAAAAATGGCAAGGAATGGTAGAAGACATTTTTTGGTCGTCATTTTTCAAGGCGTATTAAGATTGTTTTTCGTAATTCTATCGCAAATATCTAAAAAAATATTGGATATTTACAGCGAACGCAGATTTATTTTCATCTTTTTTTGAAAAAAAGTGTTGAGTCCAGTAGTTTTTCATTAAATTTGTAGCGAATATTATAAAATAATCAAAAAACAATTATGAGTAAAGGTGTAAGACTTCTTGCCGCAGCTTTGTTCGTAGCATCGGGTTCTTTTGCCCAAGAGGCTGTCAAGACTGACTCTATTGTCGGTGAGGACGATTTCGACTTCTCGCTGACAGAGGGACAAATTGACGAGGACGCAGAGGCTGCAAGTACCATTTCTTTGGTGCAGAGTTTGAAGGATCCGTACTTGAGTGAGATTGGCTACAAATGGTCAGCCATGAGATTCAAGTACCGCTCGTTGGACAATGCATACGTAGGAAACTACATAAATGGTATTAAATTCAACAATGTGGAGAATGGGCGATTCAGCTTCTCTGGCATTACAGGCGGACTGAACGACGCAACACGCAACAAGACGGGTGCGGGCTTTCTGGACCAATGCAATTTCGCCTACTCGGCGCTGGGCGGTGCGACCGACATCAACATCCGTGCAAGCCAGTTCGCCAGAGGGCAGAAAATCGGTCTGGCTTTGACCAACCGTAACTATTATGTCCGCGGCACCTATACTTTCGCCACAGGCATGACAAAGAGCGGATGGGCCCTCATGGGAAATTTTGCCTACCGATACTCCAAGGAAGGCAACATTGAAGGCACGTTCTACAACAGCTTCTCGTTCATGCTGGGCGCAGAAAAGAAATGGAACGACAAGCACAGTCTGGCTTTCAACATCTGGGGAACCCCCACGGAACGTGCCCAACAAGGCGCCTCGACAGAAGAAGCCTATGCTCTGGCTGGTACACATTATTATAATCCCTACTGGGGTTACCAGAACGGCAAAAAGCGTAACAGCCGCGTCGTGACGGAGTTTTCTCCCTCCGCCCTGCTGACTTGGGACTGGAACATCAACACCGACGCAAAGCTAAGTACCTCTGTGTCTGCGACGTGGATGAACTACGCCAATACGGCACTTTCATACAACAATGCCTACAACCCACGCCCAGACTATTACAAGAACCTGCCATCGGCAGCATTCAATGTCTATAAAAAAGAATATAATAATGGAGAATGGTTGGCAGAGAACCCTGGCATATTGGAACAATATAACAATCTGTACAATTACTGGATTTCTGCAAAGGAAAACCGTCAGATAAAATGGGACCAGATGTATGCGCAGAACGAGGCCAACAACACAACCGGCAAGGATGCACTCTATTACCTGGAAAAACGCCACAACAACCAGCTGGCCTTCAACTTCAGCTCTGTCCTGACCTCAAAACTGACCAAACATGGTGGCTACACTTTGGGAGTCAATGTGAACAGTACGAAGGGTATGCACTACAAGACCATGGCTGACCTGCTGGGTGCCAGCGTCTTCCACGACTACGACAACTATTCACTGAACAAATATGGTTCAAAATCCAGAGAGTACCAAAACGACCTTGACAATCCAGACCGTGTGATTGGCGTTGGCGACAAATTTGGCTATAATTATAATATATATGTAAACAAAGTACACGGATTCTTTAATAACACATGGAGGTTCGGCGGCTTCACCCTCTCGTACAGCGGTGACCTTGAAGGCACATGGATGCAACGTGAAGGTTTGATGCGCAACGGACGTGCAGCCAACTACTCAAAGGGTAAGAGCGGAAATGCCAGCTTCTTAGGTGGCGGCGGCAAGATTCTGCTTTCACAGAAAATCGCCACATCCACATTGTATGTCGGTGGAAGCATTGAAAGCCAGGCACCCCTCGCTTACAATGCATTTATTGCACCACGAATAAATAATAATTTCGTAAATGATTTAAAGGACGAATGGTTTTGGAATGCAGAAGCAGGCTATCAATGGCATTTTGGTCCCTTCAGAGGTAAAGTTTCCGGCTATTACACCCGGTTTAATGATGTAATCCAGCAACGTTCTTTCTATAATGATGGCTATAAATTCTTTGTATATGTCAATATGAGTGGCATTCAAAAAGAACATAAAGGTATTGAGGCATCTATGACTCTTAAGCTATCAAACAATCTTAAACTCAATCTTTTGGGGACGATTGCTGATGCAAAATACTTAAACAATGCGAAAGCACAGGTTGCTTATGAGGGAGAAGAAGCTACAAATAGTATGAATTTTATGGATAATAAAGTCACAGGAGAAAAAATGCAGAATGTGGTTTTCTTAAAGAATGTGAAAGTGGGGTCAACTCCTTTAACAGCCGCTTCAATTGGTTTGAACTATTATTTAAAAGGGTGGTATTTTGATGTCTATCTCAATTATTTTGATCGTGTATATATTGATGCTTCAGTTTTTAACAGACTTACGAGCAATCAAAATAAAGATTTAAATAGCTATCCCAGTAATTATTCATCTCCCAATGTAAATACTGGAACTATAACAAATGCGTGGGAAGCAGCGCAACAGGAAGCAAATGAAGGAAGAAAAGCATATATCTATGATTCACAGACGGGCGAAATTTTAGACTTTTATTGTTCAGAACAAGAAAAGGCAAAAGGCGGATTTATGCTTGACGCTTCCATTGGGCGTTCCATCTATTTGCGCGGTGGGAAAATTCTTTCCATCAATTTGCAAGTTCAAAATATCACAAATAATACAAATCTAAAAACTGGAGGATATGAACAAAACCGACTAGATCGTGGGGGAGATTATAAATTCACAAGTAACAATTATTATTATTATGCAAATGCAATCAATGCATTCCTCAACGTCAGTCTTAAATTCTAAAACAGCTATGAAAAAGATTTTATTCGTGATATTTGCAGGTATGCTGACAGCATCTTGCATGAATAACTGGAAGGCGGAGGCGGTTGACAATGACATCAACACTGCCGAAAACGTTGGTGAGCCTACAACAACCATTCAGAAACTCCGAACCACATACGCATCGTTCATCAACAACTCAAGCTATACGCAGGTGATGACCGACGAAGTGGTTGAAGGAGTGGTAACGGCCAACGACCTCTCTGGCAACATTTACCAATTCATCTACATTCAGCCTATCGCTGCGGACGGCACGTTAGACACCTCTGAGGGTGGCATCGGCGTGGGCATCAAGGGCGTAGGTTGTCTTTACACACTCTTTCCCGTCGGACAAATCATTCGCATCAACCTGAAAGGACTTTATGTCGGCGGCTACGGGCAAGCACCACGCATTGGAATGCCATACATCAATACGAACGACGTCAGGCGTCTTGGCCCCATGCCTCTTGACATGATGAAAACACACGTACAAAAGGTTGGTAAACCACATCCAGAGTTGGTTCAAGCCCGCGAAGTCACAGCCGCAGACCTCACCTCCGCAAACATTACCCAACTCACCCCCATGCTTGTCGTAATGAAAAATGCAGAAATCAAGGATGCAGGATGGCCATACGCACATTGGACATGGGAAGGTGATACTTATTCTGAATACCATGACATTGTGATTAATGGAACCAACGTAAAGCAACTGCTCTACACAAGCACTTCGGCCACCTTTGCCGGAGACACCATCCAACCTGGCAAAAAGACTATTTACGGCTTGCTAAACCGATACTCCACAAGTTATCAGCTTTCACTCCGCTCCATTGACGACATCATAGAGCTTGACAAATAAAATCTCCAACACGTAAAAACTTAAAATCACATGAAAAAGATATATTCACTTCTGCTCATCGCAGCAGCTACAATCGGAATTACGACTTCTTGTTCCGATGTACCCATGCCTTACGACATTAATGAAGACGGCTCCATATCCTTCGGTAAGAAACTGCCTTACAAAAGCGCCAGTCTTTCCACATTCACTTCCTACGACCTAAAACCAGGCTATCCAGCATGGAGTCCTGGTTCAAGCTACACGCAAGCCACAGGTTATCAGAAATGGAACGGAGCTGCGGACAAAAGCAATCAGGAGGTTGAGTCTTACCTGATTTCACCTGCCCTGAATACAAATGCACCAAGCGGAAAGGTTCGAATCTCATTTGACCAGACCATTCGCTACACCAATAATGTGAACAACTGGGAGAAGTATCACAAAATCTACATTTCAAAGAACTTTGACGGAAACTCCGTGAACTTCAACAACGCCACTTGGACAGAACTCCCATTTACGCCAGAGGCTTCTCCATATACAGACTGGACGCTTTACTCCAGTGGTTACATACAGATTCCTGACGAGTTTGTCAACCACGACTCCGTCTATATTGCATTCTATTTCTATGCCCCGGCCAGTGCCTCTACTACATGGGAACTTGAGAATTTCATGATTGAAGAAGGTTCTGCCGATGGCGGCAATGGTGGTAGCGGTGACAATGCACTTCCATACAAGAATGCGAACCTCCAAACCTTCTCAACATACGACCTGAAGAATACACCTTGGAGCCAAGGCGCAAGCTACACTCAGGCTACAGGTTATCAAAAATGGAATGGCGCAGCCGATAAGAGCAACAAAGAAGTTGAAGGCTACCTCATTTCTCCGTCACTTACGACCAAATGCGAAAGTGGGAAGGTCCGCCTCTCGTTCGACAACACCATCAAATACACCAATAACGTAAGTAACTGGCAGAACTACCACAAGGTTTATGTCTCAAAGAACTATGATGGCAACGTGGCAAACTTCAACAATGCCACCTGGACACCGCTCAGCTTCACGCCTGTGGCATCTCCTCATACCGACTGGACGCTCTATTCAAGCGGTCAGATTCAGATTCCAGACGAGTTTGTCAATCAGGATGCCGTCTATTTCGCCTTCTATTTCTATGCTCCAGAAACAGGCTCAACCACATGGGAAATCACAAACTTCCTTTTGGAAGAAGGCGTTGCTGAGGGTGGAAACGACAACCCCAACCCCAGTGAGACAAACGGAAGCAAGGCTGCTCCCCTCAGTGTAAGCGCAGCAAAAGCCGTGACCAGCGGAAATGGTTACGTCACAGGTTACATCGTCGGCTATATCGACGGACAGAAACTGGACGAAGGTGCAAGATTCAGTGCGGCTTCTGCTTCTGAGACCGAGATTTTGATTGCCGACTCTCCAAGCGAGACCAACACAAGCAACGTATTCCCTGTTCAACTTCCTGCCGGTGACCTCCGCACCGCTCTCAATCCTTCCATTGCCACAAACATCGGTAAGAAGGTCGTGCTCTACGGTTCATTTGAGAAATACTTTGGCGTACAGGGTATGAAATCTACCACATGGGCATTGCTCGACGGACAGAGCTACGGCACTGACCCTGACGCAGAACCTGTTCCGATAGGTGAGCAAAAGGGAGATGGCACTCAGGCAAATCCGTTCAATGTAGCCGCTGCTCTCGCATTCACGAATGCACTGCCCGCAGACCAAAAATCTGAAGCCAAATATATAGAAGGCATCATCTGCTCTGTTCCGAGCATTGATACGGGTGACTACGGCAATGCAAAGTTCTACATTTCCGACGACGGTACCGATGCCAATAAATTCCAGATTTATAACGCATACGACATTGGCAACCAACACTTCACCGATGCCAATAAACTGAAGAAAGGTGATAAGGTCGTCGTCTATGGCCCACTTGTAAACTATAGAGGCAATACGCCAGAAACCGTTACCAAAGAGGCATACCTCATATCCATTAACGGCAGCACAGGTGAAGGCGGTTCCGACCCCACTCCTGATGACCCAACGCCCACACCTGGTTCTTCAGACGGCATTTCCATCAGCGGAACGACTGTCACACTGACCAATGCTGGCATAACGGCAGGTAGCGAGTCTATTACTATTGACCTTTCAACCTTTGGCTATGCAAACGCCGCAGTTGTCAGCACCGTATCGGTATCCGATGGAACAACCATTGAGTTTGCAGCTGGCACCAACAGCAATGCACCTAAATATTACGATGCGACAAATGGTGTGCGTGTCTATGCCAACAACACCATCACGTTCAATGGCCATAAGACAATCGCCAAGGTCGTCATGACTTGCGACTCCTACAATGGAACCGACTACGTGGGCAACACCACTGCCACCCTCTCGGCATCCGGCAATTCATTGGTTTACAACAATGCCAGCACAGCAGCTGGTGTACAGCTCCGTGTAAAGACAATCACCATTACTTATGCAAATTAATAAGACACAACTTATAGTGGCACTGGCACTCAGTGCCACTATTATGTTTTCTTGCGACAAGAAAGAAAATGAGTCGCAAGACACAAACACAAACAATGTCAATGCGAATGTGGTCAGCGACGATGCCAGTGTCAACGGATATGAGATTCCGAAACTGGACGCTCACTATGACTACATCTGTCACAAACTTCCTAACGGCGATGTAAACTTTGCGCTGGAATATGACAAGGCTCACATGCATCCACGCTGGGTGGCCTACACCTACAACATCAAAAATGCGCAGAAGAACGCTCCCACCCGCACGAATGCCTGGAATCCAGATCCCTTCTACAACAACCAGAAGCAATATCAAGTGGATGTGCAGAACTTCACGGGTTACAGCCGAGGTCACTTGGTGGGCAGTGCCGAGCGTTACTATTCAACGGAGGCCAACGAGCAGACTTTCTACATGACAAACATGTCACCGCAGAACTCAACTTTCAACGCAGATTACTGGGGAGAAATTGAAGACAAGGCTCGTGACATCTGGGGACGTGGCGTCATCAACCAATCATCCACCTTCTACGAGGGCACACTCTACATTACCAAGGGAGGCACCATCAACACCGAAGATAACATCCTCGACTATATCAATGTAAGGAACACACAAGGTGAAGTGGTCAGGATGGCCGTTCCCAAATACTATTTCATGGCTTGCCTTTTTGTCGCCAAAAATGGAGACGCAAAAGCCATCGGATTCTGGATGGAACACAAAGACTACCACCTAAATACGCAGGATGCGACAGCCATGCAAACATTCCGCAGAAACGCTGTCTGCACCGTGGACGAATTGGAGCAACGCACAGGTATTGATTTTTTCTGTAATCTGACGGATGCGGTTGAGAACGCCGTGGAAAGCACCTGCGACATCTCACTCTGGCCTGGACTATAAGACGTTATTTCACAACACCTTTTTCCAAATATTCAGCAAGGTTGGTGCGCACAAGACTGGCAACGTGGTCTGCAGCAACCTTTTTCATGTCATGTTTCACCATGATGCTGACCAGTTGCTCGAAACTCGTCTTCGTCGGGTTCCAGCCCAGTTGCTCCTTCGCCTTTGTCGGGTCGCCCCAAAGGTTCACGACATCCGTCGGACGGTAGAAATCAGCGGAAACCTCTATCAGCGTCTTGCCAATCAGACGCTCCGGCCCTGCCACGCAAACACCTTTTTCATTCATGCCTTCACCCCTGAATTCCAGTTCAATGCCTGCGGTCTTGAAAGCATGATAGGCAAACTCACGGACGCTGTGCTGCTCACCCGTGGCAATGACGAAATCCTCTGGCTTTTCATTTTGCAGAATGAGCCACATACACTCCACATAGTCCTTCGCATAGCCCCAGTCACGGAGCGACGAGAGGTTTCCAAGATAAAGTTTATCCTGCTTACCCTGTGCAATGCGGGCTGCGGCAAGAGTAATCTTGCGGGTTACAAAAGTTTCTCCCCGACGCTCTGACTCATGGTTAAAAAGAATACCTGAGCAACAGTACATATGATATGCCTCACGGTATTCTTTCACAATCCAGAAGCCATAAAGCTTTGCCACTGCGTATGGAGAATAAGGATGGAAAGGCGTATTCTCATTCTGTGGCACTTCCTCAACCTTTCCATATAGTTCAGAGGTACTCGCCTGATAAATGCGGCAAGAATCCTTCAGGCCACACATACGGACAGCCTCCAATATGCGTAGCACACCGACAGCATCCACGTCAGCCGTAAACTCTGGTGCATCGAAACTTACCTGTACGTGCGATTGTGCGGCAAGGTTGTAAATCTCCGTCGGGCGCACCTTGCTAACCACCTGAAGAATAGACATGGAGTCTCCCATGTCGCCATAATGCAAATGGAAATTGGGTTGTCCCTCAAGGTGGGCAATGCGTTCACGATAATCGACCGAACTGCGGCGAATGATACCATGAACTGCATAACCTTTCGCCAAAAGAAACTCCGAAAGGTATGAACCATCCTGACCTGTCACGCCAGTTATGAGAGCAACTTTTCTTTCTGACATAATCTTACAATCTTCAATTTTAATCTTACAATCTTCAATTCTCCAGATACCACTTATACAGCCTGTGGATGCCTTCATCTATCTCGATGGTATGATGCCAGCCCAGACGGTGAAGTTTGGAAACATCTGTCAATTTCTTGCGGGTACCATCCGGCTTGCTGCCATCCCAACACAAAGCTCCTTTAAATCCAATCTCAGCCACGATTTTCTCTGCCACGGCCTTGATGGAGATTTCCTTGCCTGTGCCCACATTGATATGGCAATTGCGTATTTCCTTGATTCCGTCACGGTTGTTCACGAAATCCTGACTGTCAAGAATATCCTGGAAATCCACGTTCAAGAGACAATATACGGATGCGTCTGCCATCTCCTCGCTCCACAGGAACTCACGCATCGGAGCACCCGTACCCCACAGCGTGACAGCCTGCGGCGTAATGCCATAGTGACGAAGCACTTGCAAAATCGTGTATTCATCACTCATCGCCGTTGCCATGATGGTCTGCGTAGCTCGTGCGGCTTCGGCATCAGGTGCAGCCTGTCCATCCACCATCTTGGGCACCTTCATGCTCACAGGGCGAAGGCTCAGGTCCTTTCTCACAGCCTCCCAATCCCCTTCGTTCAGACACTTTGCCAGATGGATTTTACGAATCATGGCCGGAAGCACATGACTATTCTCCAAATGGAAATTGTCGTTAGGGCCATACAAATTCGTGGGCATCACGGCAATGTAGTTCGTGCCATATTGCAGGTTGAACGATTCACACATCTTTAGTCCGGCAATCTTGGCAATGGCATACGGCTCGTTGGTATATTCCAGCGGAGAGGTCAGCAGACAATCCTCCGGCATGGGTTGAGGCGCCTCGCCTGGATAGATGCAGGTTGAACCAAGGAAGAGCAGCTTTTTCACGCCGTGCTTCCAAGCCTCGCCTATCACATTCTGCTGAATCTGCAAATTCTGGTAGATAAAGTCCGCACGATACTGCAAATTTGCCATGATGCCTCCCACATGGGCAGCGGCAAGCACCACCGCATCTGGCTTTTCCTCATCAAAAAAAGCCTTCACCGCTACAGGATCCATCAAGTCCAGTTCACGGTGAGACTTTCCGACAAGATTCTCATAGCCACGGCTTTTCAAGTTGTTCCAAATGGCAGAACCGACCAAACCGTGATGACCGGCCACAAAAATCTTACTATTTTTCCCTAACATCAATTTTCTATTTTCAGTTACCGAAGTCTGTCAAGCGAACGAACCAACGCCTCGTCCTTCCGTATTCCGTTGATTGCAAGAATGTTCAGTATCAAGCTCAGGACAGGGAACACCGAGACAAAACGAAGATGGAAAACCGACTGCTCCGGCTCAAGAATCAAGTCAATATTTTCTTTATAGAAATAAGCAAACAACACATAGACAACAACATACCCGACAAGCAAAATGCTGCTGATGATGGTCAGTCGCAACTGGCGCATACGTTTACGGAAAAGCATGATGCTCATCAAACTCAGCAAAATCACAAGGATGAGCAACACCCCCAATGCGTATGGGCCAGTACTTTTAAATGTAAGCTCCGAACTGAACGTGAAGTTACTGAATGTTGCTATCACCTCATCCGCCAGGGTGAAATAACCCACCGACGAGATTAAAGAGACAAAAGAAAGAATAGCAACCAGCAAAAGATATACGGTCTGTATGCGTTGAATCATTGAAGCTCTTTTTCCCTGTTCGGATTGCGGTAATAAATCTTTCCCTCTATAAACTCCTGAGTGGCAATCAGTGATGGCTTTGGTAGACGCTCATAATAGCGTGAAATCTGAATCTGCTCCTCATTTTCAAAAATCTCCTCCAGATTGTCAGTAGTTGAACCAAATTCCTGAAGCTTTTTGGTCAGTTCCTCCTTCATGATGGTGGAAATCTGATTGGCACGCTTTCCAATGATGGCAACAGTTTCATAGATGTTCTGAGTATCCTGACAGAGATCCATCAAGTTACGTGTCACAGTGTTTGTTGGTGCATTTGTTTTTTTGAAATCCATAATCCTCTAAAAAATATTTTAACTTTTAATTTTTAACTTTCAACATCAATCTATGTCCTTATCATCCCGTGCCGGCTGCCGGGCTACGGAACGTTCAAAAATCCGCTGGGCCTCACGCATATACTTGCTGTCCGGGTACTGATTCTTAAAGCCATAGTATTCGTCAATGGTCTCACGGTAACGCTCCTCCACCTTCGATGCGATACTGTGGGAAGCCAAACGGTACCTTGCCCGCAGAATCATAATGTAGAAATCCTCACGTAGCGTCGTGTAAGGGTACGATTTCAGCGCATTCTCCGCAGTAATGATACAAGCTTCGTAATTGCTACCGCCGTTCACACAATTACCCGTGTAGGTTCCTAAATTGTAATACAACTTGGCTGCCTGATATTCCTTCAATGCCAATCGGTTACGCAATTCATAAATCATTTCGTTCACCTCTTCCTTCCGCTCGGAATAGGGATAGAACTCCAGATACTCCTGCAAAGAGTTAATGGCCGTAATCGTCGGCGACTGGTCCAGTCGCGTATCGGGCGACTGCATATAAGAGGCTTTTCCGCTATAATAACGGGCAGGCTCTGCATAGACGCCTTTCGTATAAGTCTTGTAATACCGATCCAGGTAGAGTACGGCAGTCTCGTAATCCCGCAGATGGTAATAGGACATGGCAAGCATGAAAAGCGACTCTTCCGCCTTATCCGTACCCTTCAGCATCATCACGAAATCTTCCAGTATCTGATAGCACTTGGAATACTGTCCGGCAACATAATATTCCTTTGCAGCCTCATACTTATAATCATAATCCATCGTCTTGTAAACC
This sequence comes from uncultured Bacteroidaceae bacterium, assembly GCA_905236065.1. Classification (GTDB taxonomy): domain Bacteria; phylum Bacteroidota; class Bacteroidia; order Bacteroidales; family Bacteroidaceae; genus Minthosoma. The sequence goes on along the minus strand of CAJONZ010000020.1, from coordinate 8,318 downwards.
TCATTGTATGCCGTCTTACAGGAAGTCAGCAGCAGGCTCGAAAAGACAACAGAAAAAAGCAATTTTCTCATGTTTTCTTGAAATATTTTGCAAAGGTAGGAATATATTGTGAATTTATCAATATCTCAAAAACAAAAAAAAGCTGTCTTGTGAGTTAAAAAACATTATTCATGAACAACTTAACCCGAAAAGCCGTACTTTTGCACATTATTTCAGCTATTTTCAACCTCACAGATACACAGTTCATGGAGTTTGAACTCACCTCAAAATACACGCCCACGGGCGACCAGCCCGAGGCCATCCAGCAACTCACCGAAGGCATCGAGAACGGCGAGGAGGCAATGGTGCTTTTAGGTGTGACCGGCTCGGGAAAGACCTTTACCATCGCCAACGTCATCCAGAACATCCAGCGCCCCACCCTCATCCTGAGCCACAACAAGACACTGGCCCACCAGCTTTATACCGAGATGAGGAACTTCTTCCCCAACAATGCCGTGGAGTACTACGTGAGCTACTACGACTACTACCAGCCCGAGGCATACATCCCCTCCACCGACACCTACATCGAGAAAGACCTGGCCATCAACGAGGAAGTCGATCGCCTGCGCCTGGCCGCCACTTCCTCCCTGCTTTCGGGACGGAAGGATGTCATTGTGGTCTCCTCCGTCTCCTGCATCTACGGCATGGGGTCTCCGATGGATTTCAGCGAAAGCATCATCGACATTCGGGTCGGACAGCGCATGGACATCAACGCCTTCCTCCGACGTCTAGTTGAAAGCCTGTATGTACGCAACGACATTGAGCTGACAAGAGGGCACTTCAGGGTCAGGGGTGAAAACATCGAAATTGCCCTTGCCTACGACGAGAAAACCGTGCGTATCAGCTTTGCCTGGGACGAGATAGAATCCATTAAAGAAATCAATGAACAAACGGGCGCAACCATCACGGCCTTTGAGGATTACAGGATTTACCCTGCCAACCTCTTTATGACCTCCAAGGAGCGAACCCAACAGGCCATCCACATGATTGAAGACGACCTGCACGAACGCCTGAAATTCTATGAGGAAATTGGCGACAAAGCCAAGGCGCAACTGCTGGAGTTGCGTGTCACCAACGACCTTGAAATGATTCGTGAACTGGGCCATTGTTCAGGCATCGAAAACTACTCCCGCTACTTCGACGGGCGTGCTCCCGGCGAGCGTCCCTATTGCCTGCTCGATTTCTTCCCCAAGGACTTCCTGCTGGTCATCGACGAAAGCCATGAGTCCATCCCGCAAATCCGTGCCATGTATGGCGGCGACCGCAGGCGCAAGACCACACTCGTAGAGTATGGCTACCGCCTTCCCGCAGCCCTCGACAACCGCCCGTTGCGTTTTGAAGAGTTTGAGGCCATGACCCCACAGACCATCTATGTCAGTGCGACCCCTGCCGAATACGAATTGGAACGCACGGAAGGCGTGGTCGTGGAGCAAGTCATCCGTCCCACCGGCCTGCTCGACCCTCGAATCGAGGTACGTCCCACCACCAATCAAATAGACGACCTGATGGAGGAAATACAGAAGCGCATCGAGGTCGGTGAACGCACCTTGGTCACCACACTCACCAAGCGGATGGCCGAGGAACTCTCTGAATACCTGACCGAAAACGGAGTGAGTTGCAGCTACATCCATAGCGATGTCGATACCTTTGAGCGCGTGGAGATTCTGGGCAAGCTTCGCCAGGGAGAATTTGACGTCGTCGTCGGGGTCAACCTGCTGCGCGAGGGTCTCGACCTGCCCGAAGTCTCCCTCGTGGCCATCCTCGATGCCGACAAAGAGGGGTTCCTGCGCAGTCACCGCAGTCTCACACAGACCATCGGACGCGCCGCCCGCAACGTCAACGGCATGGCCATCCTCTACGGAGACAAAATCACCCACAGTATGCAGCTGACCATCGACGAGACGAACCGCCGACGTGAGATTCAGATGGCCTACAACGAAAAGAACGGCATCACGCCCACCCAGATAAAGAAGGCACAGACGGCCATCCGTCAGCATAAGCAGATTGACTACACAGGCAACGCCTACATCGAGGAGAACAGCCTCATGGCCGCAGAAGACCCCATCATGCTGAACATGGATGAGAGCCGCTTGAAGAAGTCCATCGAACAGACACGCCGTCTGATGCAGGAGGCCGCAAAGAAACTTGACTTCATGCAAGCAGCCATGTACCGGGACGAGATGCTGAAAATGATGGAGTTGCTGGACGGGAAAGAAAAGGAGGGAAAATGACGAAAATGCTGAAAACACTGAAGAATTGGGCACTTCTCGTCAGTATGCTGACCGGCATACTCTCCTACTTCATCTACGTGAACATCCATGCCCTCGACGGCACCCACGCCTTCGTTGGCCAAACCATCGCCATCGTGCAGCCTTTGTTGCTGTTTATCATGCTGTTCGTCTCCTTCTGCAAAGTCGCTCCCCATGAGCTCCGTCCACGCCGTTGGATGCTCAAGCTGTTGGCCGTGCAAGTGCTCAGTTTTTCGGGCATGGGACTGCTTGTCATCCTTTTGCCCGACGTGCCCGGACGCATCGTCATTGAGGCAACCATGGTGTGCATGATTTGTCCCACGGCCACGTCAGCCTCAGTCATCACCGCCAAGCTCCACGGCAGCCCTTCGACCGTCGTCAGCTATACTTGCCTCATCAATTTGGCCGCCTCCATCGTCATCCCGTCCGTGGTTTCCTTCATCCATGAGGGAGCAAACGACATGGGATTCCTCACCTCCTTCACCCTTATCATCGGCAAGGTCTTTCCCCTGCTCATCCTCCCCCTACTCTCCGCCTGGTTTGTCCGCTACCTGATGCCCCGCTTCCACCGGAAAATCCTCAGCTATCCTGACCTGGCCTTCAACCTTTGGACCGTCGCCTTGTCACTGGCCATTGCCATCACAACCAAAGCCGTAGTCCACAGCAACGAAAGCCCGCTCACGCTCGTGCTCATCGCCTTGGCTTCGTTGGTCACCTGCCTTGTGCAGTTCGCCGTCGGACGCATCGTCGGACGCCGACAAAAGGAGTCCATTGCCGGCACACAGGCACTGGGGCAGAAAAACACCATCTTCGCCATCTGGATGGGCTACACCTTCCTGAACCCCGTCACCGCCACGGCGGGCGGATTCTATTCCGTCTGGCACAACATCATCAATTCGTGGCAGCTTTGGCGGGAAAGGCAACAGCATTGAAATACCTGCTGAACAAAACCCAAAATGACGCAGAACTCTTTTCGTGAATACAGTTCTGCGTGAAATCGAATAGAGTACTGCGTCATCTCCGATAGAGTTCTGCGTGAAAAACACAAATAAAACGGTAGCAGATTTAAATAATGTTAAACCAGTAGCGAATGGGTTGGTATTGAGGGCCGAAGAAATATTTTTATGTTTTACAACATGTTTTTCGGGGGTAAAATGACACGGCTATGGGCTAACTTTGTGGGCAAGTTTATAAACTAATATCTTTTCTAAATTATTTCATATATGACAAACATGAAAAAACTGATGTGGGGAGGCGCTGCGGCTGTAGCACTCCTGTGTGCGTGTGGGCAACAGCCTGCCGCAGAGCCTGAACTGACCAAGTCGGGCATCAATCCAGCTGACTATGACACAACCATCGCTGTGTCATACGATTACGAGAACCATCAATTCGTGCCAGACTCAGCAAATGCAAAGCCTGTGAAGCTTTACACGCTGACGAACAAGAACGGCATGGAAGTGTGCATCACTAACTTTGGCGGACGCATCGTGAGCATCATGGTGCCCAACAAGGACAGCGTCCTGGTGGACGTAGCCTGTGGTTTCGACAAGGTTGAGAACTATTTCCCATGGAACTTCGAGACTGACTTCGGTTGCTCAGTGGGCCGTTACGCAAACCGCATCGACGGCGGCAAGTTCTGTCTGCCTGGCGAAACGGAGCCTGTGCAGTTGGACAAGAACAACAATGGTTTCCACTCACTTCACGGTGGTTACACTGGCTGGCAGTACCAGGTGTACGACGTTGCCGACGTACAGGAGCAGTCACTCACGCTGAAGATGGTTTCTCCGGCAGGCGACAACAAGTTCCCGGGCAACGTGGAGGCTACGGTGAAGTTTGAACTGACAGACGACAATGCCATCGTCATCAACTACGATGCCACGACCGACGCCGTCACTCCGTTCAACATGACGAACCACACGTACTTCAACCTCTCAGGCGACTTCAACAACACCATTGACGAGTCTGTACTCATGGTGGATGCTGAATACTACACCCCTGCCGACGAGACTTACATGCCGACAGGCGCCGTGAAAGCCGTGGAGGGTACCGTATTCGACTTCCGCACCCCGAAGGCCATCGGTACGAACTTTGCCGACGGTGACCCTGAGATTGAGGCAGCAGGCGGCGGCTACGACCACAACTGGTGTCTGAACACAGCTGGCAACCAGGACGAGGCTTGCGCTATCATGTATGACCCACGTTCTGGCATCCGTCTCGATGTCTATACCAACGAACCGGGCATCCAGTGCTACACGGCAAACTTCCAGGACGGCACCCGTCCCGGCAAGGGAGGCATCATGTACCAGAAGCATTGCGCCATCTGTCTGGAAAGCCAGAAGTACCCCGACAGCCCGAACAAATATAGCATGAAGGGCTGGGAACTCAGCGACCCATTCATCACGCCAGAGAAACCTTATCACAGCTACTGCAAGTATGCCTTCTCGACAATGAACGATGAACAATGAACAATTAACAATACAACCGTACACCGTTTGTTCATGAGTGATTGCACTATGAAAGAATGCAATATTTTGAAAGAGAAGAGCCGGTTGTTTGGGATAAGAATAACTAAAATGGCCAGATTTCTTGTAAATAATGAGCCTATTGCCATTCATCCCATGTTCACTCAGGTCTTAAAATCTGGTACAAGCATTGGTGCAAACATCGGTGAAGCAGAATTTGGCGAAAGTAAGGAAGATTTTAAGCATAAATTAAAAATAGCCCTTAAAGAAGCCAATGAAACAGAATATTGGATTGAAATTCTTCATAAAAGCAACTACTTAACCAACGAGCAATACGCAAGTATAATTTTTGATTGTAAGGAAATCATCAAACTATTGATTGCAAGTATTAACACATTAAATAATAAATAACAAACAAGTTTTAATCATTAACCTATCAATTAATTATCGACAATTCAGCACAAACCATCCGAAGGTATTGTTAATTGTTAATTATTAATTGTTAATTTAAAAAACTATGAACTGGAGTTCACATGAATTTATCTGGCTCGACTGGGCGGTACTCGCCATCGGCCTTATTGGTGTAGTATGGGCCGTATGGCACGCTATCGTCAAGGACAAGAAAGCCCAGCAGGGCGAAGACTCTTCGGCTTATCTTTTTGGTAAGGGTGAGCCTTGGTATGTAATCGGTATGGCTATTTTTGCTGCCAACATCGGCTCGGAGCACCTCGTAGGTCTCGCCGGTACTGGCGCAAAGGACGGTGTGGGCATGGCTCACTGGGAGATGCAGGGATGGATGATTCTCATCCTCGGCTGGCTCTTCGTACCGTTCTATCAGTTGCTTATCAACAAAATGGGTAAAATCATCACCATGCCCGACTTCCTGAAGTTCCGCTATACGCAGGCAACAGGTTCGTGGCTTTCCATCATCACGTTGGTGGCCTACGTGCTGACCAAAGTGAGTGTGACAGCCTTCACGGGCGGTATCTTCTTTGAATACCTGCTGGGCCTGAACTTCTGGGTGGGTGCCATCGGCCTGATTGCCGTCACCGCTGTATTCACCGTGTTCGGTGGCATGAAGGGCGTGATGACGCTGTCCAGCATCCAGACGCCAATCTTGATTATCGGTTCTTTCCTCGTCCTGTTCCTTGGTCTGGCTACCCTTGGCGGTGGCAGCGTATCTGAAGGTTGGAGCACGATGATGGATACAGCCAAGCAGATGCACGACGGTTACGGTATCAACCACATGTTCCACACCGACCCAGGAGACCCCATGTATGCTGAGTATCCTGGCTACGTAGTGTTCCTTGGTGCCTGCATCATCGGTTTCTGGTACTGGTGTACAGACCAGCACATCGTTCAGCGTGTGCTTGGTCAGGTTCCCGGCGAGGACAACGCCAAGGTGATGGCCCGCGCACGTCGTGGTACCATCGCCGCTGGTTTCTTCAAGATTCTCCCCTGCTTCATGTTCCTCATCCCGGGCATGATTGCCGCAGCATTGGCACAGCACCCAGAGATTAACGGTTTCGTGATGGAAGACACCGACGCAGCCTTCGCCCTGATGGTGAAGAACATCCTTCCTGCCGGTATCAAGGGTATCGTGACCATTGGTTTCGTCTGCGCCCTCGTCGCTTCGCTGGCAGCATTCTTCAACAGTTGCGCAACCCTCTTCACTGAGGACTTCTACAAGCCTATGAAGAAAGGCAAGAGCGAGGCTCACTATGTATTCGTAGGCCGTGTGGCCACCGTGGTAGTCGTATTGCTGGGTCTGCTTTGGATGCCCGTGATGATGAGCCTCGGTTCGCTCTACAGCTACCTGCAAGGTATTCAGTCTCTGCTGGCTCCTGCTATGGTTGCCGTGTTCACGCTGGGTATTTTCTCGAAGAAGATTACTCCGAAGGCTGGTGAGTGGGGTCTTATCGGCGGCTTCATCGTTGGAATGATTCGTCTGGTAACGAATGTGATTACTGATACAGGCAAAGCGCTTACAGATACACAAGCCGTAGCTATTCCTGGCTTTGATGGACAAATTATGCACGGTGCCTTCTGGGAGAACACCACATGGTTCTGGCAGACCAACTGGCTCGTATTTGAGTGCTGGCTGCTTGTGTTTATCGTCTGTCTGATGGTATGCGTCAGCTTCTTCACTCCCGCTCCATCAAAGGCTCAGGTTGATGCCATCACCTTCACTTCGGACTTCAAGAAGAGCATCCGCGAGAGCTGGGGCATCTGGGATATTCTCGGAACCCTCCTTGTCGTAGGTCTCTGCGCTTGCTTCTACGCTTATTTCTGGTAATTTTATATCTTCTAAAGGAAAGGAAGCTCAACCTTCCTTTCCTTTCTAATACCTTATAATAATATATTATGTTATGCTTGAAGAATTAAAAGAAAAAGTATTTAAGGCAAACCTGGATTTGGTAAAGCAGGGCCTGGTTATCTTCACATGGGGTAACGTGAGCGGAATTGACCGCGCAAAGGGATTGGTTGTCATCAAACCTTCCGGTGTCAGTTACGATGACATGAAGGCCAGCGACATGGTGGTTGTTGACCTAGAAACAGGAAAGGTGGTCGAAGGCGACCTCAATCCTTCTTCCGACACCCCAACCCACCTTGTGCTCTACAAGGCTTTCCCCAATATCAAGGGTGTTGTACACACACACTCCACCTACGCTACGGCATTTGCCCAGGCAGGCAAGGACATTCCAAACATCGGCACCACACACGCTGACTATTTCTACAAGGACATTCCATGCACCCGTGACATGACGAAGGAAGAGGTTGAAGGCCAGTATGAGTTGGAGACAGGCAATGTGATTGTGGATGAGATTCTGAACATCCGCAAAATCAACCCCGACCACACGCCCGCCGTACTCGTGAAGAATCACGGCCCGTTCTCTTGGGGAACATCGCCCGACAACGCTGTCTATAACGCAAAGGTGATGGAGCAGTGTGCCAAGATGGCATTCGTCGCATTCTCCGTAAATCCCGGCCTGACCATGAATCCGCTGTTGGTGGAGAAGCACTACAACCGCAAGCACGGCCCCAACGCATACTACGGACAGAAAGGACAAAAGCATTAAAAAAATATTTATTCACTAATTAAATTAAAATAACTATGAAAGCATTCGAAAATTTAGAGATTTGGTGGGTGACTGGTGCCCAGTTGCTCTATGGTGGTGAAACTGTAAAAATCGTTGACGGTCACTCCAAGGAAATGGTTGATGGCCTGAACGCAGGTGGCCTGATTCCTATCAAAGTAGTATATAAAGGTACGGCAAACTCCAGCAAGGAGGTTGAGGCTGTGATGAAGGCAGCAAACAACGACGAGAAGTGCGTGGGTATCATCACTTGGATGCACACCTTCTCTCCTGCCAAGATGTGGATCAAGGGTCTGCAGGCTCTGCAGAAGCCTCTGCTTCACTTCCACACCCAGTACAATGCCGAGATACCCTGGGCCGACATCGACATGGACTTCATGAACCTGAACCAGAGTGCTCACGGCGATATCGAATTCGGACATATTTGCACCCGTATGCGCGTTCCCCGCAAAGTGGTTTGCGGCTACTGG
>CAJONZ010000019.1 GCA_905236065.1 uncultured Bacteroidaceae bacterium | reverse complement strand
AGAACACGGCCTGGTAGTTGCGGGCACCCGTGGGCTGATTCAGCGTATAGACAATCTGCTCGAAGCAGTCGGTGATGACCTTGTCAATGGTACGCTTCTTCAGGCTCAAATCCACCTGCTCGTCGGCACGCTTCCAGTAGTCCCTTCCGTATTCCTTGCCGATGAAGTAGCTCATGTACATGAGGAATTCGGGCGTGGCACAAGCGCCGGAAAGCATACTGCTGACCATGAAGACCATATTGACGAAGCCACCACAGAAACTTTTCAGGTTCGTGGGAGCCGTCGAGTTGCCGCCAATGGAAATGGTGCCACCAATCAGCCATGGGTACATGGTGATGCTGGCACAGTAGTTGGCCAGGCTGGTCTCGTCGTTTTTATAGATGAAGTGGTGAGTGAGCTTGTCGATGTACTCGTCGGCCAAGGGCTTGCCATACATCTTCTTGATGCGGTCGGTGAGCAGGCGACGGTTCAGACGGATGAAGTTAGACTTGGGCAACTCGCCAATCAGAGTTGCAATATTTTTATGCTCAACATTTGCGTTGGCATCATATTTTGAACCAGTTGCCGCATTGACCGACTCGCAATATTCTGACAAGAATTGCAGCTTTGCCAGGGTCTCGCGGTCCTCGGAATGCTGCTGACGGTAGAGCATGAAAGACTTGGCCACCTTGTAGTAACCCTCACGCATCAAAGCCTCCTCCACCTGGTTCTGAATATCTTCAACCTTTATGTCGTCTTTCATATCCAAGTGGCTCAGAATCTTAGAGATAGTTCCGAGGTCTGTGGGCTGGTCAACACTTTCAAACGCCTTCACGATGGCGTTCATGATTTTGTCAAGCGAAAACTGATCTTTTGAGCCGTCACGCTTGGTGATAGTGAAATTTTTAATTTCCATGTTGTATATTATATATGTATAGACTCTACCGTGTTTTTCAGTGAAAAGTTTTCCGTTTTGGAAAACTTTCACTTTCTGTTTTAAGAAAAAGTTTCCCGTTTTGGAAAACTTTTCGGCCACAAAGATAAAAGAAATCATCAGGAAAGAAGTAATTTTATTTCTTAAAAAATCTAAAAGAATTTATCACTTTCCGTCTGATTTTTTCGCCAATGCCCTTCCCTATTGGGCTTGGCGCGATGCGATTTTTTTTGAAAGGAAAGAGGAAAAAACTATAAAAGCAGCTTCAAAATGCAAAAAAGAATGCAACAAAGAAAAAAGGCGAGAGAGGCGTGAAATTTCTTCAAAAAGAAATCTCTGTTTTTTTTGATTATCTAATGAATAGTTTCTATCTTTGCAATCATGAATGCCTGTGAAGACAGAGCCTTTCATGAACAAAAGCCTAAATCTATACTTACAATCAATGCCTTACCGATGGAAGTATAGCTTCTTGACGCTATTTATTAACAATCATACTCAAATACTTTAAAAAATTATGAAAAAACTTTTACTCTCTATGTTTGCGGTCGTGGCATCGGTCGTTGCCATGGCACAAGGTAGCGATGATTTCTCAACCATCACTCCGAACAACAGCTACAAAAGCGGTACATCAGCTGGCGGATGGGCATACGAAAACGCCGCTATACAAAACAGTGGAAACTCCGAGATTTTCGGAGAGGCCGTCGCCGTCTGCATCAATGGAAAGACATCGGCGGTGGGTAAGATTACCTCGCCAACCATCGGCGGAGGCATTGGTACGCTGACCCTGAACTATGCTTATATCTTCGGTGAGACGAAAGGGGTGAGCTTCAAGGTTTCTATCTTGAAGGATGGGACAGAAGTGTTCTCCAAAGACGTGGTGGACGCATCACTTGCAAAATCGACCGTCGCAACCGAAACGATTGAGGCGAACATCAGCGGCAACGATTTACAGATTGTCATCACCAACAACAGCCCCTCAAACAACAGCTCAAGCAACAAAGACCGCTATTCCATCTGGAACATCAGCTGGACGGCCTGCACGGACGGCGGCGAGCAAATCTTTGTCCCTACTCCTAAGACCAACGTTGGCAACGGAACCTACTATGAGCCACAGACCATCACGCTGACGTCTTCCAATACCGTGTATTACTACTTCGAGGGCGAGGAAAGCAAGGTATATACCGAGCCTATCACCCTTTCAAATGCGGGCACTTACACCCTCTACGCATACGCTCAAGATGAGGACAACAACAAGTCCGACGTCATCAGCCGCACCATCACCATTGCCGAGGCTCAGACCTTCACTTCGTTGGCCGACATTCGCACGGCATGTACCGCCACTTCGGAGAGCGAGGCACCCGTCGTAAGACTCATCCTTGACGGCATGAGGGCAACCTACGCTTCCTCGTCCAGCTCATACACATTTGTGTCCGACGGCACAGACGCCTTCCTCATCTACGGTAGCCAAAACAAAATCAACACGGGCGACCAGCTGTCTGGCAGCCTGATTGGCAAACTCTACATCTACAACGGTACCCATGAGTTGGCTTTCAACGACGGCATGGCCAACGTGACAGCTACCAGCGATACCACGAAGCTCACGCCCATTGAGTTCTCCTACGACGATTTCAACTACGCAAATGACGAGTCGAAATACTTCATTCTCAAGAGTGTGACGTTGGCCGACTCTGTTCTCAAGAGCAATCAGGTAACCGCATACGACGCAGAGAGCAACGAGGTGATTCTGCAAGACCGTTGGAACGTTCTTTCCAAGGCCAGCCTGAACAAAGTTGACAAATTCGATGTCTGTGCCATTGCAACCATGTACAAAAACAACGTGGTCTATTATGTGACGAGCATCCAGAATGTTACCAATGAATACGTTGAGCCAGTCGAGCCCGTTGAGCCATACGATGCCGTTGGTGCCGGTACCCTTGAGAATCCTTACACCATTGAGGACGTGATTGGCCTGTACAAATCCAACACCCATACCAAGGACTCTGTCTGGGTTCGTGGAAACATCGTTGGCTTCATCAACTCAAACACAGGCAAGACACTGGTGCCCAACGACACGCTGGAGGCACTTCCGACCAATCTCTCCCTCGGCATCATCGACGGCACAGAAAACGACACACACATTTCCATCCAGCTGCCAACCGAAACGGTTGCTCCGGGTGTACGCTCTTCGCTGAACCTGAAAGACAATCCGCAGAACCTTGGAATAGAGGTTGTTCTCTATGGCGTCATTGACAAATACTGCACCATCCCAGGTCTGAAGGGCATTTCCAAGTTCGTGGTCACAGCTCCTACGGAGACGCTTATCAGCGAGATTACAAAGCTTATTGAGAAGTACCTTGAAAACAATCCGGACAACAATGTCACCATCGACGACATCAAGGTGCTCATTCAAAAATATGTCAAGTAAAAAATGGCCCAACATTTCAAACCGACATTTCTCATGGCCTGTGCTGCAATGATTTGCAGCACAGCCTTTTCTCAATCATTTAAGTCGTACTACAACAGCGCGGACGGAGAGATGTACACCGACCTCAAGACCGCTTTGTATGAAATTGTCTCCAACCATAAGGTCTATACCTACTCGGCATTGTGGAAATGCTATGAGACCACGGACGCCTGTCTTGACAACCCCAACCAGGTTTTCGACATGTACTCCGACGAGGTCTTCTACTTTCCGGGGAATGGAAATGCGCCTTCCGGCATGAACAAAGAGCACGTGGCTCCTCAGTCTTGGTGGGGAAGTGGCGCTAAATACCCCATCTACTCCGACCTTTTCAATGTCTATCCTTCTGAGGCAAGGGCAAACAGCGCGAAATCCAACCTGCCATTGGGTGTTGTCACGGGCTCTATCACGTTCAGCAACAGCCGTTGCCGTGTAGGCACAGCAACCCTTTCAGGCGGTGCGGGCAAAGTGTTTGAGCCTTGCGATGAGTTCAAGGGCGACTTTGCACGTATTTACATGTACGACGCCGTCTGCTACCAGAACGTTCCTTGGCAGTCGAACTACGGATGGGCCTTCAAGGCTGGCGGCTCCAACTATCCCACGTTCAATGAGTGGATTATCCCCATCATGCTGGAGTGGAACCGCATGGACCCGCCCTCCGAATGGGAGGTCATACGCAACGAGCGTGTCTATCAAATGCAAAACAACCGTAACCCCTTCATCGACTACCCCCAGTTGGCTGAATACATCTGGGGCGACTCCATCAACTATGCGTGGAATCTCGCCACAGCTGTTCCCAATGTGATTTCGGCTAAGACCGACACCGCTACGGTTGACCCGACTCCGCCGGACACCATCCCTGTCGATACAATTCCTGTTGACACCACAGGCATTGATATTCCAGACATAGCAGCCGACACGCTCATCTTCAACGAAACCTTCGAAAGCGCGGCCAGCGGCAACAATACCAGCACAGGCGGTGCTTCCGCTACGTGGAAAGTCAATGAGCAGTTCACCGTCGCAACCGCATGTTATGAGGCGGGTGGTGCCTTGAAACTTGGCACAAGCAGCAAGAGTGGCAATCTCACCACCGTAGCCATTCCTGCCAAAGCCGGCAGCAAACTCCGGGTTGAAGTTGACGTAAAGGGGTGGACTAAGGTAGAGGGCGAACTGATCCTCTCCATCACGGGCGTTGCAGAGCCCCAGTCCCTAAGCTACGAAGCGACGATGACGTCCAACTTTGAAACCGTCAGCGCCACCTTCGAGAACATTCCTCAAGAGAACCCGCAACTCACGCTCGTAACCTCCGCCAAGCGCTGCTTCATCGATGCCATCCGCATCTATAACTTGAAGAAAGCAGCTGCACCAGACGAAGAAATCGACGAGGAGCGGAAACATCTGTTGGAAATCTGCGACATGGACGGCGACGGAAAAATCACAACAGCCGACATCGCCATCCTCATCCAGATATACCTCCAACGGCAACCGTGAAAACCATTCACACCATACTCCACAAAAAGGGCGCAAGAGTTTTTTCCCTCTTGCGCCCTTTCACATTATTATAATATATACGCATTATGCATTAAAAACAAGCCCATCGTCCAAGGCACTCACCCTGATTTCCTTTTCACGGCTTACCTCTCCGCTCAACATCTTCTTCGAGAGCTCATTCAAGAGCTTGTCTTGGATGGCACGTTTCACTGGTCGTGCGCCAAACTGTGGGTCATAGCCCGTCTTGGCAATGAAATCTACAGCCTTGTCATCCACAGAGAGCGTAATGCCGTTGGCGGCAACCATCTTCACGACTTTGTCAATCTGCAACTTCACAATCTGCCTGATTTCATCCTCGCCCAGGGCCGTGAAGTCAATGATTTCATCCACACGGTTCAGGAACTCAGGACGGAAGATGTTGAAGAGCGACTCCCTCGGCGCATTGCTGGTCATAATCACGATGGTGTTCTTGAAGTTCACCGTCCGGCCCTTGTTGTCCGTCAGGCGTCCGTCGTCCAGCACTTGCAACAAGAGGTTGAACACATCCGGGTGCGCCTTCTCAATCTCATCAAAGAGCACCACTGAATACGGTTTGCGTCTTACAGCCTCCGTCAGTTGTCCACCCTCCTCGTAGCCAATGTATCCTGGAGGAGCTCCCACCAAGCGGCTCACCGTGTGCTTCTCCTGATACTCCGACATATCGATACGTGTCATCATCGACTCATCGTCAAACAGGTAATCGGCCAAGGCTTTTGCCAGCTCCGTCTTACCCACACCCGTGGTACCCAGGAAGATGAACGAGCCGATAGGACGTTTCGGGTCTTGCAAGCCGGCCCGGCTGCGGCGCACGGCATCACTCACCGCCTTAATGGCCTTGTCCTGACCAATCACCCGCTTGTGCAACTCCGTCTCCAGATTCAGCAACTTCTCACGTTCCGAGGTCTGCATCTTGCTCACAGGAATGCCCGTCCAGCGGCATACCACGTCGGCAATATCGTCAGCCGTCACTTCCTCCTTCACCAGGGCGTCGCCACCTTGTGCCTCAGCCAGTTTCGTCTGAATGGTCTTGATGTCCTCCTCCAGACGCTGCAACTTTCCATAGCGAATCTCTGCCACCTTTGCGTAATTTCCCTCACGTTCAGCCTTGTCCGCCTCAAACTTCAAGTTCTCAATCTGTTGCTTGTCCGACTGTATCTGATTCAGCAGCGCACGTTCCCCTTCCCATTTCGCCTTCTGCTTCTGCTCGTCAGCCTTCAACGCGGAAATGATGGCATTCAGCTCATCCAGCTTCTCTTTGTCGTTTTCGCGCTTAATGGCCTCGCGTTCAATCTCCATCTGCTTAATGCGACGGCTCAACTCGTCCAAAGCCTCAGGCACAGAGTCCCGCTCCATGCGCAGCTTGGCCGCAGCCTCGTCCATCAGGTCGATGGCCTTGTCCGGCAGGAACCGTTCCGTGATGTAGCGGTTCGAAAGTTCCACAGCCGCAATGATGGCTTCGTCCTTGATACGCACCTTATGATGATTCTCATACCGCTCCTTCAGTCCACGAAGGATGGATATGCTCGACAAAACGTCTGGTTCCGACACCATTACTGTCTGGAATCGGCGCTCCAGTGCCTTGTCCTTCTCAAAATATTTCTGGTACTCATCCAGCGTGGTGGCACCAATGCTCCGCAACTCGCCACGGGCCAAGGCCGGCTTCAGGATGTTCGCCGCGTCCATCGCTCCCTGCGTTTGTCCGGCACCCACCAGCGTATGAATCTCATCAATGAACAAGATAATCTGTCCGTTGCTCTTCACCACGGCGTTGATGACGCCCTTCAGACGCTCCTCAAACTCACCCTGATACTTGGCACCCGCTATCAGCGCACCCATGTCAAGGCTGTAAAGCTGCTTGTCCTTCAGGTTGTCGGGCACGTCGCCCCGCAGGATTCGTCCAGCCAGTCCTTCTACGATGGCCGTCTTACCCGTACCTGGCTCACCAATCAAAATTGGGTTGTTTTTCGTCCGTCTCGACAGGATTTGCAAAATACGTCTTATTTCTTCGTCACGGCCAATGACAGGGTCAAGTTTGCCGTTCCGTGCGAGTTCAATGAGGTTAGTAGCATACTTTTCCAGAACCTCACGCTCGTCTTGTGGTTGATTGTTTTGATTATTGTTGAAGTTCATAAGTATAAATTATTAAATAGGTGAATAATTCAAATGTCACCCGCCACCCCAACAACACCCATGCCCTGCCCTACCATCTTGACAAAACGTCAGAATCCTCTGCCCATTTGTCTCCCATTTTCCCATTCACCCTGTCTTTTTGTCTCTTACGCTCTGTTTTCCCAAGGTGTAATCCCACAAGAAAGCCGCTTCCAAGAATGGAAACGGCTTAACAATAAGTACCTCTCCCACAGGAGAGAGGCCAGGAGGGGGCTGCCAATCACGGCTTCTTGGCCAGCTTCTTGATGATTTCGACGTTTTTCTTGTGGATGTTCTGTGTGCGGCGGATGTTATCCTGCAAAATGGACTCGCTCCGCTGGAACATGTCGTTGAAATGCTCGGCAAGGAAATTCTGGATGTTCTGCCCCATGTCAAGCATACCCTCCGTCTGCGGTGAGAGACACTTCAGGCCATTGTGAACAATCTCAATGTCTATGTCCGTGCCCGTTTCAGCAGGGTCACCGTCAAAATGAATCGCTCCCGATCGGCTTCGGTGTACGTGCAGCTTCTTACAGCGGAACGTCTTGATGCGACTGTTTGTGGCAATTTTTCCGTTGAACAACTGAATCGCAATCTGCGGGGCATCCAGCACCGTGAAAGGTTCAATGATGGTCACATCCATCAGGCCGTCACGCACCGATGCCTCCGGAGCGATGTAGGCATTGTTGCCATACTGCGAGGCATTCGCACATGAAATCAGGAAAGCCTTATACTCACTCTGCTCCTTGTCGTCTATATAAATATCATATGTGTCAGGGTTGTAGCGAAGGCCATTCTTCAGTACATTCTCCATATAGGTAAGAGGCCCGCGCTTGCCCGCCTGGGCAAACTTCATCGAAATAAAGGCATCAAAGCCCATGCCGCACGTACAGAAGAAAGGATGGTCGTTAATCAGCCCATAGTCCATCGCTGACAAATTGCACTCATTGATGACCTTAATGGCTCCCAGTGCATCGACCGGGATGTGCAGGTGGCGGGCCAAGCCGTTGCCACTGCCTGCCGGGATGATGGCCAGTGCCGTATCCGAATGGGCGATGGCACGGGCAATCTCGTTCACAGTCCCGTCTCCTCCGATGGCACACACGATGTCCACGCCCAGATTGGCTGCGGAACGTGCAATCTCAGCCGCATGACCCATGTATTCCGTCGTCTGTATCTCTGCGTCAAATTTCTCTTGGTTCAAATGTGTCTCAAGGAGATTCAGTATCTTTTGCTTGTTCGTGGTTCCCGAATTTGGATTCACGACAAAAATAATCTTCTTGCGTTCTGCCATATACAATACAATCCTTTTGGGCTGCAAAAGTACGGTTTTTAAACGCAAAATCCACAAAAGGAATGTTACTTTTTCTGTAAAATCGTTTTTTTTTGATAAAAGCGATGCTATAAAGCGGTTTTTTTGTACCTTTGCAAATTGAAACTAAGATAATACAGAAACCATTAGATTTATATGGGTCTATTACAAGAAAAAATGAGTAAGTATAGAGAGCCGCAAAAGTTCATGGCTGCTGGCATCTATCCTTATTTCCGTGAGATTGATAGTCACCAGGACACAGAGGTGATTATGGGAGGTCATAAAGTTCTCATGTTCGGTTCCAATTCATACATGGGATTGACTTATGACAAGCGAATATGCGAAGCTGCAAAGAAGGCGATTGACAAATATGGAACAGGTTGCGCCGGTTCAAGATTCCTAAACGGAACACTTGACCTGCACGTAAAGCTCGAAGGCGAGCTGGCCGAATTCATCGGGAAAGACGAAGCACTCTGCTATTCAACAGGTTTCAGTGTAAACTCTGGCGTCGTTTCCTGTGTGACAGGCCGTGGCGACTACATCCTTTGCGACGACCGCGACCACGCTTCCATCGTTGACGGACGCCGCTTGTCCTTCTCCGAGTTTCTGCGCTACAAGCACAACGACATGAAGCACCTTGAGAACCAGCTCATGCGTTGTAATCCCGATGCTATCAAACTCATTGTTACCGACGGACTTTTCTCCATGGAGGGCGACCTTGCAAAGCTCCCCGAAATTGTCAAGCTGAAGCGTAAATACAACGCCAGCCTCATGGTGGATGAGGCACACGGCATCGGCGTCTTTGGACGCAACGGACGTGGCACCTGCGACCATTTCGGCGTGACCGACGAAGTGGATCTCATCATGGGAACCTTCTCAAAATCACTCGCTTCCATCGGCGGATTCATCGCTGGCGACAAAGACACCATCAACTGGATTCGCCACAACAGCCGTACCTACATCTTCTCGGCATCCAACACCCCTGCCTCCACAGCCGCCGCACTTGAGGCCCTGCACATCCTCAAGACCGAGCCCGAACGTCAGGAGAATCTCTGGAATATCACAAACTACGCCCTTTCACAGTTCAAAGAGGCTGGATTTGAGATTGGCGACAGCGAAAGCCCCATCATCCCCCTCTACGTGCGCGACCCGGAGAAGACCTTCGCCGTCACCGCACTAGCCTTCAAGAAGGGCGTCTTCATCAACCCCGTCATCCCGCCGGCATGTGCCCCACAAGACACACTTGTACGTGTAGCCCTTATGGCCACACACACCAAGGAACAGGTGGATCGGGCTGTAAGCATCCTTGTCGATAGTTTCAAAGAGCTGGACATCATGTAAGCAGATATTAAGAAACTTTATCATATAGCGGGGCAACAAAAAACTGTTGTTCCGCCTTTTTTTGAATAAAAATGCCTAAATTTGCGCAAAATTTTGCACCCCGCCCCTGAACCGCCGGACGTGGGACCAATCCAAGCAATGCGACAACTACACATTATTATATATATAGCAGCCCTGTTTTTTTGCATACGCCCCGCCACACTCCGTGCCGACGGCAACCCGTTTGTGGTGGTCCTTGATGCCGGACACGGCGGAAAAGACCCCGGAACGATAGGCTCCGTAGCCTCGCACCGCGAAAAAGACGTGGTGCTGAACATCACGAAGGAGGTGGGCCGACTGCTAAAAAATAACCACCCCAACGACATCAAAATCATCTATACCCGACAGACCGACGTTTTTGTGGAGCTGGGACGCCGTGCCGAAATCGCCAACAAGGCAAAGGCCGACCTCTTCATCTCCATCCACGTCAACGCACTGCCCAAGAAAGCCCGACGCAAGGCAATAGGTGTACAGTCATACACCCTGAGCCTCGCCAAGGCGGAGACCAACCTGGAAGTGGAAAAACTTGAGAACTCGGTGATTGCGCTTGAAGGTGAAGCCGCCAAGAAGTACAACTACAACGCATCCGCCGAAAGCAACATCATGTTCGAACTCATGCAAGACTACGACATGAAGAAGAGCGTGGAGTTTGCCAAGCTAGCCCAAAAGGAAATGACACACACCGGCGGCAGGAAAGACATGGGCGTCCATCAGGCCAACCTCGCCGTCCTGCGCCTCACCTACATGCCCAGCGTACTGCTGGAAGTCGGCTACATGTCCACTCCCGCCGAGGAGCAATACCTCACCAGCGCCAACGGACAATCCACTCTGGCACGATGCATCTACAGGGCCATTACCCAATACAAGGAAAAGAACACCGGGACCTCTCCGAAACAGCGACAAGCGGAACCCACCGTGCCCGCCCAGGCCGCGACACCCCCTGTCTCCCCTCCAGCAGCTCCGAAGACCGACTCCATGCCCCCGCAGCCCACTCCTGAAACGGCTGCTCCCACCCCGTCGCCCGCTCCCGAAAAGGCCGCACCGAAAAGCGAAAGCCAACCGCCCTACCGCGTACAGATTCTCGCCGGCAGCGTCAAGCTGAAGCCCAACGACCGCCAGTTCAAAGGCTTGAAAGTCGAACGCCACCAATTCGGCAACACCTACAAATACACCTACGGAGCCGTAGAGACCCTGGAAGAGGCCAAGAAACTCAAGAATAGCATCCTCGACAAGTTCCCCCAAGCTTTCGTCGTGCATTTCTGACCCCACTCCCACACATCTCATTAAATCCACTAAGCCCATTCAACCCATAAACCCAATATCACAATGAAATTCTTCACCAAAGAAATAAAAATCGCCATCACGGCCATCATCGCCGTCATCATCATCTACGTAGGCGTCATCCTGCTCAAAGGACTGAAAATCTTCAACACCGATGCCGAGTACATCGTCTCCATGGAAGATGTCACTGGCATCAGCGTCTCCTCCGACGTGCTGGTCAACGGCCTCAAGATTGGCTATGTGAAAAGCATCCGCTACAACAAGCAGAACCAGGGCATCTACCTCTCCCTGAGCGTGAACCCTTCTTTCGAAATCCCTACAGGTACCACCGTCTTCGTGTCCAAGGAACTGCTTGGCTCCTCCAAACTCAACCTGGAATTGGGCCGTCCGTCTAATCCGCCCATCGCACCAGGCGACACCCTCTACGGCACCGAGTCAAACGACCTCATGGCCGCTGTCGGCGACATGATGCCGCAAATTGAAGAGATGCTGCCCAAGATTGACTCCATCCTGACGTCGCTCAACGCATTAGCCTCAGACCCGGCACTGGCCGCAACGCTCCACAACCTGGAGTACACCACCAACAGCCTCCGCACCACCACCGACGAGGTGAACCGCCTCATGCGCTCCGACGTGCCACAGCTGCTCGCCTCGGCCAACCATGTCATGAACAACGCCGAGACGTTGACCGCCACCCTTAACGACATCGACATTGCCGGCATCGCCCAGACGGCCAACCAGACCCTGACCAATGCCAATCAGGCCGTTGGCCGCCTGAACACCGCCATGAACAGCCGCGACAACACACTCGGACTGCTGCTGAACGACAAGACATTGGCCCTCCGACTCGACACTACCGTCATCAACGCCTCGCTCCTGCTCGAAGACCTCCGCCTGCATCCGAAACGCTATGTACACTTCTCCATTTTTGGCAAAAAAAATAAGTAAAAAATTCTCCTTTATCTAAACATCGTCCAAATAAGCCGAATGCTTCAAACCCTTTTCCACACTCCCCATCTAAGGGGTATAAAACAAGGGATTAGGGGGGGGAGCGGGAAACCAAGACCGCATTTTGTGAAACACGGAGCATACATCATAAAAAACAGATTATCAACGTATTTGAATTTTCCAAATCAAAAAACAGAAAAATAGCAGCGTAGTTGTTGCAACCTCCCTTTTTTAGGCAAAAAGCTGTCCAACGCCCTAAAACGTGAAAATCCGAAAATTTGCTTAGTTGAAAAAAAAGAGAGAACTTTGCACTACGAAAGTGAAATACACACCCCCTTCCGGGAAAAAAACATTTTAAATGACAATCGACTACAAAAGCAGGTGGGAGGAATGCCGCCGTTTCATCAGCGACAACATCAGCCCAGAGCAATACAACACCATCTTTGCATTCGTGGAATTTGGAAGTTTCACCGAAGGCAAACTCGTGTTGTGTGTGCCCAGTTCTTTTGTAAAGGATGTCATTGAAGAAAAATACCTTCACCTCATGCGTACCGCCCTTCGCCGCTACTTTGGCGAGGTGGCTCTTTTTTACCGTATTCTGAAAGACCAGAGTACGGGTACGACTGTTGACGAGGAAGGAACCAAGAAGACGGAGCTCACCACGCCCCGCCCGGGTCGTCCGGTCAATGTCTCCCCCAACCCACTTTCGGGAGCCAACCCCAGCGACCTGGATTCACAACTCAATCCAAGCTACAATTTCGAGACTTACATCGAGGGCGAAAGTAACCGCTTGGCACGTTCCGTCGGCGAAGCCATCGCCAAGAACCCCGCCCAGACGTTCAATCCCCTCTTTGTCTTTGGCCCCTCCGGTTGCGGAAAGTCGCACCTGGTCAACGCCATCGGCCTGCGCATCAAGGAGCTACACCCACAGCTCCGCGTACTCTACGTCTCTGCCCACCTCTTCATGGTGCAGTGGACCGACGCCGTGCGCAAGAACGTGCGCAACGACTTCATCGCCTTCTACCAGACCATTGACGTCCTCATCATTGACGACGTGCAGGAACTTTCTGGTAAACAGGACACGCAGAACACCTTCTTCCACATCTTCAACCACCTGCACCTGAACAAGAAGCAGATTATCCTCACCGCCGACCGTCCCCCCATCGACATCCTCGGCCTGGAAGACCGTCTGCTCACCCGTTTCAAATGGGGATTGCAGGCAGAAATCGAGAAGCCGACGAAGGCACTCCGCGCCTCCATCCTCTGTGCAAAAATCAGCCAGGGCGGTCTCAACATCCCTGAAAACATCGTCAGCTACATTGCCGAGAACATCGATGACAGCGTCCGCGATCTGGAAGGTATGCTCAACTCACTCATGGCCCACTCCGTCGTCTATAACTGCGACATCAACATGAAGCTGGTCAACAAAATCATGCCTAAGTTCAAGCAGAAGACCAGCACCAACACAAAAATCACCCTGGAGACCATCCGTGACAAAGTCTGCGAGCACTTCAACATCTCAGCCGAGATGCTTTGCTCACGCTCACGCAAGCAACCCATCTCCTACATCCGACAGCTGACCATCTACCTCACCAACAAACACACTGACGAGAGCATCGTGCAAATCGGACTCAAACTCGGAGGCCGCAACCACGCCACCGTCATTCATGCCATCAAGAACATCCGCAGCCTTGAGACGGTCGATCCCAAGACCAAGGCGGATATCCAAGACATAGAAAACATCATTTTTTAATCCCTTTCCGGAGCACACTGAGCACTCAGGATTTTCCGAGACCCCAGTGTGCTTCGGTTTTTTCTGACTACCAAGCATCAACATGAAACGAAGCACATTCCTTCTCAGCCTTCTCTTCCTCGCCAGCCTTGCCTTGGCGCAGAACGGCTACAAGCCCCAAATGTCCATCCTCGGCGATTCGTACTCCACCTTCAAGGGCTATGTGGAGCCCGCCGGAAACTTAGCTTGGTACCCCAGGGATTCGAAAAACGACTGCATCGCCGTCGAACAGACCTGGTGGCACCTGCTCGCCAACAAGATGGGCTATCGACTCTGCAAGAACAACTCCTACTCAGGCGCAACGGTCTGCAACACGGGTTACGACAAAAACGACTACAGCGACCGCTCCTACACCACACGCATGAACGACCTCGGCAGCCCCGACGTCATCTTCATCTTCGGCGGCACCAACGACTCCTGGGCCGGTTCGCCCATGGGCGAGTTCAAGTATGCCGATTGGACGCCCGCCGACCTCTACCAATATCGGCCCGCAATGGCATACCTGCTTGATTACATGCAGAAAAGGTATATCAACGTAAAGCTTTACGTCATACTAAACAACGAGCTGTCGCCAGAGCTTACCAACTCCACCATCGAGATCTGCCGCCACTACAACGTCGGTTGCATCCAGCTCCGGGACATCGACAAGCAACTTGGTCACCCCTCGAAGAAAGGTATGCAGCAAATCGCAGAGCAAATCGAGGCATTCATCAAAAAATAAGCAACAACGCCGTTCCTCACCTCCGGGGGTGAGGGACACTTTTTTTCCCACCCATGCACACCCCACTCTCCCTGCTCCGTCAGTTCATCATGGAATACGGCAGTCTCCTCGGCGCCAGCTGGGCCACCGTCTTCACCCTCTACGTACTGGGCTTGCGTCAGCAGAACCCACTCTTCATCTTGATGGCCGTCCTCGGCTTCGTCGCCATCCTGCCGCTGGCCCTTTTCCTGGGTGCCCGCATCAAGAAGCGCACCCTTCAGTTGGGCATCACCCTCTCCCCCCTTTTCTCATTGCTCAACATCTTCAGCATGTTCATGTACGCCTGCATCCTGTGCGGAGCCATTGAGTTTGCCTATTTCCAGTACTTGGACAAGGGCACCCTCATCCAGTCCCACCTCGCCATGTTGACCCAGGCCAACGCCCGTCAGCTCTACACCCAGATGGGCATGAAGGACACCTACGAGCAACTTCTCGACATGCTCCATCAGCTCGACACCCTCACCGCCTTCGACAAGACCATGCTCCTCTTCAGCCAGAATTTCTGGACGAGCGTCCTCCTCGCCTTTCCCGTCACCCTCGTCAACCGCTTCTACAAACCCAAGTCATAGGAAAAGCTTTCCTTATTTCCTCACATACACTTTCCGCACCTTAGATGAGTCCACGTTGCGGTCTTGCTGGTGGTACAATAGCCGATAATCATCCGTATTTTTCCATGTCTTTCAACGACTTGCAACGCTGAACTCTTTCGGAGACGACGCAGAACTCTATTCGACTTCACGCAGAACTCTACTGACGAAAAGAGTTCTGCGTGAAAAAAGATAGCGTTCGGAAACAAATCAAAGAGGGTTAGGAGGCCAAACGGAAGAGGGGCAGGATTTATTTTCCCTCATACCACTGCCGGAGGATGTAGAAGGCTTTCTTTTTCTCGCCTTTGTCGCTCATCACTCCCTTCATGTTGTAGAAGTCCTGAATGCCGGGAAGGACGCGGCGGGGAGAACGGAAGTCTTTCAGAATCCATGGAGTGGTACCGGAGAGACCGTCGATTTTGTCGAGCATAGCCAGGTTCTCACGGTAGAGGTTTTCCTGAAACTCCTCAGTCCAACGCTGGTTCTTCGCTCCATGGTAGCCGTACTTGGCTCCACCGCCAAATTCGCTGATGATGACAGGTTTGTTGTAAGGTATCTCCCAGCGCATCTTCGGGGCATCGTTGACGTCACGGTACCAGCCAACGTACTGGTTGAAGCTGACGACGTCAACGTATTGATTCATGTTGTCGTTCAGCCGGTTCACGTAGTTAGAGGCACCCGTGACTTCCATGGCCATGGAGATGAGGCGGGAGGAGTCGAGTGTGCGGGCGTATTTGGCAAGGTTGCCCAAAAATGCATCGCGCTCGGCGGAATGAGGGGTCTCGTTGGCTATGCTCCAGATGATGACGTTGGCACGGTTGTGGTCTCGGCGAATCATGTCGGTCAGCTGGTTGCGGGCGTTGTCGTAGGTCTGCGGATTGGTCCATGCGATGGTCCAGTAGCAAGGAATTTCGGACCAAACCAAGATACCCATGCGCTCGGCCTCACGCACCATGTTCTCGTTGTGGGGATAGTGGGCCAGACGCACGAAATTGCAGCCCAGTTCCTTTGCCCAGGAGAGCAAGGTGTGGGCATCCTCGGTGGTGCTTGCCCGTCCACCACCATTGGGTTTTTCTTCATGGATGCAGATACCTTTCAGGAAGATGGGCTGGCCATTGAGCAGGATTTGCTTGTCACGGGTCTCAATGGTACGGAAACCTATGGAGTCGGCAATGGTTGAATTGTCGAGCGTAATCTCGACATGGTAGCGTTTGGGATTGTCGGGGGTCCAAAGCTGTGGCTTGGCCTTCATGCTGAGGGTGGCCGTGCCGTCAGCTGCCGTCTTCAATGTCTTCTTCAGTTTCAGCTCAGGGATGTTGAGCAATACGGTGTGGTCGGCTTCAGGGCGATTGAGCTTGACGCTGAAGGAAAGAAGGCGGTCTTTGAGGTTGGTCAGTTGCAGGGTGTAGTCTTCAAGATAGACGGGAGAAACCTTGACGAGCTTGACATCGCGGGTGATGCCGCCGTAGTTCCACCAGTCGAATATCTGCGTGGGCACATCCTCGGCGTGGCGCTTGTTATCGACCTTGACGATGAGGACGTTCTCGCCCTCGCGAAGCTGATTGCTGATATCGAAATTGAAGGGCGTGAAGCCTCCGACGTGGTGACCGACCTCTGTGCCATTGACCCATACGCGGCAGTCGTAGTTCACGGCACCGAAGTAAAGTAACGTGCGATAGTCCGACATGGGAACAGCCTGGAAACTGCGCTTGAACCAAACGGTGCCCTCATAGAAGAAGAGGCGTTGGTCCTGTGTGTTCCAGTCGCCGGGAATGCGCATGGTGGGCGACTTGTCGAAGTCGTACTCAATGAGGTCTTCGGGACGCTGTGGCTTGGCGTTGTTGAAGAATCCCCAACGGGTGGGGTTCATGCGATAGTCGTAGTAGCCTTCTTCCTGCACATCGACGATGTAATTCCAATCGCCATTGAGTGAAGAACTCTCGTAGGCATTCACGTTTTGAATGGGGGTCAGGATCTCGGCTGCCAGCATGGTATGAACACTAAGAACACAGAAAAGGCAGAGAGTACGGAGTATTTTCTTCATATAAGTTAGAAATTATAAGTTAAAAGTTAAATTGGTAAGTTTTTGAATTTTGTGCAAATATACACAGATTTTCGGGAATCGACAGAAAGAAAGGACTATTTTTCAACAGGACAGAAAAAGAAAAGGCCACGAAACGCACTGTTCCGTGGCCTATCCATGATATGGTGGTCTATTTTTTCAAGATGTTGTAGAGGAGTGAGGCGAGAGACACCAAGATACTGGTTGAAGTAAACCAGAGGGAGGTCTCGGAACCTACACCAGAGTTCTTTGCCTTGGTCTTGTTCGGGGTGACATAGACAATGTCGTTCTGCTGAAGCTGATAGAACGGAGAGTTGATGATGTTGGCATCGTTAAGGTTCAGTTCTGTAATCATCTTCTCGCCCTTTGAACTTTCACGAATGATTTTCACGCAATCGCGACGGCCCCAGATGGTGAGGTCACGAGCCATGGCAAGTGCCTCGAAGATGTTCACCTTACCATTGGAAACGGTGTACTGACCGGGACTAGCAACTTCACCCAGCACGGAAATCTTGAAGTTCGTGTAGTTTACAACTACAAGCGGACGCTCTTTGGTGTAATTGCCAACAATCTGATTTGCAATGTAGTCCTCCAACTCAAACTTGGTCATACCCACAACCTTAATCTTGCCAAGAATCGGGAATTTGATGTAGCCATCGTTGTCAACGGTATAGACAATCAAGGAAGACTGGTTGGACAGGTAATTGGAATTCAAATTCGAGGAAGTCGAATTCTCACGGCTTGATTGAACCACCATGTTGAACATGCGGACAGCATCAGCGTCGAGCGGGTCATTTACGGTGATGGTGAACTGGTCCTTCGGCATAATCCTCGCATCATACAGGTTGGTAGCCTCCGAGAGATCCACGTCGGAGCTGTTCTGAATGTAGGGGACACTCTTGTAGGACATACAGCCTGTGAGTGTCAAGGTAGCAACGAGTGCTACGACAGATAAAATTTTTCTCATAATTCTAAATGTTTTTATATTTGTTGTTTATTTTTCTTCCTTTGTAATTATTCCCACTCGATTGTTGCTGGTGGCTTTGAGGAAACATCGTAGCAAACGCGGTTTACGCCCCGCACACCACGGATGATGCTGTTTGAGACTTCTGCCAAAAATTCGTAGGGAAGCTTTGCCCAGTCGGCTGTCATGGCATCGGCACTGGTTACGGCACGCAGGGCAACAGGATTCTCATAGGTACGTTCGTCGCCCATCACACCGACGGACTTGACATCGGACAGAAGGATTGCACCAGCCTGCCATATTTGGTCGTAGAGGGAGACTTCGATTTCTCCGTCTTTCATGTCGGCTGGAACACCAGCGGCAAGAACTCGACGTGCCTCTTCGCCAGAGAGTTTCACTTTCCAGTTGCGCAGGCCACGGATGAAAATGTCGTCGGCCTCCTGCAACACACGGACTTTCTCAGGAGTGATGTCGCCAAGGATGCGAACCGCCAGACCTGGGCCAGGGAATGGGTGACGGGTAATCAGATGCTCAGGCATTTGAAGCTGACGGCCTACACGACGAACCTCGTCCTTGAAAAGCCACTTCAAAGGCTCACAAAGTTTCAGACCCATCTTCTCAGGAAGTCCGCCCACATTATGATGACTCTTAATGACTTTTCCCGTAATATTCAGCGACTCTATGCGGTCGGGATAGATAGTGCCCTGAGCAAGCCACTTTGCACCGTCTATTTTCTTTGCCTCAGCCTCGAACACGTCGATGAAACCGGCACCGATGATTTTACGCTTGCGTTCTGGCTCACACACGCCTGCCAATTCGGAATAGAACTTCTGGGAGGCATCCACGCCAATGACATTCAGTCCAAGGCACTCATAATCACGCAACACATCGGTAAATTCGTTCTTACGAAGCAGGCCGTTGTTCACAAAGATACAGGTGAGGTTTTTGCCTATGGCACGATTGAGCAGCACGGCGGCAACAGAGGAATCGACACCGCCGGAGAGTCCGAGGATGACTTTGTCGTCACCAACCTGCTCACGAAGTTCCTTGACAGTCTGGTCAACGAACGAGGCAGGACTCCAGTCTTGCCGACCGCCACAAATGTCAACCACAAAGTTCTTCAGAAGCAGCGTTCCCTGTACGGAGTGGAAAACCTCAGGATGAAACTGAACGCCCCAAAGTTTCTGGCTATTTGCCTGGAAAGCAGCATTCACCACGGAGTCGGTCGAGGCAATGACACGGAAGTCCTCTGGTAACTTTGTAATGGTATCGCCATGCGACATCCAAACCTGGCTGTTCTCATCGAAGCCTGCGAACAACGGGTTCTCCTTCTCAAAGGATTTCAGATTGGCACGGCCATATTCTCTCGTTCCTGCCGGTTCGACTTTTCCACCGAAGGTCTCTGCCGTAAGTTGTGCCCCATAGCAAATGCCTAACACAGGATATTTGCCAAGGAACTGGCTGTAGTCCACTTTGAAAGCTTCCTTGTCGTACACACTGTAAGGAGAACCTGACAAGATAACGCCTATCACATCAGGGTCGCCAACAGGAAACTTATTGTAAGGCATAATCTCACAGAACATGTTCAGTTCGCGGATGCGGCGTCCAATCAACTGTGTGGTCTGTGAACCAAAATCCAAGATGATAATCTTTTGTTGCATAATATCATTTACAATTTACCATTTTACTACAAATCACCATTTTGCTGTAGGAAGTACACAGCCTCGCGGATGGAATCAAGCTTTCCCACATCGAGCAACTGCAAGTCCTGGCACAAATTCAATCTTACTTCCACGACATGACAGATGCTGAGGTAAAAATCCACGATGGAGAAAGGGCCTTGCCAACAATCCATCAAGGGAAGCAACTGTGGATGAAAGACCTGAATGCCTGAAAAGGCCACTTTCCGACACTTTTCCACGTCCAAATCAGTGTAGGGCGTCTTCACCTGCCCTGTTGCCACATTAATCCAGCCAACCAGTCTGTTTGCCTCGTCCGCCAACAAATAGCGCTGTGTCTGACGCTCAGAAACGAGCAACGTGGTGGGCTGTCCTTCAGTGCGCATGACCGACGTATAGAAATCAGCCAAATCAACATTGGAAAGAATATCGACATTGTGAACAAGAATGGGAGTGTCATCCTTGAACAGCCTTGCCGCTTTTTTCAATCCCCCACCTGTCTCCAGCAGCTGGTCGGTCTCGTCAGAAAACTGTATGTCGATGCCAAAGGAATTGTTTGCTTGTACAAAATCAACTATCTGTTGGGCGAAATGGTGAATGTTAATCACTACATGAGAGACTCCTGCCCGTTTCAGTTTTTCCAAAAGATGTTGCAACAACGGCTTTCCATCAATTGGAACCATCGCCTTGGGCATCGTGTCCGTCAAAGGTTTCAGACGAGTGCCAAGTCCTGCGGCAAATATCAATGCATTCATTGGTAATCTTCCTGAGTAAATGAGTTTCTCATTATTTCCTTGCCCGTTTCTGCATCACGATAGACATAGACGATATTCAGTCCTGCCTCTTTCACCATTTTCAGCTCAATGCTATTGCGAAGCCCTTTCAGTGTCTGCTCCCTGACTCCTTCCCGCACGGATTCAAAACCCTCACGCAATTCGTCCGTCAGGGTTACATTATAATAATATATATAGTCCAGCGAACCATCGTTATGAAAGACAATGCTGTCAAGCGTGGTTATCTGGTCTATTACCTTCGGACAATTACGCACGGTATATTCCCTTGCTTCCCTCTCTAAACGATCAAACTTCTTCTCCTGACAAGCCATCAAGAGAAGAAGCATGGAAAGTATTGTCAGTTGCTTCATTACCAAAACAATATTGTTTTATGATTAACTAATGGCCTGACGCAATGCACATGCCAACTGGTCGGGACAGGAGGTAGGCTTCATCCCGCACTTGATGCCTTCAAGCTTGCTGATGACATCGGCCACTTTTTGCCCTCTCACCAGTGTAGCAACGCCTATCGTATTGCCAGGACAACCACCCACAAACTCAACATCGTTGATGATGCCAGTCTGTTCGTCAATGTCTAAGAGAATGGCCTTTGAGCAAGTGCCTTTTGTTTCAAAAACAGTCTTCATCAAACATCAAGTATTACTTCATGTTAGTATATACATTCTGCACATCCTCAAACTCTTCAAGACGCTCAACCATCTTATCAATAGTCTCCCGCTGTTCGTCTGTTACTTCCTTCAGGTCATTAGGCACATACGTAAATTCTGCGGCAGTAATCTCGTAGTTGTTGTCCTCCAGGAACTTCTGAATCTGAGCAAACTGCTTGGGGTCGCCATAAATGGTGATGGTCGTCTCGTCTTTCTCCTCATCATATTCCTCGTCGAACTCATCGTTCACGCCAAACTCAATGGCCTCCAGAATGAATTCGTCCATGTCAATGTCAGCAGGTTTCTTGAATGTAAACATGCTGTAATGGTCGAACAAAAAGGAGAGTGAGCCGGTCGTACCCATATTTCCGCTAAACTTGTTGAAAACCGAGCGGACGTCAGCCACTGTGCGAGTTGTGTTATCTGTCAGTGTATCTACAAACACAGCTACGCCGTGAGGACCATATCCCTCGTAAGTAACGCTTTTCCAAGCAGACTTATCCTTACCCGTAGCATTTTTGATGGCACGGTCGATATTATCTTTAGGCATATTCTCATGCCGACAAGTGGCAATGACAGCACGAAGGTGTGCATTGTTGTCAGGGTCTGGGCCACCTTCTGCTACGGCGATGGCAATCTGCTTGCCAAGACGGGTGAAAGTTTTTGCCATGTTACCCCAACGCTTCAGTTTACGAGCCTTTCTAAATTCAAATGCGCGTCCCATTGTCTTTTAATCTTTTCTTTTATTTATTTAAATAATGAACTAATAATCGTTTTCCCTTATTTGCCACGAACCGTAGCACCTGTTTGCTTGCAAATGGCCTGCTCAATCTTGGCCATGACTGCCTCGATAGCTTTGTCGTTCAAAGTCTTCTCTTCACTTTGGAGAATGAAATTCACGGCATAAGATTTCTTGCCGGCTGGCAGGTTCTTGCCCTCGTACACATCGAACAGACTCACCTCTTTCAGCAGTTTTCGCTCTGTTTGATAAGCCACCTGCTCAATTTGAGCAAATTCGACATTTGCATCCAACAAAAGCGCAAGGTCACGGCTTACAGCCGGATACTTTGGTACATCATAGTAGGTGACCGACGACTTCTTAATCAGCTTCATCAAGTTAGTCCAATTGATGTCCGCAAAATAGACAGGAGCCTCAATGTCCAACTTGCTTGTCTGCTTCTTGCTCACGACACCAAACTGCGCAATTCGCTTGCCACCTCTCTGATTGATCGTGGTGGAAATGGCGAACACGTCGTTCTTCTCCTGTGCGAAAACCAAGGCACCAAACGGAACACCCAGTCTCTTCAGGATGTTGAGTACGTATGCCTTGATTTCATACACCGAACTTTCTTCGTCGCCATGCGCCCAGTTGCCATGCACACGCTTGCCTGTCTGGAAAAGCCCCAAGTGATAATCTTCACTATAAGCCGCGAGAATCTTCTTCGACGACTCCGCACTTGCAGTCAGCGCGTTTCCTTCCTCATCCACCTTGGGCTGGTTTCGTTCGGGAGAAAAATAATAGCAATTACCAAACTCAAAGAATTTCAAATCCGGCATTCGGCGGTTTGCATTATGAGAGATACACTCCAAGCCGCCAAAGAGCAACGTCTGACGCATTACGCCCAAATCCTGACTCAGCGGATTCATCAGGCGGACCAAATTCTCCGGCTGATACGTCTCGCATCCATCATAATAGGATGTCTTTGTCAAGCTGTTATTCAGAATCTCATTGAAGCCAGCACCCACCAATTGTTCTGCTATCAGGTTCTGCAACTTGTTGCTGCGGTCCAATTCACCTTTCGGCGTGAGCGATGACTTCAGCTGCAAAGGTATCTCCACATTATTATATCCATACACGCGAAGAATCTCCTCAACCACGTCGCAAGGCTTCTTTACATCCACACGGAAAGCCGGAGCCTCCAGTTTCATCATCTTGTCATTGCTCTCCAACACTTTGAAGCCAAGATTTCTCAAAATATCTTGCTGCTGCTTCACGGGGATTGACTTTCCAATCAAATCCGTCACGTATTGATATTCCACGTCAATCACAGGATTGGTCGGCAGCGTATCGTTCTTCACATCCACAATCTCCATGGCAATCTCACCACCAGCCAATTCATTGGCCAGCTTTGCAGCCATCTTCAGGGCGTAAATCTGTCCATCGGGATCAATGCCACGTTCAAAACGGAAACTGGCATCCGTCTGAAGGCCATGACGGCGGGCCGACTTGCGAATCCAGGTAGGATGGAAATAAGCCGACTCAAACAGCACATTCTTGGTCGTTTCATACGTGCCACTGCCCTGTCCACCGAAAACGCCCGCAATACACATCGGTTCCTCCACATTACAAATGGCCAGGTCGTGGTCGCTCAATTTGTGCTCCACACCGTCCAGCGTGACAAACGGTGTACCCTCCGGCATCGTCTTCACCACCACTTTGCCGCCCTTAATCATATCGGCATCAAAACAGTGCAAAGGCTGGCCGTAAGCCATCATAATGTAGTTGGTGATATCCACAATATTGTTGATGGGGCGCAGGCCAATGGTCGTCAGTGCATCCTTCAACCATTTGGGCGACTCCTTCACTTCACAGTTCTTCACGCTGACGGCACAATAACGCGGACAAGCCTCCTTGGCCTCTACCTCCACGGCGATGGGCAGGCTGTTTGAATCCACCTGGAAATCATCCACGGAGGGACGATGCAGTGCAGTCGTTTGGCCGTTTCTCTTTAAATAGGCATAGAAATCACGAGCCACGCCCCAGTGCGAACAAGCGTCCGAGTGGTTTGGGGTAATATCAACGGCTATCACATAGTCGCTCTCAAGGCCATAATACTGGGCGGCAGGCGTTCCCACTACGGCATCCTCTGGCAAAACGATGATTCCGTCGTGGCTGGTTCCGATACCAATCTCGTCCTCTGCACAAATCATGCCGTTCGATTCCACGCCACGCAGTTTCGACTTCTTGATGGTGAAACACGCATCACCGTCATACAGTTTGCAGCCCAACTGAGCGACAATCACCTTCTGGCCGGCAGCGACATTGGGCGCACCGCACACAATCTGCTCCACGACCCCGTTTCCTTCATCAACGGTCGTCACGTGCATGTGGTCACTGTTCGGATGCGGCTCACAGGTAAGCACCTTACCCACGACGAGACCTTCCAGTCCACCTTTGATTGACTGGCTCTCCTCCACGCTTTCCACCTCAAGACCGATACTCGTCAACGCGGCGGCCACTTCCTCAGCCGTCATATCGAAATCCACGTACTCCTTGAGCCACTTATACGAAATGTTCATATTCTCTGTATTTTTATCTGATTCTTACTTTTTTGCAAAAAACTGTGCAAAGTTAATGATTTTCGGGAAAAAACCGTGAGCGAAAACCGATATTTTTAAACGTCAAGTCTCTTTTCCCAGAAAATCTTCAGAGAAAAGGCTCCAAACAGCATGGGCAGAGAACAACGTCTCAGTTCATAATGGCAAAGTAGTCCACAATGCCCACCAGTCGTTTATCGGAATCAACCACCAGCAAGGAGTGAATCTTGTAGCGGTTGAACATCTCTTGAATGCTGGTCAGTTTGGCTTCGGGGTCAATGGTCTTCGGCGTCTTCGTCATGGCCTCGGCCACAGTGAGGTTGATGAAGTTGGTACGTGCGCCCTGAACGGCACGACGGATGTCACCGTCGGTGATGATGCCGACAATGCGCTCGCCCGACATCACCACGCCCAGCCCAAGTTTTCCGCCCGATATGGTCATGATGGCATCCGACAGGCGGATGTCAGGAGAAATGATAGGAAGGTTTTCCGTGTACATCACGTCCTTGACACGCACCAGGAGTTTCCGTCCCAAGGTTCCGCCCGGATGGAACATGGCGAAATCATTTGCCTTAAACTGGCGGATTTCCATCAAGGCAACGGCCAGGGCATCGCCCATGGCAAGGGCGGCAGTCGTACTGCTGGTGGGGGCAAGGTTCAGCGGACAAGCCTCACGCGCCACACTGACACTGATATGATAGTTTGAGTGGCGTGCCAAAAGCGAATGGGGATCGCCCGTCATGGCCACGATGGGAATATGGCGCTCCTCGACGGCGGCAATGATGCGCAACAGTTCGTCGGTATCGCCGGAGTTGCTAACCAGGAGCAGGATGTCGTCGGAGGTAATCATGCCCAAGTCGCCATGCAGGGCATCCAGCGGATTGATAAAAATGGAAGGAGTGCCCGTGGAGGCCAGCGTGGCCGCCATCTTGGCACCCACATGGCCCGATTTTCCCACACCCGTGACGACCACATGGCCGTGGTTTTTGTAAATCAGTTCCACCACTTGGTCGAAAGTTTCGTCAAGCTGTGGAATCAGCCCAAGCAACGCTTCCGCCTCGTCACGCAGACAGCGTTCTGCATATTTTCTTGCTTTCATCGTCTCTTTTCCAAAAACTTGTTTCAACTTATCAATGAGGCCACCACGCCGGAAAGTTCGTCCAAAGGCAACATATTCGGGCCGTCGCTCAGGGCATTGTCTGGGTCGGGGTGAACCTCGAAAAAATAACCGTCAGCCCCGAAGGCTCTTGCCGCCAAGGCCATGGCGGGCACAAACTCCCGGTTGCCACCCGTCTTGCCGCCAGCGGCTCCGGGACGTTGCACGGAGTGGGTGCAGTCCATGATGACCGTGTCGGTAAAGTGGTGCATGTCGGAAATGTTGCGGAAATCGACCACCAGGTTGTTGTAGCCGTACATGTTTCCACGCTCCGTCAGCCACACCTTGTCGTTTCCGCTTTCACGCACTTTCTGTACGGGATATTGCATATCCATGCCACTGAGGAACTGCGCCTTCTTCACATTCACAATCTTGCCGGTGCGGGCAGCAGCCACGAGCAAGTCCGTCTGCCGGCAAAGGAAGGCGGGAATCTGCAACACGTCGGCAATCTCGCCCGCCACGTTGGCCTGATGGCACTCATGGATGTCGGTCAAAATTTGCAGGTGGTACTTCTCCTTGATGTCGCCCAACATCTGTACGCCCTTCTCAAGCCCTGGTCCTCGGTATGAGGAGATGGAAGTACGATTGGCCTTGTCGAACGAGGATTTGAAGATAATGTCCACACCATATTGTTCCCGCAGCAAGACCAGTTCTTTGGCCACAGACTCCAGCACGTCCATGCTTTCTATCACACAGGGGCCGGCTATAAAAATTGGTTTCATATCGTGATTTTTCTATATTAGAAAGGGTATTCGTCGTTTTTTGGGGGAGTGGCAGGCTGAGTGGTCGGAGTTACCGGCTCGGGCATAGGCTGTGGGGCAGGCTCGGTCATTACGGTCTGAGGTTTGCTCATGAACTCAAAGTTCTCGGCCATGATTTCCACGGACACACGCTCTATGCCGCGCTTGTCCGTCCATTTCCTCGACTGAATCTTTCCCTCGACAAACAGCTTGTCACCTTTGTGTACATAGCGTTCCACCGTCTCGGCCTGCTTGCGCCAGAAGATGACCGTGTGCCACTCCGTCTTGTCGGGCACCTGAGTACCGTTCTGCAAAGTGTAACCCTTCTCCGTCGTGGCCAAATCTACCTGTGCCACGCAGAGATTTGCGTCCATGTACCTCACCTGCGGATCCTTGCCCACATGGCCAATCAGCATTACCTTATTCATAAATGCACTGTTTTATTCATCAAATACGCATCCAGCACCACCATGGCAGCCATGGCCTCCACCACCGGCACGGCACGTGGAAGCACACAGGGGTCGTGCCGGCCCTTCACCTCCAGCACGGTGTCGTTTCCCTCCTTGTCCACCGTCGGTTGCGGACGCAACTGCGTGGCTACGGGCTTGAACAACACCCTGAAATAAATGTCCTGTCCGTTGGAGATACCACCCTGAATGCCGCCACTGTGATTCGTCCGCATGGCGATACGCCCTCCGTCGCTGTAGAAAAGGTCGTTCTGCTCCGAACCGCGCTGCCCCACTCCGTCAAAGCCCTCGCCATATTCAAAACCCTTCACGGCATTGATACTCAGCATGGAAGCACCCAACGCTGCATGGAGTTTTCCGAAAGCAGGCTCACCCAGGCCGACGGGACAGCCCTGGATGACGCAGGTCACCACGCCGCCGATGGTGTCACCCTCTGCCTTCACGTCAAGAATCAGGCGTTCCATCTCAGCAGCCTTTTCCGCGTCGGGACAACGTACGCTGTTCTCCTCCGCCTTACTTAAATCATATAATGTGTAGTCCCGCTGCAAAGCGATGTTTCCAACCTGTGAGGTATAGGCCGTCACCGTGATGCCCAACTGTCTCAAGGCCATCTTGGCAAAAGCCCCGCCCACACAGCGCGAAATGGTCTCGCGAGCCGACGAACGCCCACCGCCACGGTGGTCACGCAGCCCATACTTTTCCGTATAGGTATAATCGGCATGGGAAGGCCGGAACACGTTTCGCACATTCTCATAGTCCGCAGAATGTTGGTTCGTGTTACGCACCAGAAAACCGATGGGGCACCCCGTCGATTTTCCTTCGAACACACCCGATAGAATCTCCACTACGTCGCCCTCCTTCCGGGCCGTCGTCAGGTTGCTCTGCCCCGGTTTCCTGCGGTCGAGCTCATGCTGCACAAAGTCTGTGTCCACGTCAATACCGGCAGGAAATCCGTCAATGACTCCGCCGACACCCGCACCATGGCTCTCGCCAAAAGTCGTCAGTGTAAATAGATGACCAAAAGTATTTCTCACGCTCAAATCCTGATTCCCGGTTCAACAATGACAGCCGCCACAATGGCCGCCACAGCCACCTTCACCCTGGCCGCCACATCCGCCACAACCGCTGTATTCATTCAACTGTGCCGTGATTTCCTCATTCGTGGCCGGGCGATTCTCGCAGACCTCCCCCACGAAGTGCAAGTCCTGACCGGCACGGGGATGGTTCAAGTCCAGCGTCACGGCATCGGCCTTCACCTCAATGACCGTACCGTTGAAACGGCTTCCATCTTCACTCTGCAATGGTATGACGTTCCCTTCGAAGATGTGTTCGGCATCGAACTTTCCGTCCACCTCAAACATCTTCTTCTCCACGTCAAACATCAGTTCGTCGTTAAACTCCCCGTAAGCATCCTTGCAAGGAATCACAAAATCAAATTTTTCGCCTTTGGCAAGGCCGTCGATGGCCGTTTCAAAGGCTGGTATCGTCATGCCCAATTTGCTGATAAACATAAACGGGTGAGCTGCCGAACACTGCTCCACCAATGTCTCTTCTGTATCTTCTTCGTCTCTGACATACAACTTGTATGCCACCGTGATGTAATTGTTTTGTACTGCCATAAAAAGAATCCTTAAAATAGAAAACAGGTTGCAAAGATAAAGATTTCAGACACAACATCAAAATTTTATTTGCACTTAATCGGAAAATCCGCTAACTTCGCAACCAAAACCGTTAAACCCAGAAACCGCAATGAACAACAAAACGCTATCGGCAGCACTCCTCCTGCTCACCCTCCTTTTCTCCTGCAACCAGGCGCAAAACCGCAAAGACACCCAAACTTCGGCCCCCTCTCCCGCACAGGAGAAGACACCCGGAAGAAAGAAAGAGGCCCTGCAAATACGCAAACACATCCCCATCGCCTCCGACTTCCAAAATATCATCTCCATTGGCAGTATTAATATAATGTACGCGCAAGGAGACACCTACGACATTGAACTGGAGGGCGACTCCGTGCTGCTCTCCCATGCAAGCATCGACATCGAAAGCGGCGTACTCACGCTGAACATCAAAGCCGACAGCAACAAAGATATCAACCTCTACGAAAGCAACTACGGCATCACCGCCCACATCACGGCTCCTCAGCTCCATTGCGTCTCGCTGTGCGAAAGCGGCAACTTCACCTGCACCGGCAAATGGACGGCTCCCGACATCCACATCGGTTGCATGAGCACGGGCCAATTCGACATCAACGAAATCGAATGCGAGACGTTCAAATACGAAAGCACCGGCCTCGACCACTCCACCTTCCGGCACATCCAGGCACAAACCACCAGCCTCTTCTGCTATCGAAAGTGCCAAAGCACCTTCCACCTCGACACCGACGCACTCGAAGTGTATGCCGACAACGCCAGCCAACTCGTCCTCATAGGGCGAGCCCGTAAAAAAGATATCGCAACCCGCCAAAAAGCCGTCGTAAACGACCAAACAGAGAAAAAATAAAGGTGGGTTCTAAAAATTAGCTTTGCTTTGTTCTTAGGCTATTTCCGAGCAGATTTGCATTCAAGGTCGAAGGAGCGTAGCGAGCTACGGTTCAAGAGCTTGAAGGAAAAGATGCCGAAAAGAGACAAGAACAGACAAAGATAATTCTTAACGAATTTATTAATTATTAGAACACACCTAAAATGATCCGGCAAGTAGAAATCACCCTGAAGCCCATGTCACGCGGCTTCCATCTGGTGACAGGCGACATCGTGCGCCAGTTGCCCCAGCTGCCCCAGACCGGCATCCTCAACCTCTTCACCAAACACACCAGCTGCGGACTGAGCATCAACGAAAACTGTGACCCCGACGTAAGGTTCGACATGGAAACCATCTTCAACCGCCTTGTCCCGGAAAACCGACCCGAATACGAGCACACGTTGGAAGGATCCGACGACATGCCAGCCCATGCCAAATCCACCCTCTGCGGAGTCAGCATCACCATTCCCATCACCAACGGCCACCTGAACCTGGGCACCTGGCAAGGCATCTACTTCTGCGAGTTCCGCAACTACGGCGGTGCCCGGAAACTGGTCGCGACAGTGATGGGAGAATAAAAAAATCCCCTTTTTATTGATTCTGTTTCCAAAAATCGCTATATTTGCAGAGTTTTAGAAACAAAAACAAGCATCATGGACTTTCTGACATTCAAGGAACGGATGTACCCGATGGGGTGTTTCAACATCAATCAGGTGTTATTATGGGAGAAGGATTTCGACCGTAACAACCTGACGCGATGGTGCCGTAGAGGGTTGCTGGTGAAGCTGAGAAATCTGTATTATGCCTTTCCCGAGTATCGACAGGTGCCGGACTTCTCACGTTATGTAGCCAATCGCATCTATGCGCCTTCGTATATCAGTCTGCATAGTGCCTTGTCGTTCTACGGCATGATACCAGAAGAGGTGGTACAACTGACGAGTGTGACAACGCTGAAGACCGCCCGTTT
>CAJONZ010000018.1 GCA_905236065.1 uncultured Bacteroidaceae bacterium | reverse complement strand
GTGGTGGCGACTGCATGGAAGACCTCAACCTGTATCTGAAGGACGTGCTTACCGAGCGTCCACATACGCGTGTTCCAAGTGCAGACAGTCGGCATCCTTCTAGTAGCGGGCGTCGCCGCTGTAGCCTCCCACGAGGACGTTGGTGTCCACGAAGACGTGGTTGGGATTAAATTTGAATGCTTGCTTCGTCATCATTCAGAAAGCGAGGTTGGGGAACTGGGCCTTCTCCTGTTCCGTGAGTTCGTCAATCTTGCCAGCCATCCAGACGCCGAGCAGGAAGTCAACGAGTTCTTTACGCTTGAGTCCGTTCTTCTGTAGCAGCAGTTCGAGCACGCCACGGCGCTCCTTCTCCACTTGTTTCTGTTTCTCGCTCATATCAAATATGTATTAAGAATGAATTAACGGATGCAAAGTTACGCTTTTTTTTTGCACATTCGTAGCAATCCTTTGGAAAAATCCACAAGATTTAACGGACTATTCGTATCTTTGCGGCCAAAAGGCCGCGAAGTTGTTCACGCTCAGAAAAATGAGCAAGCTCTTTGCATTCGCTTATTCGCAACATTGCACACGACTATATATAGCTTGAAGGAATTCATGCAACAGAGGGAACTCACTTTAACAACCGCCCATGCTAAGAAGTCGTTTCATCTCGGATTTGGAAAGACTCCCATCAACATGAGTACGATTTCCTATGTAAAAGTGAAGAAGCACTGTATCTGACTCGACGCAGAACTCTATTCGATTTCACGCAGTACTCTATTCACGAAAAGAGTTAAGCGTTGTAACGGAAACAATTTGAGATGATTATAAGGACGATTCGCCGTGATTCCGTCTTCAAGTAAGGATTGGCATATTTGGTTCATCGTGGTGTTATGATATGAAATGATGACGATGGCGACCGGGGAAAAGCGATATATTCACGCTTTTCCCCGGTCGCCATAAAAAAGATTTTGTTCCTACAAGGCATGATAATCCCAGAATTTTATATACCTTTGTGCGTGAAAAAACTAATATGATTATCCGCAATCGTACTACCTGCAAGACCGCAGCGCGGTCTCCGCTCCATAACCGAGGGTACGAGCATAGCGAGCGCCCCCGGATAAATGATAGTACCCCAATCGACCCTGAAGGGGTCGCCTAATGCCATTGATAGGGCACCCTTTCAGGGTGCGTCCCTCTTTGCATCCCATCCGCAGGTCGGAACGACCTACGGTTACGGAGCGGAGACGCCTTCAGCGTCCTGGTGATACAATAGTTGTTAATCATAAAAGCTAATGCGATGATAGAAACCACACGAAAAATAATCGAAAAAGCAGAAGATAGGACAAACCATAATTCATCCGATATGAACAAACTTGTAAAAACGATTGTTGCAGTAGGTTGCTGCACAACGATGGCCACTTCGTGCGCCGTGAAGTCAAGTGAAATGACTCAGCGTGGGCTTACTACGCCCGGTAACCCTTACATGCCTCTTTGGGAGCATATTCCCGACGGGGAGCCCTACGTGTTTGAAGACCCTGACCAGCCAGGCAAGTACCGTGTCTATGTCTATGGTTCGCATGACAATCTTGTCACTGAATACTGTGGACGTGACCTGGTGGTGTGGTCGGCCTCGGTCGATAGCCTGAACAACTGGCGCTATGACGGCGTTATCCTTGTGGTAGATAAGAACCGGGATGGCGAATCTTTTGATTCTGCCGGTACTGCCGACGTGCTCTATGCGCCGGATGTGACGTTGGTGACCGATGCCGACGGCAAGAAGACCTATTACCTTTTCCCCAACGACCAAAGTTGGGGACGCAACGGACTTATTGCCAAGAGCAATCGTCCCGACGGTCCGTTTGAGGTGTGCAACTGGAGCAAGGACAATCCTCATGAGGCGGATGGAGTTTTGCAGTTTGACCCTGCCGTGTTTGTTGACGACGATGGCCGCGTCTATGGCTATTGGGGGTTCGAGCGCTCGATGGCTGCGGAGTTTGACCCTGCGACGATGGCGACGGTGAAACCCGGCACGGAGGTTGTGGAGGACATGATTTCCGGGCGTTATCAGGAAGGGCGGTTCAAGTTCT
Source organism: uncultured Bacteroidaceae bacterium (assembly GCA_905236065.1). Taxonomy (GTDB): domain Bacteria; phylum Bacteroidota; class Bacteroidia; order Bacteroidales; family Bacteroidaceae; genus Minthosoma. Next base: position 17,090 of record CAJONZ010000018.1, on the reverse strand, counting down.
TTGAAGCTTCCAGCATCCGTAAAATCAAGGACAAATATGTTTTCATTTACAGCCGATTCACAGAGGAAGGCGAATTCGGTCTGCCTACGTCGAACTACACATTAGCATACGCCTACAGCGACCATCCGCTGGGTCCCTGGACCTACGGTGGTACCATTATTGACGGTCGTGGACGTGAAATCGATGAACAGGGCAACGTGATTGCTTCGGCTGTGCCCGATGGAAATACCCACGGTAGCATCTGCGAGATTAACGGACAGTGGTATGTGTTCTATCACCGTCACACCGGCACCGACGAATATGCTCGTCAGGCCATGGTGGCTCCCATCGAAGTGAAAGTTGAAGAGGGAGAAGGTGGCAAGGTGGAGATAAGCGAGGGTGAATACAACTCCTGCGGCTTTGCGCTGCAAGGTCTCAATCCCTTTGAGCGCCACTCAGCTGGTATTGCCTGCTGGACGACGGGGCCGAAACCTGCCGTTCACGAATGGCCCAACAATCGGTTCTTCGGTTCGTATGTGGCTTCCGGCTACGGAACCGACGATCGCTTCGATGCTCCTTACGACCTGCGAAACAACAGCAATCAGGTAGTACACAATACCAGCGGTTCGATTGTGGGTTACAAGTATTTCCTTTTCGAGGCCGACCGCTTGGCGAATGGTTTGCAATTGAGTATGAACCTCATTCCCGAAGGCATCGACGGCACCATTGAAGTGTGGGCAGACCGTCCTTGGGCCTCGCAAGGTGGAAAGAAAATTGGCACCATCGACTTGAAGGCCGACATGCCGCAGACGCCCACCGAAATGGCCACGCCCATTGACAACGCTACGGAGTTGGCAGGAAAACATGCCATTTTCCTGAAGTTCTTCGCCCAGCAAGGCAATGAAGAGAAGTCGCTCTGCATCCTTGAAAGTCTGGTGTTTGAATAGACGCAAGTCTTCGCTTTCAGGGAAGAGGCAGAATGGGGGAGTAGGAAAAGTTTTTGGATAATAACTTTGTTGTCTGATGTTTTTTTCCTAATTTTGCAGCAATTAGTTCTATACGATTATTTTATGGAAGAGACAATGAACGAATATCAGTATCACATTTTTTCGCCTTACCGTGTGTGTCCGTTGGGTGCGCATGTGGATCATCAGCATGGATTGGTGACAGGCTTTGCCATTGACAAGGGTGTGGATTTATGGTTTAATGTACGTGGTGACAGTCTTGTTACCCTGACTTCAAAGACGTTTGAGGGTGACGTGAAGTTTCATGTCAATACGCCTTCGCAGGTAAAGGAGAAGCATTGGGGCGACTATGCACGTGGTGCGAAGTATGCGCTCAAGAAGCGCTTTGAACTGACCTATGGCATCGACGGTGTGATACAAGGCAGTCTGCCCGTGGGCGGATTGTCGTCCAGTGCGGCTGTGCTGATTGCCTACGTGATGGCTTTTGCCAAGGCGAACGGCATTGTGCTGAAACCTTTTGAAGTAGTGCAGATTGCCTCGGAGGCAGAGCGTGAGTACATTGGCCTGAACAATGGTTTGCTGGACCAGGCTTGTATCGCGTTGGGCAAGAAGGACGGCCTGTTGTTCTTGGACTGTGACAGCAATGAGTACCGTATCATCAAGAAGAATCCAGAGATGCCGGAGTTTGAGTTAGGCATTTTCTTCTCGGGTCTGACACGCAGTCTGGTGAACAGTGACTATAACCTGCGCGTGTATGAGTGCAAGACGGCGGCGTGGAATATGCTGGCCTATACGGACCAGCCCCTGAAGACGTTCGACAAGACGTTCCTGAGAGACATTCCGAAAGCGACGTTCGACAAGACGAAGATTGCGATGCCAGCCCGCTTTGCCCGCAGGGCAGAACATTTTTACACCGAGTATCGCCGTGTGCGTCAGGGAGTGACAGCCTGGGAAACGGGCAACCTGAAACTATTTGGAAGGCTGAGTTTCGAAAGCTGTGAGTCGAGCATCCACAACTATGAGTGCGGAAGTCCGGAGTTGGTGGCCATTTACGAAATCATGCGCAAACTGCCTGGTGTGTGGGGTGGCCGTTTCAGTGGAGCGGGCTTCAAGGGCGCTTGCATTGCGATTGTTGACCCGGCCTACAAGGAGCAGATAGAGAAGGAACTGACGGAGCAGTATCTGGCACAGTTCCCGGAGTATGAGAACACGTTCAAGTGTTTCTTTGTGAAGCCGGACGACGGAGCGCGGTTTGTGGAATGAAGAATTAAAAATGAAGAATTAAGAATGAAGAATGGCCTGCCGGATGGCGTCCCTCCCCTATAGGGGGGAGGTTAGGAGGGGGCTGAATAAAGAATAAAGTATGAAAAATATCGTAATAGCCGCCGGCTATGCCACGCGGTTGGGAGAGCTGACAAAGAATTTTCCGAAGCCCTTGCTCCAGATAGGGCAGAGCAGCATTCTGGGCAGGATGCTGGATGACATAGACCGCATTCCGGAGATTGATGAGCACATCGTGATTACGAACCATAAGTTTGCCCATCACTTTGAGGCGTGGAAGGCGCAGACCCATTACACGAAACCCATCACCATTGTGGATGATGGCACGGAGACCAACGAAACGCGCCTGGGTGCGGTTTGCGATTTGCTTTTTGCCATGAAGAAGTTGTCGGTGGATGACGACATGCTGGTGGTGGCTGCGGATAACATCCTGTTTTTCTCTTTCCAAGAGTTTGTGGATTTTGCCAAAGCGAAGGATACCTCATGCATCATGTGCCATGAGCAGCCCGAAATAGAGAAGCTGCAACGCACGGGCGTTATCGTGGTGGATGAGCAGATGAAGGTGCTGAACATGGAGGAGAAGCCAGCTGTGCCAAAGTCACACTGGGCTGTTCCGCCATTCTATATTTACCTGAAGAAAGACCTCGACTTGGTGCGTCATTCGGTGGAGAACGGTTGTGGAAAAGATGCACCAGGTAACTTGGCGCATTACATGGTGGAGCATACGACGGTTCACGCTTGGCCCATGTCTGCTGGACGTTTTGACATCGGCTCGCTCGACACGTATTATGAGGCACAGAAGCGTTTTGGATAATGGCCTTTTACACATTATTATATTATATAAGGACGATTTATAACGAAAGAAAAGAATATGCAGAAAATTGAATTAAACGGAAAGACGATTCTTGTGACTGGAGCGGCTGGTTTCATCGGTTCCAACCTGGTGAAGCGCTTGCTGAAGGACACGGAGGGTTCGACGATTGTCGGCATCGACAACATGAACGACTATTACGATGTACGACTGAAGGAAATGCGTTTGGCGGAACTTGAACAGCACAAGGAATTTGTGTTTATCAAAGGTGACATTGCGGACAAGGCGACCATTGACGAACTGTTTGCAAAATACGCTCCTGCCGTAGTGGTAAACTTGGCAGCACAAGCTGGAGTAAGATACTCCATCACCAATCCAGAGGCATACATCCAGAGTAACCTGATAGGTTTCTACAACATTCTGGAGGCATGTCGCCACTCTTACGACGACGGAAAGACGGGCGTTGAACATCTGGTCTATGCCAGTTCGTCAAGTGTCTATGGTTCAAACAAGAAGGTGCCGTACTCAACAGACGACAAAGTGGATAATCCCGTTTCGCTCTATGCCGCTACGAAGAAGAGCAATGAGCTTCTGGCTCATGCCTACAGCAAGCTCTACAACATTCCCAGCACAGGCTTGCGTTTCTTCACCGTCTATGGCCCAGCTGGACGTCCCGACATGGCTTACTTTGGTTTCACCAATAAACTGGTGAAGGGCGAGACCATCAAGATTTTCAATTTCGGAAACTGTATGCGTGACTTCACCTATGTGGATGACATTGTGGAGGGCGTTGTGCGGATTATGCAGGGAGCACCCGAGAAAAAATGTGGTGAAGACGGTCTTCCATTGCCGCCGTATGCCGTCTATAACATCGGTAACAACCAGCCTGAGAACTTGTTGACGTTTGTCGATATTTTACAACAAGAACTATTGCGGGCAGGTGTGCTGCCAGCAGACTACGACTTTGAATCACACAAGGAACTGGTACCCATGCAGCCCGGAGATGTGCCCGTCACTTACGCTGACACCTCCGCCTTGGAGCGTGACTATGGCTTCAAGCCTTCGACATCGCTGCGAACCGGTTTGCGCAACTTTGCGGAATGGTATGCCGACTTCTATCAGAAAAAGTAAGAAGTCATAATATAAACAAGAGAAACCGCTTGAATCTTTCATCACGAAAGGTTGAAGCGGTTTTTTAGTCTCTCTAACATTTTTATGGTTTACGTAATTCTAAAGATGCTTACCGGCCACTTGTGGCCGACTAAGACGCAGTGCCTCACGGCACATTTTCCTATTATTATGAGTAAAGAGTAAAGTTCTTTCAAATTTCACGCTGCAAAGTTACGGCCTTTCCGTAGATTGTGCAATACTCAAAATGAGTGAAATTAAAAAAAACAGAAAGAGGGATTAGTGGGGAACATCCTTAGAAGTTGGGATATGCCGTCTGGCGGGCATCCACGGCGATGCATTCCATTTCGATGAGCCAGGTGGGACGGCAAACGGGAGCCAACGTGATGACATACGGTATGTTAGGGAAACGTTCGCGGAACAGGCGGCTGACCAATTGGTAGTCGGCTGTGTCTCTCAGATAGACAATAATCTGCATGACATCGTTATAGGTCATACCACCTTCTGCCAGCAAATGTTCGACGTTTTCCCACATGCGGTAAGTTTGTTGCTCAATGTCCCCAACATACATCACCTCGCCTTTGTTGTTGATGGAAGCCGTACCGGAAATGAAGATGTGACCACGGTCGCCGTATTCCATCAACGTGCCGCGTTCAAAAGTTACGCCATATTCGTAAGTCTTGTTCAGATGAGTCAGCGCATAAAGATAGCGTTGCTGTTGCGGGGCGAATCCGAGCATGGCATAGCACCCCAACTGAATGATGGCCTTGGGATCGGACGGATTGCCACCAATGCCTGTTGAAGCAATGTAGTGGGTTTCGGGAGTCAGTCCTTGCAGCGTAAAGTTTTCACGACGGGCCACGACCAGACCTTTGTACTGCGTATCAACGTCGCGGACAAAGAACCAGGTACGTATGCAGTTTTCAGCCAACGTAGCCTTGTGCAGCCTCAGTTGTTCCTCATAGCGGAGCAGCAGTGTCTCGGTTTGCTGGTATGAATTGCCTTCGTTGCTCATTTGTCCCATCGTCCAGATATGCTCATACCCATTGTGTCGTACAAGGGTCGAGCCTAACGGGTCTGCTTCGTTGCTCACTTCTGCCTCCGCTCCCACGAAGTATATCCAAAGGGCAACCTTTGAACCGTTGAGTGGTGGCTGTTGAATGAAGGAAATGGTACAATGACCTGGGGAAATTGCCTGTTCTATCAGGGCTTGTTGGTTTGTGGCATCAGACAAAAAATAACGCTTGAAAACAAGCTTTGCACCCTTCAGCTCAGGTTGAGCCATCAGGCTTTTCTCTGCATTTTGCAAGCGTTCCAACTGGCAAAGGAAAACATCACCCCGTGGTTCGACTTGCAGAATAGCATGATGCTCTGCCAAGCCGTCGGCTGGTTTAAACGTTGAAAATTGGGCAGTTGTACCTTCGTCTGGGTTATGTAATGTCTTGAATTCCATAAAACGGATGCAAAGGTAAGAAATATTTGCCATTTCCCCTTACCATTTCCCAATTTTTTTGGCTTCCCTTTTACACTTTCAATTTTTAACCTTTAACTTTCAACTTTTAACCTAATATTCCCTATCTTTGCATCGAATTTTATGCAATATGATTACAATGAGACATTTCCCCGTTCTTCTCTCATGGATGCTATCGTTGTTTTTTTTCGTGGCATGTACCCCGGAACAAACCAACGCACGGCATGAGGCAATGCTTGACAGCGCCCAGGTGGAAATACTCCAAAACATGGACTACAACCGTGCGGAAATGCTCTACTTAACAGTCATAAAGGAAACAAGGAACAAGCTGTGGCGGCTGTTGGCCGACGAAGGGATGATGAAACTATGCCAAATTGAGTCGAAGAACAAGGAGTTTTACGATTACCGCTCCGACGCCCTGAAGCTCATGGCAGAACTGCGCACAGCACAAAAGCACATGGATCCTCGGAACGACTCAATATGGGAAGTCGCCCAAAGTGAGTTCAAACTCGTTTCTGCCGTCTATTATTACAACCTGCGGGATTTCGACAAGGCACGGGAAATATTGGGAACCTCCCGCAAGCAAACGACCAGCAAGGAGGATTTCTTTGCCCAGTACATCGGTGGCCATTCGCTCTATTTCCAGTCCATGCAGAAAAAGTGGAAGGCCGAGGAACTGACCGACTCAGGATTGTATGAGCAGGCTTTGGACACATTGGCGGTTGCCCTCTACTATGTCAATGAGCACCACCGGAAATATAGCTTTGGCGGCATTGCCGACACACTCTCCATCTACGAATCCACGGTTGACTCCCTGTCGAAGGAGATGGAATGGATTCGGAATCCCGACTGCCGCTGTGTGCCGGAGTGGATGGCCTCCATACGCGATCAGTTGAGCATCACCTACGGCGCAATGGGTTTGAAGGCTGAGTCCGACTACAACCACAACATTTATTTTGACATTCTCGACGCCACCCGTCAGGATATGCAGATGGAACAGCAATTGGACGAACTGGAACGGCATGAGCGCTTCTTCGACATGCTGCTCATCCTGATAGCCATTTTTGCCGCCCTGATAGTCAGCTTTGCCCTGCATACCTATCGGAAACAGAAGCGAAAAAGTCGGGAGAAGGAGGAGAAACTGCGTTCCGACATCGAGCTGCACCTTGGCAATCTGATGGCACGCTGGATGGAGAAGAATGGTAGTGCTATCAGCCAGATAGAGGACGACATGGAATACACCGACGACGAGCGGAAGGCTGCCGAGATGAAGATTGAGGAAAACAAACGTGGATATGTCGATAAGGTGACCAGCGTGTCTATAGCCAACGGCATCCTGCCCTTCCTCGACAGGGCCATCCATGAGGTCGATAAACTGATGGAGCAGAAAAAGGCAGGCAGTCAGGTGGATGCTGAGACAGACCGTCAGCGCAGGGAATACCTCATGGAACTCATCGACAAAATCAACTCCTTCAACGAGGTGCTGGGCCATTGGGTGAAAATCAAGCAAGGAAATGTTTCGTTGAACATCGAAAGTTTCAAACTCAGTGACCTCCTGAACGTCGTTGCCAAAGCCAAGAACGTCTATGAAAGCAAAGGTCTCAGTCTATCTGTGCAAGATTCTGATTCCGTGGTGAAAGCAGACAAGGCTTTGACGCTTTTCATGATAAACACCCTGATGGATAACGCTCGCAAATTTACTCCTGCTGGGGGTAGTATCAAGGTGTATGCCGAAGAGACCGCTGACTACGTGGAAATCTCCGTTCAGGATACCGGTTACGGCATGACGGAAGACGATACACGAGCCGTCATCACCGCACAGAAGGGACACGGATTCGGCCTGATGAATTGCCGAGGCATCATCGAGAAATACAAGAAAACCAACAAACTTTTCAGCGTCTGCCTTTTTGGTGTGGAAAGCCAGCTCAACGCCGGAAGCCGTTTCTTCTTCCGCCTGCCTTTAGGGGGCAAAAAACTGACGGCCTGCCTCCTCCTCATGCTCTCAGCTACTTGCTCCTTCTCCACACCTCAGCCGGAGCAACCGTCTCCAACCACCAGCCCCTCCCTCGCAAAGGAAGAAAAGGGGCAGGGCAGCGTTTATTTGCAAAGGGCACGGATGTTTGCCGACAGCGTATTCTTCTGCAACACACAGGCTGAGTACCTCCGGGCAGTGGAGTGGGGCGACTCTGTGATGACGACCCTGAACACCTATTACACCTTGAAAACCGGGCGCACATCGCCCCTCTTGCAAGTCGAGGGCGAGCCACGGAACATCTCGGAAATACGATGGTGGAACGACCACTTCGACATGGACTACAGCATCATCGTCGATGTACGGAACGAACTGGCCATTGCCGCCTTGGCACTCAACAAGAAACACCTCTACAAGTACAACAGCGATGCCTTCACCCGCATGTACCAGCTGCTTTCACGCGACGATTCGCTTGCCACACGCATCGAACAGCTGAAACGAACCAACGCCAACAAAGGTCTCGTTGTCAACCTCTCCGTCCTCCTGCTGGTGCTCTTCCTGCCCCTGCTCTTCATGTTCTACTACCACCGCTACCTCCTGCCCCTCTTCAACCTTCGGCAAGTCGCAGCCCTGAGCGATGCCCTTTTCAACACGCCGGAGGACAGGATGCTCACGACCCTCTACAACGGCATCAACGACATCATCACTGCTGACGACGTCTCCCTGGCTGTCTATAACATGGAGCAAAAACAACTGGTGTTCAGCCACCTGTCACGAAAACACACGGCCATACCGACCGGGGTTGAGACCCTGCGCCACTTCATGACACTTACCTACCACAACGCCACGCCCATCACCGACCCCCGCCTCAACATCGTCACCCTTCCCCTTCAAGTGGAAGTAGAGGGCCAGGTCAACCCCATCGGCGTCTTGGGCATCCTGACACACGCCAAGCAACTGACCAGCCGCGAGGAGCAAATGCTCCGCTGGGTCGCCCAGTGCGTAGCCGTCTGTGTCTATTCCACCAGCACCAAGATAGAGCAGTTGCAGCATGAACTCGAACTCAAGCAGGACGAACTCCGGCGGGCCGAAGCCGAGCGCAACCGCATCCACGTGCAAAACATGATTCTCGACAACTGCCTCTCCACCATCAAGCACGAAACCATGTACTATCCCAACCGCATCAAGGATCTGCTCCGGCGTCAGCAATCCGATGCCGACATCTACGACCTCATCCATTATTATAAAGAGGTGTTCACCCTGCTCAGCGCCTGTGCCATGAAACAACTGGAGACCTCTGCCTTCAAGCGCCGTCCCATCCCCGTTGCTGACCTCCTTGCCTACGCCGACGCACGGTCCGCCTTCTACCAACATCATAAATTCGACGGTCTCACCCTTCACCTCTCACCTTTCACCTCTTCCCCCTCACCTCTCACCCTCCAAGGCGACCTCGTCATGCTGCAATACATGCTTGACACCCTCATTTCCACTGCTTTCGACGTGAAGGAACCCGGAGAACTCCACCTGGACGTAGAAACGTCAACAGAATTCTGTACGTTTTCGTTCACCGACACCCGCCGCCATTGGTCTGCAGAACAAATGGCCACCCTCTTCTACGCCGACACCCCACAATACGACCCCGCCACCGACCGCCTGCAAGGAGCCGAATACATCCTCTGCCGTCAAATCATCCGCGAGCACGACGAACACTGCGGCCACCGTGGCTGTCGCATCTATGCCCAAGGCGGCAACACCCTCATATTCACACTCCCAAGAAAAACTTAATTCAGCCCCTTCCCGACCTCCCCCCTATAGGGGAGGGGATACCATCCGGCAGGCGTTCCTCCCCTATAGGGGGGAGGTTAGGAAGGGGCTATTCTTCATTCTTAATTCTTCATTCACATGCAAAACTTTAAAGTAATCATCGTCGAAGACGTAAAGCTTGAACTGAAAGGAACCGAGCAAATATTCAAGTCAGACATTCCCTTGGCCGAAGTCGTTGGCACGGCCATGACCGAGACCGAACTCTGGCCACTCATGAACAGCAACACCCCCGACCTCGTCCTGCTCGACCTCGGACTGGGCGGCAGCACCACCGTCGGCGTCGATATCTGCAAGCAACTCCGCCGCCGCTACCCAAAGGTACACGTGCTCATCTTCACGGGCGAAATCCTCAACGAACGCCTCTGGGTCGATGCACTCGATGCTGGAGCCGACGGCATCGTCCTGAAAAGCGGTGAACTCCTCACCCCCGACCTCGTCTATGACGTCATGGAAGGCAAGAAATACGTCTTCAACCGTCCCATCCTCGAAAAAATCGTCCAACGCTTCCGCCAGTCCGTACTCACCGAGAGCAACCGTTCCGAAGCCCGCCTCGACTACGACATCGACGAATACGACGAGCGCCTCCTCCGTCACCTCGCCCTCGGCTATACCAAAGACATGATAGCCAACCTGCGCACCATGCCCTTCGGCGTCAAATCCCTTGAAAAGCGCCAGGTTGACCTCGTCTCCCGTCTCTTCGGCGAAGGCCAGACCGGCATCAACGCCACACGCCTCGTCACCAAGGCGCTCCAACTCGGCATCATCAACCTCGACAACCTCACGCCCGACGAATGAAATTCAAATCGACACGCCTGTTTTACCTCGAACTGCCAGCCTTTCCCCTCCTGGCCATCAGCTCGTGGGTCACCAGCATCTACACCGACCATGCACGCAACCTGCTTTGTGCCAACGGCCTTCGGTGGATTTTCACCAGCATCATCAGCAACTTCCAGCGGCTGCCCCTGGCAGAGGGTATCCTCCTGCTCATCGCCCTCTCCGTCCTCAGCCATTCCGGCCTGTTGCAATGCCTTACGTCCCGTCCCACTCTGAAGCAGCGGCGGGCCCTCCTCTTCACCCTCTCAGTCCTCCTCCTCATCCTCGCACTCGTGGGTGCCCTGACCTTTCTCCCGCCCTACGTCCTCCTGAACTTCTTCGGAGGCATCGACCACTCACCCCTCACCGACAGCCTGCCTGGCCTCCTTTTCCTCACCGTCGAAGCCCTCTCCTGCGTCTATGGATTCACCTCCGGCAAGATGCTCACCCTTTCCGACTTCTCGCAAGCCCATTCCCACTTCATCGTGAAGTTCGCCCCCTTCTTCATCCACCTCTTCCTCCTCGCCCAGCTCACCCAATGGGTGAAATTCGCCTATTTCCTATAAAAAAGTTCGCCCGAACGAACGAACTTAACCTCACATCCCCCTCAACAATTTCCACCATTGACGGACTTGAGAAAATAATAGGGTCTAAAACTCAAAATGTACGTTCTCCTGTGACAGAATGTGTTCGTGGAGTTTCTTGTAGAAGGCGGAGTGGGAGAGGGTGGTGCTGTTGCCAAGGATGATGAGTTTCATGCGGGCTCGGGTCATGGCGACATTCATACGGCGGAGGTCGCCTAAGAATCCGATTTGGCCTTGTTCGTTGCCTCGGACAAGGGAAATGATGATGATATCCCGCTCCTGCCCTTGAAAACCATCGACGGTGTCGATGGTGATGGCTTTGCGCAGCGGTTTCAGAAACTCGTCGGCCTTGATAAGTTGGCGGATGTATTGTGTTTGAACACGATAGGGACTGATGATTCCGATGTCAAGCCGTTCTTCCATGAAGCGGTGCATCCCAATTTTAAGAATATATTGTTTCAAGGTGGTGAGGAGTTGTTCAGCCTCTTCTTTGTTGATGCGTCCGTGATTTTCTCCCACGAATTCTTCCTTGAAGTCATTGTCAATCCAGGTGATGGGGGTATCGTAGTCGAGGATGCCACGATGTTGGACGCTGGGATGGCTTTTCAGTTTCCCGTCGTAGAACCAGTCGGACGAGAATTGCATGATGGCATCGTTCATGCGGTACTGCACTTGTAGCAGGCAGACGGATTGGGGCTGATTCTCGACAATGCGTTCCATCAATGTTTTACCAAGTCCCTGCTTCAAAGCCTCATAGCATTTAATGGTGGGGGGAAGTTGCTGATGGTCTCCTGCCAGTACCACACGGGAAGCACGTCGAATGGCTATCCAGCAGGCTGGTTCGAGGGCTTGGGCGGCTTCGTCGATGAAAAGCGTGGAGTAGCGCTGGCCAACAAGGATTTTGTTGGCACTGCCTACAAGGGTACAAGCCACAACCCGTGCCTCGTTGAAGAGGCTGGTGGTGATGTGCATTTCTATTTCTGCGGCACGTTCCCGCAGACGGGCTATCTTCTGATGGATGCTTTCACCCCGCTTTCGGCTTTCCCGAATTTGGCGGATGGTCTTGCGAATAGCCCATAGTTCGGGGTATTCTGGATGGGATTCGAATTTTCGTTCGTAGGTGAATGACAGCATTTTGTCGTTCACGCGGGTCGGGTTGCCAATGCGCAGCACTGGCACACCGTGGTCTGTCAGCCGTTCGCTAATCCAATCGACAGCCATGTTGCTTTGTGCACACACCAACACCTGTGTTTCTCTTCGCAGCGTTTCGTAGATGGCTTCGACAAGGGTGGTGGTTTTTCCTGTCCCTGGCGGGCCGTGAACCACTTCCACGTCTTTGGCGCAAAGTACCTCGTTGACTGCACGCTGCTGGGTGTCGTTGAGCCAGGGAAAAGCCATGGGCTGCAACGTGTGTTTTTGAGCGGCTTGCTGTCCTGCAAAAATGTCCCTGAGTTCAGCCAGGCGGTTTTTCTGTGCCTTCATGACATCGTCCAACGCATGGAACATGGTCTTGTAGCTTGTCTCGTCGAAATAGAGCTGAACACCTAATCCTTCTGTGTTTTGCAAGTCGATGAGTGCCTGGGTGGAGGGTAGGGTGACGACCATCCTGTCACCATCGACAAAACTGATGGTGGAGGCGAAGGGAAAATAGTAGCCCTTCTCCACGGATTCCTTATTTTTGAACGGAGTTTGCCGACTCATAGCCTTTCCCTCTGTAGGGTGAGGGGGAATGAAAAACTGAACGGGTTTTCCGTATTCAAACAAGGTGTCGATGTCGGCATCTTCCTCGTAGTTTTTGCTGATTTCCACAACCAGTTGGTTGAGTGAATTGTAATAGCTTCTGCCTACACTGACGGGGTACCAACAGATGCCACGACGCATTTTCCGCCGGATGCCCATCTTCTCTGTCTGAATGCGAAATTCCTCCTTCTCGGATTCATATTCCAGCGTGAGGAGTTGGCGAAGTTTTTCTATGTGGAGCGAGGATGATTGCACGTTCGGGGTTCAATGAAGAATGAGTCAGTTCATTACGTTGAAGACAACGGCGTCGTAGTAGAGTCCTGCCAGTTGTGGGGTGAGGTCGGTGTTTCGGTAGAAGAATTGCGCCTCGATGTAGAATGCCTGAAAGAAGAGGTCGGGGGCTTTGGCCGATTCGTATGCCTTTCGGAGGTGGGTGTATGCCTCTGTGGGATTGTTCAGGAGGATGTAGGTGAGCCCTTTGGTCAGGGGGTCATCGAGGTAGGTGAGGGCTTTTTCGTATTCCACGTTGATGATAAGCGCCTGGGCGAGGAGCCTGCGGATTTTCGCGGAATCGGCTTGCAGGTAGTTGGCCTTGTACAGCGTCTCGATGGCTTCGGACGGGCGGTGGAGGGACAGGTAGCTGTCGGCCAGGCGGTAGAGGTAGGTGGGATTCTCCGGCTCCATGTCGCATATCTGTTCGTAGCAGTCGCAGGCGGTCTGATAGTCGGCCAATTTCGTGGAAACACGTGCCAGGTGGGCCAACGTCCATTTTGAATCGGGCTTGATGCTGTCGGCGCGTACATAGTTTTCCTTGGCCATCTTCCAGTAATCACCTTTCTGATAGCAGAAGCCGATTTTCTGGAACAGTTCCGCCGTGTGTTGCCCTTCAGACTCGTAGTGGTCGAAGGCTCGCAAGGCATCGTCATAGTAGCCTTTTCGCATCAGGAAGTCGGCGTGCTCCAGCAACAGGGGCAGGTTATCCGTCAGGGCGTTGAGTGGACGGATGTTGAACGGACTGAACACGTCTTTCTTTGCGTCTTGGAAGGGATTGTAGAACTCGGAGCGGAAGGCATAGACGTAGTAGAAACGGTAGAGGTCGAAGATGAACTCACGGCTGTAGTCCTTTGTCCGTTTCTTGCTGTTGATGGCCTTGTTGAGCAAGGCCTCCTTCTCGTCTTCGTCCATGTCGGCGAGTTGGGCCTCCATCTGACTGGCAATGGCGTTGAAGCTTTGCTGCCCCAACGTCGTGGTGAGGAAGCAGAGTGAGTATTTGTCGCTGTTGCAGAACGGGGAATTGCCCAGCAGGGCTTTCATGAAACGACCGCCACGCCCCTCGAAGTTCGTCTGTATGCTTTGCAGGGAGGGGTCGTCCGTGGTGAAAGGATAGAACCAGTGGGGCAGTTCGTTGAAAAACTTGTACCCCTTCAGCATGGAGAACGTGGCCATATAGACATCCTCGCCCTCCAACTGCATTTCGGTCATTTCACGGATTTTCTCCTCGGCCTTGCTGTCGGCCAGCTCGTCGGGGTGCAGCCACTCTGGGTTCTCACCGTTTTCCGACATCCTGTCATTGATTTCGAGCATCCCCATCTTTCGCTTGGTCAGGGAACTGCCCTTCACAATCGACGGCATGATGTCCTCCCTGATTTTGCTGGAAACCTGATCGGTCTGTGTGCTCATTTGCAGCTGCATCAGGATGGTGTAGATATGCTGGGCGAAGATTTCATCGTCCGAAAGAATCTCCAGCCGTTTGGCCACCTCCGGGTAGTACTCCAACAGTTCGTAGTCCTTCCGGAGCGAGAGCACGATGCCGACCAACGCTCGCTGCGCACTCTCGTCGTTGTCCATCAGGTAGGCATCGAGCAGCAACATCAGCTTCTTCTCGTCGAAATATTCGAGCAAGGCCAGGATGATGGCCGAAACCAGTACGGCCTTGGCCTTCGGACTGAGCACCTCGGAGAAAAGCAGTTGCGAAGCCTGCTCATAATCCGCATTCTGCCATTGGTCGCTGGTCCAGACCCGGTAGAAGAGCTTGACCATGCACTCCTCGTTCTCCTCCACGGTGTCAGCCGCCTCGAAACGCATCAGCAGGTTGCCCAGTTCGCTGTCCGAACGCAATGCCTTCACGGCACGGCTATAGCGATTGTTGGGATAGTCTTTCAATCGGGTGTATCGCTCCACGCGCAGTTGCAAAGATTTGGCTTTCTGCCACAGCTGTTGCTGCAACTCCTCTGCATTGGGATCGTTTACCCCCTTTATCAGGAAACTCAGCATATAGAAATAGGTGGAGCGAATCTGTTCGAGGGCCTCGCTCATTTCCCAGTTCTCCAGCGCCTGAATCCTGCGGCTGAGTTTTACGATAAAATCAGAAAGAATGTTGTTCATTTTTCATTTTTTATTTTTCTTTTCGCCCTTCACTAATCCTCTTTCCTCACACCATTTTCTCACCCTCGTCAACGTCGAGTCTGTCGGTTCCGTCCATGGCTTGAACGCCGGGTATTTCACCAGCGAGTCGGGAATGTCAATGGAATGGTTGTCGGGCAGGTAGCGCATCAGCGACAATGCCGCTGCCTCCTTGCCCGAAGAAGTGGAATCTATCAGGGCTGCCTCCCGTGCCTCCAACAACCCGTTCAGTTGTTCCACCGCAAGGTTGTAGGCCGCCTTCAGTTTCACAAGGTCCTCCTTGTGTCGGTTGGCTACACTGTCCTTCACGACCAGGGCACTCAGGTTCAGCCCTGTCTCCTGTGAACCGAAAATACGCCGTGCGCCCCGTGCCTCACACTCCGAGGCGTAAGGCTCTGGTAAGATGGCCCCGTCGTACTGGTTCTGGTCCACCATATAGCAGCGTAACTTCAGGTTGTTGATTTGCGGCTTGTTCAAATCGGTCGAAAGGAATTTTGCCCGGCTCAATAGCTCGTCCGTCACCATATCGACTGACGAATTGCGCGTAATGCCGATGATTTTCTCCTTCAGGCTCGTAATCTGCCGGATGCGAGCGCTGTAGGCTGTCATCAGGTACAGGTCGAGCTGTCCCGTCATCACCACCTCCACGCTGTCGCCCCGCGACTGCCAGATGCAGGCTTTGACCAGGTCGGTCGCAATCATGTCTGCCGACACCCCGCAGAAAGCTGTGTCGGCATCCATTGCCGCCTTGTAGGTCTTCAGCATCACTTTCACACCCAGCGAATCGAAGAGGCCCTCCTCTTTGGCATAGTAATAGGGCAGGCAGTCGATGACAGGCAGGACGGCCAGCCGGATGGTCAACGAATCGCGAACCTCACGCTTCTTTGTTTTCGATTTCTCAGCATGGCAAGCCGCAAACAAAACGCAAAGCCCGAAGAAAAGAACAAGGGAGACGTACTTCCTCATCGAATGAAAAGTTAAAAACGATAAAAAGAAACAGACCCTCTCTGTCCTTTGTGTGTCTCCCCCTGATCGGGGAAAAGAAGGCGGAGAGGGTCTGCAAACAGTCAGATTGTACAATTATTCACCTTTAACAGCTGCTACGCCTGGAAGCACCTTACCTTCGATAGCCTCAAGCAATGCACCACCACCGGTAGAGATGTAGGAAACCTTGTCGGCCAGACCGAACTTGTTGACGCAAGCCACAGAGTCACCACCGCCAATCAGTGAGAATGCACCCTCGCTGGTAGCCTTGGCTACAGCCTCACCGATGGCACGTGAACCAGCTGTGAAGTCCTCACACTCGAAGCAGCCTGCAGGACCGTTCCACAGAATGGTCTTTGCACCTTCGATAGCCTTCATGAACTTCTCCTGGCTCTTTGGACCTACATCCAGACCGTCCCAACCAGCTTCGATATTGTTGGATGGGAATACCTTGATCTGAGCACCTGGCTTCACAGAGAATGTAGAGAAGTCGTAGCCTGTGCAGCATACAGAGTCTTCAGCGAGAACGAGTTCAACACCGTTCTTCTTGGCCATCTCCTCAACGCCGAGAGCAACGTCCAGCTTGTCGAGCTCAACGATAGAGTTACCGATTTCGCCACCGTGAGCCTTCATGAAGGTGTAAGTCATACCACCGCAGAGGATGAGCTTATCCACCTTGCCGAGGAGGTTCTCGATGATACCGATCTTGGAGCTTACCTTAGAACCACCCATGATGGCCACGAACGGGCGCTTGATGTTGCTGAGCACATTGTCAACGGCCTGTACTTCCTTCTCCATCAGCAGACCGAGCATACGGTTATCCTTGTCGAAGTAGTCGGCGATGACAGCCGTAGAACCGTGCTTGCGGTGAGCCGTACCGAAGGCATCCATTACCCAGCAGTCTGCGTAGGAAGCGAGCTTCTTGGCAAACTCCTTCTGGCTGGACTTCATGGCCTTCTTAGCCTCGTCATACTCTGGAGTACCCTTCTCAACGCCTACTGGCTTACCTTCCTCTTCGGGATAGTAGCGGAGGTTTTCGAGCAGCAGCACCTCACCTGGTTTCAGAGCAGCAGCCTGAGCGTCAGCCTTCTGGCAGTCGTCAGCAAACTGTACAGGAACACCGAGAGCCTGACTT
>CAJONZ010000017.1 GCA_905236065.1 uncultured Bacteroidaceae bacterium | reverse complement strand
GAAAAACTCGCGCAAATCTTTCATGTCAATATGGCCACTGGTATGCATATAATCATATTCGCCTTCCAATGAGTTTGCTAAATTCTCTTTATAGGCTTCGGTTCCCTCTTTGACGTAGCCATTCCACATGGACAGCACTTTCTGCTTTTCTCCTGGGATTTGTTCCAGAAGATCGTCAAAACGTTCACTACTCCGAGCAATAATCACATAACCTTTCTTATCAAGAAACTCTTTGAAACTATCAGAAACAAAGAAACGGTTTTTATCAAACTGATGATACATTAGTGTTTCTGGCTCATATTTCCCATATTGATACAATGAGGATTTAGTCCACATAGATTTGCTGTTGACAACAACATCCATAATGTCTTTCTGATACTTGTCAACATAGAAAGGTCGCCCAGCCTTTAAGGCTGCATGATACAGTGAAAACAGTCTGTCAATATTGGTAGATGACAGATAGACCACGGTGGATTTCTTCTCCTTAAACAGAGACTCCAATTCACGTTGCAGTTCTGATTCTTTCTTGCTGGTTGCGTTGGGACGGAGAATATTAGTTGCTTCACAAACCACATAGTCAACCTTGCCAACATACTGCTCCAACATCTTAAAGAACTTGCTGCTTCTGAATCCATGCAAGCGGAAATCACCAGTATGATAGGCTGACACACCATCGGCTTCGATTCTGAATGCGTATGCGTCAAAGGCAGAATGATCCACAGTTACAGGCATGATGCTGAAAGGACCAAACTTGAAATCCTGTCCAGCCTTAAAGGTTTGCACTTTTTGCAGGAGATTAACCATTTCTTGGTGAGCAGGCATTACGGTCTTCAGGTGGTTAGACAGCACTAATTGTATCTCACGTGCAACTTCGCCCATGTATATGGGAAGAGACTCGGGTAGCTTTGTTATACTACCGATATGGTCGCCATGATAATGGGTGATTAGCAAAGCACTCTTTGACAAATCGCCATAAGTTAATCCTTCGACTTGTAAATCTCCTGTCGTAGGGCCATCAGGTAACTCTTCGCCGTAATCAACAAACAGATGCCATCCATTATGTTCGTATTCTGTGACACAACCGCCGATTTGGTTAGTGCCACGATGAATTGTAATCTTCATTCCCAAACCCCTTTTGAAAGGGTTTGACACTTCTTGTTGTTCATCGTAGTTCGAAAAAATTTTGCTCCGTCTTCGGGTCTTTTTATCGTCGCTCATAATCTCTATAATTATTTAAAGTTCGTTATTTGGTTATATGCCCCTACTATATATATACGAATGAAAAGTCAGAAAAAGCGGTGTTTTGCAGGTTAATGTGCAAAAACGCCGCAGAAAGAAGGTGGGATTTTAGAAAGATTTCTATTTTTCGAAAGCTTTATTGACTTTTATTATTATCCCAAGGACTATTTAGGATTTGACTTTTTCTGTCTGTCTGATTGAATTTTACAGTTTCAGATAAGTACTTCTTTAGTTCATCCTTTTCCAAAATACTTTCCCATGTAACAATGCGAACGTCGAAATCCTTGATTCCTTCCTTTATTTCATCGCTATTCGGTACAATGGCTATGAAATAGGCATCTTCACATTTGGTTATTAAACTTGAGAACTGCTTTACAATCTTATTAGATCCTAACACTCTATAATCTTGATCCGTTTTAAACTTCTTACATCTTATTTTATCATTGTAAGAATTATTGTCTTGTTTGACGAGCCCCTTTGTCTTATAAAATAGATCTTTTAACTTTAACTGAAAGAATAGATTTGATGCATCGTATTTTTTTGCAATGATATTTTCTTCAATGCTTTCACAATATTCGTTATGCTTTCTCATTTGTTCATTTATAGAAAAATGTCCTTGATGACTGACTTTCGCCTCAACAAAAAAGACATCTTTCCCTTTTCCCTCCTTTTCTGCTATGATGACAAGGTCTGGATCACCAAAGTCAGATAAAGAGCATTCAATATATAATTTATAATCCGTATATTGATCTGCATTCAAATCCTTACCGACAAGTTTCAAAAATTCTATCATGGCATCTTTGTCATCATTTAAAGCCATCCCATAGAACAGTGCATTCATAGCACCACGTTCTGAATAACCATAGATTTCCATATCACGTTAGTTTATAAGTTAGTAAATCATTCGTTCATTCATATCTCTCCCTCATCTTCCTCACCTCCTCTTTCATTCTCTCCCTCAACGTCTGGGGTTCCAAAACCTCCACTTTATCCCCCATTGCCAAGAGCTGACTAACGAGTTCGGGAGTCTCGCAGAGACGATAGGTGAAATCAGCGAACTCACCGTGTTTATAATAGGCAATGGACTGACTTTTGTGCAACGGCGTGGAACTGAGGTACTCTGCCTGCACACCGTAAGCACGAATCTTCACATTCACAACGGGGAGATTCGAACTCGTAAAGATGCCAACGACATTGCTGAAATACTTGTGGGCATCGAAATCCTCGGGCAGCGTGAAGCTCTTCGAGAGCACATTCAAGGCAAGAATGCGATCTAGAGCTATCGTGCGCAAACCATTCTGTTCCTTCAGGAATCCCAACAGATACCAACGACGGTTATAAACCTTCAGCGCGTATGGCTGGATATGAAACGTCTGTAGGTGTTCCTCCTGTTCGTAATTGTAACGCTGATAGTCTATCCGTAACTCCACATTCGCCTGCATCGCCTCTATGATAGAATCCAAAAACGCCTGCCCAAGCGGTATCTCCTCCAACAGAATACGGTCTTTCATGCTACTGAACGTTGCGAAGTCCTTCGGAATGCTGAATTTTCGTAGCAACCACTTTGCTAAGCGGTTCTCATCCAACACCTCCGGGTTCTTGACATAATAGCGATTTTTTGAACGGTCACACCCAATGTCCACGCCAAACATCTCCTTGATGCCATTCTTATGTTCGTGGAAGGTACGAATAGATAGCGGCCCATTAAACGCAGGACAATCCTCCCACAGCATGTTGATTTCCTCAAACGTGAGAGGATGGCTGTTCAATAATGTATCAAGCAGCCATATATAACGGTAATAAGTCTTGCTGTTCATTTATCTCTTTTTCCTCCTTTCCTCTTTAAACAGAAACACAGGGTTCCCGTCCCCTGTGTTCCCTCTGTGTTCTTTAAATTAACAAACTCTTGATATACGCTTCAATGTCCGAAGAATTGACATCGTAAATGGGTTGAAGATGGGTGAACTGTTCATCCTTCTTGAATAATGTGCCATTCGACAGCATGGCCATGAGCCCCTTGCTCTTTAACTTATGACCAGAATGTTCAAGTGCTTGCGGAATCAAAGCCTTGATGTCTGCACCGTTCTTAAGGATGGAATAAATGTCATAGTAGTCACGGAACTTACTGCGACGCATCATGGCCTCCATCTTCATGATACCAATAGACTCCACATCTGCCAGACGGATATTATTCAGGTAAGGTATTTCCTGCATAGAGGGAATACGTTTGCGAGGGGCAGCATAAAACGAGACTTTCACACCATCGACGATGAATAATGCCTGGTCGAATCCGGCCACCTGTACATCCTCAATGGTTCCGACGGTTTCGAGTTCTTTCTGTATCTTTGGCCAACCGATATCAAGCGTATCGTCCTTGCTTTCTTTCCATCGCATAAAGTCCAAGTCCTCGCTCTGACGTGTTTTCAGTTGTATGGATAGGGCTGTTCCACCCACCAACACAAAGGGCTTGATACATTCCAATCGGGAGATGGCCTCGATGAGTCTGCCTGTCTGCGGTGCAAGTGCTTCTGATTTCATGCTGCCAGTCTTTTATTGAGTTGCCGTGTGGCCATTGCTTTCACATAGCTGCGTGGACGCTTGGCGTGGAAGTAGTACCAGGCAAAGAAATAGTTCAGGTTATAGTAGCGTTCTCCCTGGGCCACGACATTCTCTATCCACGCTTTTTTCATCTTCTTATAGGAGAAAATGCTGAAGAGCATATTGATTTCATCGATGTCAAGATACAGCATCACCAACTCTATCAGCAGGTCGTCAGGCATGTCGTTGATAGAGTCGTTGTCATAGCTCCACAAGCAGTGCTCCTGCTTGAGTTTCTCTATGAGATACGGTTTGACAGATGCTTCTTGATTCATCGATTTGACTTTTGGATGCAAAATTAGCAATAAAAATGGGAACCACCTTCTTTTTGTTTTCGGTTCTTATCAACTACCGAAAGTTGAATTTTTAATATGGTAATGGCCATGAAAGACTCATACAATTCATCTTGTCTGCCGGGCTTGGTTCGTCGGTACAGCGACGGACTCCTTACGCGGGTGAAACACTTCGTCCTGAGTCAGATAGTCGCCAGCCTCGAATGCAGCCTCCGCCTCGTCGAGCATACCGTCGATTTCATCCATGGTGTACGGACGCAGCCGCTCTTCCTCCTCTTTCTTGGCATACTCTATCAAATGCTCGCCCACCCAGCGCATGTTGCTGGTCGTCAGCGTACCATAGAGATATTCCAGCAGGCCTGATAATGCAGTAGTACTCATATTCTTTTTAAATCGTTATAGCGTGCAAAGATATGACTTTTTTCCGTAACACTGCCAAACAGGGGTGATTTTTTTTGTTTATTCAACTTTCGGTAGTTGATAAGATGGCAAGAACCCCGCCCTTCGGGCTGAAAACCGTATATGGTGCCATGCGCAGCTTTTTTAGTGAAGTCCTCATTGCCACAAGGCAAACAAAAGATCGATATAAAAGTTTTTTATATAGAAGCGTAGCGCAACGGTGTTTTTGTCATCTCCCCAAAGGGGGTGGCCATCCGGATGGCGTCCCTCCCCTATAGGGGGGAGGTTAGGAAGGGGCTTTATGGCACGAGGATTTTTTTGTTGCCGTGGAGGTAGAGTCCCTTGGCCGTCGGCCTGCCCTGGAGCTTCACGCCACTCAGCGTGTACCAGGCAGCGTCCGCCGTCTCCGCGTCCGCCGTGAGGGCATCGATGCCCGAAGCCTCCCCGTCGAAGTTCAGCACGATGTTGCGAACCTTCGCGCCACTGCCGATACCCAAGGCATTGAGGTCAAGCTCGAAGTACGCCCGCTGGGCACCGATGGTCGTCACATCCTTGCCGTCCGGCCAATACAGCGTACTGCCAGTGCCCATGAAGAGGATGTTCTGGTTCTTCTCATCAAGGTTGGTAGCGCTATACGTACCCCTGAAAGCCACATGGCTGTCCGTGCTGGTGAAGTCGTTGATGACCGTGCTCACGGTGACCCCGCTGAACACGGGGTTGACAATGTCGAAGTCACTCGCATGGCCATCATAGCCATCAGGCTTTGCCCACTTCACGATATAGGGCTGTCCGGCCTCAATCTCGGTCGTAGGCTCCTTGAAATTCAACGTCAGCGTACCGTCGCTGAAGCTCGCGTTGTCGAGCGCCCGGACGATGGCTCCCGCCAGCGGGCAGCCCTCGGCGTTGATGTTGGCAATGGAGAACGGCAGGCACAGCGTGTTCCAGTCGCCGTCCTTGTAGAGGGTGCGGCCATGCAGCGTCACGTCATACGTCTTTTCGCTCTCGGCAGCCGTACTGATAGCCTTTTCGTTGTTGGAATTATTGGCCAAAGCAAGCTGGCCGCCATAGTTCTGAAGGATATAGCGGATGCCGGCCAGGGCATCAATCTTACCCTTGCCGAAGTGACTGGCGTTGGACCCCGTCGTGGTAAACTCGTCCTGGATGGCCGTCTGCTCCATGATGGCCTTCACTTCATTCACCGTCAGGCTCTTGCCCAACGAGTTGGCGGCTTGCAGCCACTGTGCCACGATGCCGGCAGCCACGGGCGTGGCCATCGACGTGCCTTGCATTGCGCCGTAGGGGTAGTCAGGGTTGTTGACCACAAAAAACAATTTCTTCTTATCTGCATAATAACTATTTTCATCCACCTCCGTCGTGTGGTAGTGGTTCACGCCTGCCATCACCATGGCACCCGGAGCCGTAATCCACGGATAGGCCAACCCTGTGGGGCTCTGCTCCGCCGTGGCATAGCTGGAGAAGGCAGCGATGTCACCCAAGCCATTGGCCCTGACATAGCTATGCGGGGCACCATCATAGTCATTCCAATTGTACTTCGACATATAGGCACCCACCGAAATGGCATCGGGAATAGTGGCCTCGTTGCCCACGCACATGTCGTCGGTGCCATCCGTCCAGGTATGTCCCGCTGTCGTCAGGTGGTTGGTGAAGTAGGATTGGGAACCTCCCCACATGTTGATGTCAGCACTGTCCTCGGCAGGATAGACTTCGATGGCCAACGTATAGGCATCTTCGGAGGCGGTTTCTATACCTTTTCCTGAATAGACGGCCAGACGGTGTTTCCCATTCTCTACGTCATAATAGAAAACCAACTTGCCGCCAGTATAGTAGTAAGTACTAAAATCTACGAAAGACGAGTCGCTCGTATCTATTTGTTTGTCAATGGTCCATGATTTGAGGATTGCGCCTGAATTGTCCAGGACGTAAAGATTGCATTTCGGTTTTGAGGCCAACCATGCACAAGCGATCAAACCCTGATAATAGTTACCACCGTTCCCATCCGTGCGAATGATGGTGCCGAGCGGGTTCG
Source organism: uncultured Bacteroidaceae bacterium (assembly GCA_905236065.1). GTDB lineage: Bacteria > Bacteroidota > Bacteroidia > Bacteroidales > Bacteroidaceae > Minthosoma. The sequence continues at coordinate 5,602 of CAJONZ010000017.1, read as the reverse complement.
TGCTGCTGGCTGCGCTCTTCTTCACAAAGTAGCCGCCGCCTTCATCGCCCGTCTTGTAACCTGCGTCATTGGCTGCGGAAAAGAGGATGATGTGGTTGGGATGGCTGTCGCCGAAGTAGGAAGCTACCAAGTCAGCCCAGTAGCCTGTTCCGTCGTGGGGACCCCAGCCAGAGCCCCAGCTGTTGCTCACTACCAGCGGCTTCTCCACAGAGTCGGCATACTCCACCATCTTCTTCAGGGCATTGGCCAAACAGTTATCTTTCAGGTTTTTGACACCCGCCAAATAAAGGTCGGCACCGGGAGCCATGCCGCCATAGGTGGCAGCGGCGTGGTTGTCTGTCACGGTCACCGTACTCCCATTGTCGATGATGACGCTCGATCCGCCTGCCGTCGAGGCCGTGTGCGTACCGTGGTCTTGGGTCGCGTCGTCGGTCGTGGGAGCCAGGCTTGTCACTCCCGTGTACAGCTTCTCCGTGGAACCATTATAGACGTATGCCCGCTTGATGCGGCTGTTGCCATCCTTGTCCTTGAATGCGATGTGCTGGAAGTCGATGCCCGTGTCGATGATGCCGAGCACCACGTCCGTACCGTCGTACAGATGGTTGACTCCTACGTCCAGGGCATCCGCCGACTGCGTGAGCAGGTCATCTACATGGGTCAGCTCCCGCGCCTGGTCAGTCATCGTGCGCATTAGTTGGGCCACCCTGATTTTGGTTACGTTCTCCACGCCTGCCAGTGCCTCTATTTTTCTCACCGGCACACGGGCCGTGATGAAGTTCAGCCCGTCGAAGGTCTCTTCCACCTCCACGCCCAATGCACGTACCTCGTCTAACTCCTTCACATCCTTCAGATGGATGAAGCACGAGATATAGGCTACGCCATCGACCGTGTCGGGGTTGGCAATCAGTTGGAGCTGCTTCGAGGTCTTTGTCCCGTCATACTGCGGGTGGCGCGGGGCGCGACGCGGGCCCTGGGCCGGCTGTTCTGCCTGCTCCTTCAACTCGTCAAGGAAAATTTGTGTGGTCCAGGCGAACTTCCCGTTCACCTCCTGTGCCCACAGCATCATAGCGGGTGCCACCAGCATCACCAGCGTTGCCAGCGTCCTCGCCGTAATCAGTCTCATGTGTCTAAATCCTTTCATGTCCTTTTTCATGTTTTGGAGTCGCTACGCTCAAATTCTGAGCGCAGCGACCTTTTCCGGCTGCAAAGTTACGGAGAAAAATTCAAAAACCATGTCACAAATAGTAAACACTTATTATTATTTGGTGTAAAATTGACACCCATCAACGCCGTTTTGTAACAAATGTTTTCAAAAATGTATCATGGGGCCAAAATCGTCACCATTCCAGCAGGTCGTCCTCGTCCACCTCACGCACCGGGGGAGCGTAGAAGTGCTGACGGGTATCGCGTACCCGCACGTTCCAGGTCACCCGGCAGGTGCGCACATCCCGCTGCTGACATTTCTCCATCAGCGTCCGCCAACGCTCCGGGGTCAGCGGACGGTCGCCCTCCGTAAACACATACAGGCTTGCGATACGGGTCAGGGGCTCCTGGTTCGACGTCCGCAGCAACAGGCGCAGCGGTCGGAGGTTGACAATCAGGTTCACACTGTAGAGGCCGTCCTCATGGGTGAAGTTCAGGCGGTAGTCCCCTTCCAGGCGGTAGGGCGCTCCCCTGTAGCGCAGTCCGTAGCGCTTTCCCATCACAATCCGGCACAGATACAGGGGCTGCCGTCCGCCCACGATGCGCAGGGTTCCCACCACCGCATCGGCATATTCACGTTGAAATTCAAGTTCCAAAAGCATACTATCAGTTTTTTTGAAGTCCGCCGGAGGCCCCCTCACCCGAAAGGGGGGGCAGAGGGGGTGGGAGGCTTATTTTCTCAATTTCTTGATTAACACACGCATTCTTTCCGCTTGGGCGCGGAAGTGGATGTAGGTGACATGGTTGAGGGGAGCCATGCGGTCCAACTCCGGGTCCATCAGCCCCCGCAGGCGCAGGCAGTAGTTCTTGTGGATTTTCGTCAGTTCCGCCAGCATCTGCTTGCGCTGGAACTCCGTGAGCACGTCGTTCTCAATCACCATGTCCAACTGATAGAGGGTGGCCGAAAGGTTGGCCAGACTGTCTTTCACTTCCCTGTAGAGGGTTTCCTGTGCAATTTTTTTCTCGTTCATCATTTTAACTTTTAATTGTTAATTTTTAATTTTTAATTGTTAGTTGTTCATTCAGCCCCCTCCTAACCTCCCCCTTCAGGGGGTTGGGGGGCCGATTCTTCATTTTTAGTCGGAACGAATGGGGTTTCCCCATTCTTCATTTTTCATTCTTCACTCTTCATTCTTCATTTATTCAATAGAGGCCCCGCAACCTGTTCCTGCCTGGAATCAGATTGCGGGGCAAAGTTCGGGAAAAGATACGCACGGGAAAATGTACGAAGATGTACGCGAATGTACGTCCGCACATGTACACATCCTTTGTAATCCTATTGTTTATAGTGGATTACACCTCTTACATGTTTTCTGAAAATTCTTAGTGCCTTGTCGTTTTTCTTGTTCGTCATACTGGAGCGCAGGTTCTTCAAGCCCCAGAAGTCGCAGAACGCCTCCCATTTCTTGCGCAACTTCAGGTAGTCGCCCATCTCGTCGGCGATGACGGCGTTCTTCCATTTCGTATCGGCCTGGTACGTGGCATCCACAATGCCCGCCTTGTGCAGGGCCGCCCACACCTCCTGGGCCTCCTCCGTCTCCAAGGGCGGCGTAGGCCCTGCCTGCGACTGTTCGGCCTTCCACTGTTTCACCCGATTGGCCAGGTAGCCGTAGGACGTGCGGGGTACGGCTTTCACCACCCGGATGACCTTGCCCAGCACCGTCACCTTCGTGAACTCTTCGGGGTCAATCACGGAGAAGTCCGGGTTGCAGGGCACCAGCCAGGCATGACCGTCCGAGTCCCTGAAAAAGGACTTCAGCGTACACTCACCGTCGAGCATCACCATCACCACGTCGCCGTCCGCACAGGTCTGCTCATGGCGCACCATGACGTAGTCGCCGTCGTCGATGCCTGCCTCAATCATGGAGTCTCCCCGCACCCGCACCATGGCCGTGGCATCGTTCTGTGCCCACAATGCCGGCAGCAGGGTCGTTTCGTAGTCGGCATCCCCCATGTCACAAGGAGTGCCGGCATGTACTCCGTTCTCCAACAGCCGTACATACGTGTCTGCCACTTCCACTTCCATCCCTGCCTGCCGCATCTGCGCCACAGCCGTGGTAAAATCCCGCTCTACGAAATCTCTGTTCTCCTGTCTCATGGTATGTCCCCGGGCACTTAGCCGAAAAGGTGCCGCGAAGGTAAGGAAAAAATCAGACATTCCCATCATGCCAGGGCTGTAATCTTTCCCTTCCGTCGCACTGTTTCTGCAACCGCTTACCACTCATGCAATTACAACGCAGAACTCTTTTCGTCAGTAGAGTTCTGCGTGAAATCGAATAGAGTTCTGCGTCATCTCCGATAGAGTTCTGCGTGAATTTAAGATAACATTTCAGCCCCTTCCTAACCTCCTTCAGCCCCCTCCTAACCTCCCCCCTATAGGGGAGGGACGCCATCCGGATGGACACCCCGTTGGGGGTAGGGGGCATCTTATGCTGCAATCATTTCCTCGCCCAACTTGTGAATATGGGCAATGATTTCCTCTTCACGCTCTTTTGATGGCTTCTTAAAACCGTTGATATAGTTACGGAGCAAAGTAGGATTAATGCCCAGCGAACGGGCAAATTCTGCAACATTGATTTCTTTGTGAGTTAGGAAGAAACGTTGCATCGCACTCGGTTCTGCATCATCATACTCAAAACTCTCAAAACTGATGTCCTCATCCAATTTGCGCCAATGAATACCACTCATACCAATCGTGTACTCACTGCGTTCTTCCTCTGAAGCAGCCCTTAGCTTTGGATACCAGAGCAATGACTGCTTGTATTCTTTGTCCCTTTCGTCCTTGCCGTAGATATAGTCGGCATTAAACCAAATCTTAACAATCTTCATAGCCCTCACTCCTTATATTTTATTAAAATGTTCATTCCAGCGTTTGATGATGATGTCGGCATTATCATCAATCACTTTCTTGATTTTCTTAAAATCATTCGCTTTGATGTTCTCTTTTTCTGATAGTATAAATTCCATCCCATTCCATTCAAACTTTGCCATACCACCATTACCCTCCACATGAATATGTAGAGGTTCATGCTCTTTGCTGTAGAAGAAGAAAGAGAATCCGAAAAATCTAAATACTTCTGGCATAAATCCTTGTGATGATAATATTTCGGCGCAAACATAGGAATTATTTTCGATACCTCCAAATTATTCCACTATTATTTGTTGGAATGGGGTGAATGGTGCGATACCCGAAGGAGATTTGGCATGACCTCGGTAGAGGTCGCACCTTTGTAATAACCCACGGTAAGGCAGCTGTCAGGCTGACTCACCGTGGGTAAGTATATGCAGGGAGAGGGGCGGGGCACTTCGGCAGATGTGCCACACCATCATGGATGGTAGATGCCCGACATGACGTCAATCTACGCCCTCGGCGTGTGGCACATCTGTCGAAGTGCCAGACTGCTACGACCTATCCACTCACCCACGGTGAGGATCACGCCTTACCGTGGGTTATCTATGGTGTGGCCTCTCTGAGGCCCCTGACTGTGTCTAACCAGGGGAGGGACGCCATCCGGATGGAAACCCCGTTGGGGGTGGGGGCTAAATCTAAAAATCCCCCGCCACAGAGCGGCGAGGGATGATGTCATGGTCTGATGATGAAAGGCTACTTGTCGTTGTAATGCCCGTAGGAGGAGAGAACCAGCACAAGGACTTCGGTCTCAAAAATCCGATAGACCAGTCTGTGCTTCTTGGTGATTTCGCGGCTCCATCGGCCTTCGGGTTTTCCCTTCAGCAGCTCTGGGTGGCCGGTGCCCGTCTTCGGGTGTTCTTTCAGTTCCTCGATGAAGCGCTAGGCCTTGGCAAAGGCTTTCGGCTCGTTCTTGGCCAGACGGACAAGGTCGGCTTCGGCCTCAGAGGTAGGGGTGACTTTATATATCATATCCGCGTCTCCTCAGATAAGTGGTCAAATCCTCGTCAGGAAGCAGCGAATCACACTTTCCTTGCCTATACTCTTCCTCGGCCCGTTCCAGCTTGGCGAAGAACTCCTCCTTCGTCATCAGTGTATCGTCCTCTTTTTTAGCCACGAGCTTTTTCAGATACCTGGCCAGCTGCTTCATCAGCGGTTCGCTGTCGGCTATCGTGGCCATGTCGCGCCATATTTGCGCATTCAACTCTATTGCTGTCATAATCCTAACATGTTTGGTTTGCAGCGGCAAAGGTACAAAGACTATTTGAAATAACAGAATATAAACGCCTAAAATCAACCCATACTCGCCCGCATTCGTTACTTTTAACGTGCGAAGCGCACACTATTACAAAACAAATGTGTAACTTTGCGCCGAAAATGATAAATAATAAATTTATGACAGCTACAGCAGCAACACAACTGACTCCCGCACAGATAAACGTCCTGTCACTCATGGCGTATATCGACACTGAGCAAGAGCAACAGGAACTG
>CAJONZ010000016.1 GCA_905236065.1 uncultured Bacteroidaceae bacterium | reverse complement strand
GCCGACGAACTGAAGACGAAACCGACCCAGCACAGCGTAAAAGAGCTGCAAAGCATGGGCATCCAACCAGACATTCTCGTCTTGAGGACGGAGCGCCATTTGGACGACGGGCTGCGCATGAAAGTGGCCTCGTTCTGCAACGTGGATCCTGAATGTGTGGTGCAGAGCGAGGACATGCCCAGCATCTACGAGGTGCCGGTGAGTATGCATCAGCAAGGACTCGATGCTGCCATCCTGCGCAAAATCGGCATTTCCGTAGGCGACGAAACGTCGGGAATGACACCCGGCATGAAACCGTGGTGCGACTTTCTGGACAAGCAGCGTAACGCGAAGCGCGAAACCGACATCGGACTCGTGGGTAAATACGACCTGCAGGATGCCTACAAAAGCATCCGCGAGAGCCTGACCTTGGCCGGCATCTATAACGATGTGAAGGCAAGGCTACACTTCATCAACAGTGAGGAGATTACGCCTGCGAATGTGGCAGAGCAACTGAGTGGTATGGCGGGCATCATCATCTGTCCCGGCTTCGGTCAGCGCGGCATTGAGGGAAAGATTATCGCAGCCGAATACACCCGCACCCACGACATCCCCACCTTCGGCATCTGTCTGGGTATGCAGATGATGGTCATTGAGTTCGCTCGTAACGTGCTGGGTTACAAGGACGCCAACAGTGCAGAAATGGATGCAGATACGCCTCACAATGTGATAGACCTGATGGAGGAGCAGAAAAACATCACGCAGATGGGCGGCACCATGCGCCTTGGAGCATACGACTGTAAACTGGTGAAGGACAGCCGTACATGGGAAGCATATAACGAAGAGACGCTCATCAAAGAAAGACATCGCCATCGCTATGAGTTTAATAATAAATACAAGGAGGAATATGAGGCAAACGGTATGAAATGCGTCGGCATCAACCCTGCCGCAGACCTGGTGGAAATTGTAGAAATTCCAGAGAAGCGTTGGTACATTGGCACCCAATTCCATCCCGAGTACTCATCCACGGTGCTGCATCCGCATCCGCTCTTTATGTCGTTCATTCAGGCATGTATCAATAGCTAAATTACCCTATCTGTAAATAATCGTAAATCGTCAAATTGTAAATTTCAATGGCGGAACAACTGAAACACGAGTGCGGCGTGGCGTTGATAAGACTCCTGAAGCCACAGAATTATTATAGCCAAAAGTACGGCACACAGTCATACGGTCTGAACAAACTCTACCTGATGATGGAGAAGCAGCACAACCGTGGCCAGGAGGGTGCAGGCATTGCCTGCGTAAACATGAATGCAGCCGTGGGTACGGAGTATATGTTCCGAGAGAAAGCATTGGGTAAGAATGCCATCACGGAAGTGTTTGAAAGAATCCACCTAACACCCTCCCATCGAAAAGAAGCCTCCCCGATGGAGGAAGGTTGGAAAGGAGCATCCCTTTACATGGGCCACCTGCGCTACTCCACGACGGGCAAGAGCGGACTGCAATACGTGCATCCGTTTCTGAGGAGAAACAACTGGCGAGCGAAAAACCTGTGCCTGTGCGGCAACTTCAACATGACGAACATCGACGAGATCTTCAAGAAGATTGTAGAGCAGGGCCAGTCGCCGCGTATCTACAGCGATTCGTACATCACATTGGAGTGGATGGGGCACCGCCTGGACCGCGAGGTGGAACGCTGTTTTGTGGAGGCAAAGGCACAGAGTTTGAAGGGCACGGACATCACGCGCTACATTGAGGAGCACGTGCAGATGGCCAACGTGTTACGCACGACAATGGCCGATTACGATGGCGGCTACGTGATGTGCGGCATGACGGGCTCAGGCGAGATGTTTGCCGTGCGCGACCCTTGGGGCATCCGCCCAGCCTTCTTCTACAAGGACGAGGAAGTGATTGCCGTCGCCAGCGAGCGGGCGGTATTGCAGACCACCTTCGACCTCAGCTACGAGGAGGTCCAAGAACTGCCTGCCGGCCAAGCACTGATTATTCACAAGGACGGCACCTCGGCCCTTGAGACCATCTTGGAAGCCCAGCAACCGTCAGCCTGTAGCTTTGAGCGCATTTACTTCAGCCGTGGCTCCGATCGCGACATCTATCTGGAGCGCAAACGATTGGGCGAACAACTGACCCCCACCATCCTGCGAGCTATCGACGGCGACCTGGCACACACGGTTTTCTCGTATATTCCCAATACCGCCGAAGTGGCCTTTCACGGCATGACCGATGGGGTGCGAAAAAGCCTTCCCTGTGGGGGAGTCTTGGAGGAGGCTGACGTGCGCATCGAGAAGGTGGTTTGGAAGGACATCAAACTGCGCACCTTCATCACTGACAACGCCGAGCGCAACGACCTCGCCGCTCACGTCTATGACATCACCTACGGCTCGGTGCAGCCCTATGAGGACAACCTCGTCATCATCGACGACAGCATCGTGCGCGGCACCACCTTGCGAGAAAGCATCTTCAAGATTCTCGACCGTCTGCACCCCAAGAAGATTGTGATGGTCAGCAGTTCGCCACAGATTCGCTATCCCGACTACTACGGCATCGACATGTCCCACCTTGAAGAACTCTGCGCCTTCCGGGCCGCCATCGCCCTCCTCAAAGAGAGAGGCATGGAACAGGTGATTGCAGACGTGTACAAGGCCTGCAAAGAGGAAAAAGGGGGCGTAAAAAACCATGTCCGCGCCATTTACGAACCCTTCTCTGTGGAGGAAATCAGCCGCAAGATTGTGGAGATACTGCGCCCGGAAGGTATGCAAGCACCCGTCGAGCTGGTGTTCCAAAGCATTGAGGGACTGCACCATGCCTGTCCCAATCATGCGGGCGACTGGTATTTCACTGGCCACTACCCCACCCCCGGCGGCATCCGCATGGTACACCAAGCTTTCATCAACTACGTGGAGAAAGGAGAATGATTTTTCCAAAACTGTATTTTCATTTATCATAAAGGGAACAGGGTTTGGCCGTGTTCCCTTTTTTTTGTTCCTTTGCACCGAAAAAAGACAGAAGTGGATGATACAAACGATTTTAACCATAACGGGAAGTGACGGTTCGGGAGGTTCGGGCGTACAGGCCGACATCCGACTCATCAGCGAGTTGGGCGGACGGGCGGCTTCGGCCATCACCTCCATCACCGTGCAGAACACGCTGGGTATCCAGGAGTTTCACGACCTGCCTGCCTATGTGGTGCGCCAACAGGTGGAAGCCATCATCAACGACCTGCAACCGCAAATCATCAAGATTGGCCTGCTACGTCGCACGGATGTGGTCGAAATGCTGGCCGAGGTATTACAAAAATATCAGCCCGCGCACATTATCTACGCCCCTGTGCTGACATCGACAAAGGGCGAACAGTTGGTCGGACCCAAGGTTTATGAATGCATCGAGCAACGGCTGTTGCCACTGTGTACGGTGGTGCTGACACCAAACGACCTACCCGTGGGACCGCGCCGCCACGGCGATGCCAACCAACTGGCCTCAGCCTTGGCCTACTACCTGAGTCTGGGCGAGGCTGTGAACGACGCGATGCTGCATGCGCAGACCTACCTGAAGGCGCTGCCGGCCAGCTATGCCGAGGGCAACAGTCGCAGCGAGGAACTTTACAACCAGTTTCTCGATGCCGTGGAACGCTACTACAATCGCTATGCCGACGTGGCTTTCTATGCCGAGCAGCTGAACGTCAGCACACGCTATCTGGGACAGGTGACGCGGCGCACGGCCAACCGCTCACCCAAGGCCATCATCGACGAGCGCATCGTCAGCGAGATTGTCACACTGCTCTCATCCACCAACCGTCCACTGAAGGACATAGCCCTGCGTCTGGGCTTCTCGTCACAAGCCCATCTCTCGCGGTTCTTCAAGAAACACAAAGGACTGTCACCAACGGATTTTCAACACAAAAACAAATAATAACATGGCAAACGAAAGACAAGCTTTAAACCGCCAGTTGGCTCAGATGCTGAAGGGCGGCGTGATTATGGACGTAACAACCCCCGAACAGGCCAAGATGGCCGAAGAGGCCGGCGCTTGCGCTGTGATGGCCCTCGAACGTATTCCTGCCGACATCCGGGCAGCGGGCGGCGTGAGCCGCATGAGCGACCCGAAGATGATTCGCGGCATACAGGAGGCCGTAAGCATCCCCGTGATGGCGAAATGTCGCATCGGCCACATTGCCGAGGCACAAATTCTACAGGCCATCGAGATTGACTACATCGACGAGAGCGAGGTGTTGAGCCCTGCCGACAACATCTACCACATTGACAAGACGAAGTTCGACGTGCCCTTTGTCTGCGGCGCGAAGAACCTGGGTGAGGCCCTGCGACGCATTGCCGAGGGTGCCACAATGATTCGCACCAAGGGGGAACCAGGCACGGGCGACGTGGTGCAGGCCGTGAGTCATATCCGACTGATGCAGAGTGAAATTCGCCGATTGGTCAGCATGAGCGAGGACGAACTCTTTGAGGCCGCCAAGCAGTTGCAGGCACCTTACGAGCTGGTGCGCTACGTGCATGAGAACGGTAAACTGCCCGTAGTGAACTTTGCTGCCGGTGGCGTGGCTACGCCCGCCGATGCAGCCCTGATGATGCAACTGGGTGCCGAGGGCGTGTTCGTGGGCAGTGGTATCTTCAAGAGCGGCAACCCACGGAAACGTGCTGCCGCCATCGTGCAAGCTGTGACCAACTATCAGGATGCCAAACTCTTGGCCAAACTGAGCGAGGATCTGGGCGAGGCTATGGTGGGCATCAACGAGCACGAGATTGAACTCCTAATGGCAGAGAGAGGAAAATGAGAATAGCAGTACTGGCCCTGCAAGGGGCATTCATCGAGCATGAGCAGATGCTACAGCGACTGGGCGTGGAAACGTTTGAGGTAAGGCAGTTGAAAGACTGGCAACAGCCAAAGGACGGACTCATCCTGCCCGGCGGCGAGAGTACGGTGCAAATGCGCTTACTGAAGGAACTCGGTCTCTTTGAGCCCATCCGTCAGGCCATCCTCAACGGTCTGCCTGTACTGGGCACCTGTGCCGGCATGATTCTGCTTTCCGAAGGCCGGCTGGGCACGATGGACTTCCATGTGCGACGTAATGCATACGGTCGGCAACTGGGCAGCTTCCACGCCACAGGAAGCATTGTGGGCGTCGGCGAGGCCGTGCCCATGACCTTTATCCGCGCACCGTATATCGAAGAGGTGATGTCACCCGATTGCCACGCCATCGCCACCATCGACGGTCACATTGTCGCTGCCCGCCAAGGAAACCAACTGGCCACGGCCTTCCACCCGGAGCTGGACGACGACATGCGGTTGCACAGATATTTTCTGGAAGGGATATGTTAGAGGAAATTTAACCCCAAGAACTACAAAAAGACAATATTTCCGTAACTTTATTGTCAAAATGCTTGCATATTAAACAAAACACATGTAATTTTACAACCAAAAACAAACAAAACACAAACATAAAAGCAAAAAAGACATGTGTGGATTCGTAGGAATACTCAAAACGAAGGGTGATGCTCGGCAGAAGCGTGAGCAGGCACTGAAGATGTCGGCAAAGATTCGGCATCGCGGTCCCGACTGGAGCGGGGTGTATAGCAGCGAAGGGATTGTACTGGCTCATGAACGATTGGCAATTGTCGATCCATTGTCGGGCGGACAGCCGCTGTATTCGCCCGATGGCAAGATTGTACTTGCCGTGAATGGCGAGATTTACAACCATCAGGAAATCCGCCGCCGCTTCGCCGGACAATATGAGTTCAAGACAGGCAGCGACTGTGAGGTCATCCTGGCACTTTATCAAGAGGTAAGAGACAAGGGGCGAGAAGTGAGTGATATGCTCGACGAACTGAGCGGCATCTTCTCGTTTGTGCTCTACGATTCAGAGACGGACGATTTCCTTGTGGCACGTGACCCCATTGGCGTCATACCTTTATATATAGGACACGATACGGACGGGACGGTGTATGTGGCGAGCGAGTTGAAAGCCCTTGAAGGACAATGCGAAGCGTATGAACCATTCCCGCCAGGCCACTACCTTACAGGTGAAAAAGGTAAAGAAAAAAGTGAAACCTTCTCATTTAAGCGTTGGTACAAGCGTGACTGGATGCAGTACGACGGTATGAAGTGGATTACTTCTGACCGTAAGGAAGCTGTACAGCTGGTAAAGGACGAACTGATGGCTGCGGTAAAACGTCAGCTGATGAGCGACGTACCTTACGGTGTGTTGCTCAGTGGTGGCCTGGACAGTTCTGTGGTCTCCGCCATCGCCAAGCTGTACGCAGCCAAACGTATCGAGACGAACGACGAGCACGATGCCTGGTGGCCACGCCTGCACTCCTTTGCCGTGGGTCTGAAGGGCGCACCCGACTTGGCGAAGGCCCGTGAAGTGGCAGAACACATCGGCACGGTACACCATGAGGTAAACTACACCATCCAGGAGGGCCTCGACGCCATCCGCGATGTCATCTACTTCATCGAGACTTACGATGTGACGACTGTTCGCGCTTCTACGCCGATGTATCTACTGGCCCGCGTCATCAAGTCGATGGGCATCAAGATGGTACTCAGCGGAGAGGGTGCCGACGAGATTTTCGGCGGCTACCTCTATTTCCACAAGGCACCCGATGCGCGGGCCTTCCATGAGGAGACCGTGCGCAAACTCTCAAAACTACACTTCTACGACTGCCTACGTGCCAACAAGTCACTGATGGCATGGGGCATTGAAGGCCGTGTGCCATTCCTTGACAAGGAGTTTCTCGACATCGCCATGCGCATCGACCCTGCCCTGAAGATGTGTCCGGGCAAGACGATAGAAAAAGGCATCGTGCGTGAAGGCTTCGCCGACATGCTACCCGAAAGCATCGCCTGGCGACAGAAGGAACAGTTCAGCGACGGCGTGGGCTACTCCTGGATTGACACGCTGAAGAAAATCACCTCCGAGGCCGTGACTGACGAGCAGATGGCACATGCCGCCGAGCGTTTCCCCGTCAACCCGCCACTCAACAAGGAGGAATACTACTACCGCAGCATCTTCGCCGAGCATTTTCCCAGCGACTCTGCCGCCCGCAGCGTAAACCAGGAGGCAAGCGTGGCCTGCTCCACTGCCATCGCCCTGGAATGGGATGCTGCATTCAAAAACATGAACGACCCCAGCGGACGAGCCGTCAAGGGCGTTCATGAACAAGCGTATTAAAGGTGTGATTTACAATCTCACACTTACAATTTGTTGATTGTAAATTGAGATGCAGAAATCAGGGATGAGGATTTGAATGTAGGCATTCATTCCTCATCCCTCATTTTTTTCTTACAACTTTACGGAGATTTTCTTGCCACTGTAGGTAACCGTCTTGGTCTGACCACCCGTCAGCACGACGTTGAAGGTGCGGCTGGTAAGCATTCCTGAGAAGGAGCCTTTACGCTGGCCAATGGTGAGAGTGCGACTGCGGTCGTTCCACGACATGGGAATCTCGGTATATTGTCCCTGCTGATAGTTGAAACCATCGCCCTCGTCCTCGTAGAGGGTGAAGTCGGCATTGGCACCCGGATAGACGGTCAGGGTGATGTTGTCCCAAGCCTTTTCGTTGCTATATTGCAAATCTTGTCCCATCGGCAGAATGGAACCAGCCTTCACATACAACGGGGAGTGGGCAATCGGTGCGTCGGCCTTCAACTTCTGACCGCCAGAAAGACGCTGGCCTGTCCAATAGTCGTACCAGTCGGCTCCCTGCGGCAAATAGACTTCATACTGCTTCTTCTGGCTCCAATCAACAACAGGCCAGCCGTTGGCATACTCGTTGTTGTCCTTCTTGTCCCAACCGCTGTTCGGGTCGGTCTTCACGATTTTCTCCTGTGTGTAGAGCGGGTCGAGCACGGGGCAGACAAGCAGGTTGTGGCCAAACATGTACTCACGGCCATTGTCCCACACGTTCTTGTCATCCTTGAAGTCCATCATCAGGGCTCGCATAAACGAGTCGCCCTTCTTGCTCACCTGCCAGCTCTGGCTGTAGATGTAAGGCAGGAGGCGGTAGCGCATCTTCACGGCTGAGAGGAGTGCGTCATAGACGGGTTCACCCTCCTTGCCGTAATAGTACAACTCACGATAGACTTCCGTGCCGTGGCTGCGCATCATCGGGCAGAAGAGTCCGAACTGCATCCAGCGAACGTAAAGTTCCTGATACTGTGGGTTCTTCGTGGCTGAGTTGTCACTGTTCCGGCGGTTGTAACTGTTGGCAAAGAAACCACCGATATCGGTATTCACGTTGGGGTTGGCACAGAGCGTGTGGTTGAGGCAGAGGGGAATCTGCTGACGCAAAGACTGCCATGAGCTGCCCACGTCTCCGCTCCAGGTGTTGGCACCGTAGCGCTGTTGTCCGGCAAAGAACGAACGGGTGAGAATGAACGGACGCTTCTGGTTGTCAACGGCCCGCTGATGCTGGTCAACACCGCCCACCGTCATCAGTGGGAAGGCATTGCGGACGGAACGCCAGCTGCCCATCGCACACGCTTCGTCGAGGTCGCTTTCCTGATAGCTGTGGTGGTCGGGGTCGGTAGAGTCCATCCACCAAGCATCGATGCCCATCCTGTGCATATTTGACAAGTACTTCCAGTAGATGTCGCGGGCCTCGGAGCTGTAGCAGTCATAGACACGCACACCGCTGGGATAGTCCATGCGTGGTGGCCAATAAGGCAGTCCGCTCTGCGGCCATGTCTGGAAGTGGAACAGCAGCCCCTTCTTGTCGAGTTCGGCAAAAGGCTTGGTGTGAGGGCCGAAGCTGGCCCAGATACTGATGCTGATATGTGCACCACGCTGGTGAACCTCGTTAATCATTGCCTGCGCACGGTCGAAGTCGGGGTTCAGGAACTCCATGGCGTTCCACGTGTAGTTGCTGCCCCAGTACTGCCAGTCCTGGATGATGCCGTCGAGGGGTACACCCAGCTCGCGGTAACGGCGCACCACCTCAAGAAGCTCATCCTGACTCTTATAGCGCTCGCGGCTTTGGTGAAAACCGTAAGTCCACAATGGCAACATGGGCACCTCGCCAGAGAGGTAGCGCATCTGACGGATGACACCGTCGGCATTGCCGCCGTACATGAAATAATAGTCAACCTGCTTGCCCACCTGCGACTCCAGCGTCAGTGTGCCGTCGTCGTCAATCTGCGTGGGAGAGTAGTTGTCCCAATAAACGCCGTAACCCTTGATACTCTGGAAGAAATGGGCAAAGTCCTCCAGGTTCGACTGCTGCATCTTGCGATGTTCGCCTCGCAGGTTCATCTTGGCATTCTGCATCATTCCCAGTCCATAGATTGGCTCGTCGGCCTCCAGCGCAAACGCCTGCTTCACACGGTAGGCACCCTTGTCAATCCCCTCTGTAATGGGGGTAAAGGCACTGGCACCCTCGGCCATCAGCAACGTTCCGTCGGGTTTTGAGAAAGACACCCTACCCTGTGCATCGACCTTGACGGTCAGGGCAGAAGAGCGATACACCTGCATACCATCGCCTACCGTCTGCTTCACTTTCACCGCTTCGGGTTTTGCAAGAACCACCAACGACTGCTTCTCAACAGCCATTCCGTCAGGAGTCCTTGTAATCCTGACAATGTTCGGAGTATAGAACTCCACTTTCTGCGCCTCTGCCGCAAAGCCTACGGACAGACTCGCCAACAAGATAAAAAGCTTTTTCATTTTACAATTTGACGATTAACAATTTACAACTACATTGAATTTCGGTTACAAAGATACGCTCCCCAAAGCGGAAACGCAAATTTATCGGAAAGAAAATGAGGAATTTGCTTTTAACTTTTTAATATCCACAACACGTGGGGCGTATCCACTCAGTCCTTCGGGAGCCTTGTTGTCCTTTCCTTGACTCAATCCGAAGGCAAGCTCCGTAGGCCCTCGTTTTATACTGATGTCCTTCTATGAATAGCTTCATGCCGCTGTAAATGATAGTGATTCTATAATAGTTTTTTCAGTTCGTCGATTAGGGGCAATGTCCTGCGCAACTCTTCGGGGGCGTCAGTTGTCGTTGTATAAGTGGCCACGCCCATTGGCTTGTTATAATCCCTGATAACGAACTCCACATTGATGTCTTGACTACCCGTATCTGTGTGTGATGAGTAAAAGGCACCTTGAAAAAGTCTTCTATGGGATAATCTGCCAGATTTGGTATCTGAATCGCATGAAAAAATGTCAATCCGATTGTCGGCGACTTGAAATTCGTCGGTCATAGCCGACGAATTGGAATCCAGCATCAACCAAGCTGCTCAAGTAGGCGGAATATTTCAAGATATTCTTGTTCGGTCATACTTAAAATGGTAAATCTGCTATCGGTTCGTATTCGCAGGCAAAGAGGCTTGGCATCAATGCTTCGGTTTTTGCAATGTCCTTTATCTTTTGGCGGAACTGGCTGTAAACCCTCATGTCCTCTATTTCTTCGCGGCGCTTTTGGCTAATCTCGGCAAACTCTTTTTCCCTTTCAATGCCAAGATAGCGACGACCAACGAGATTGGCGGCAATGCCTGTCGTAGAAGAGCCAGCGAAGGGGTCGAGCACCCAAGCGTTTTTATCTGTAGAAGCAAGGATGATGCGGGTTAAGAGAGCAAGAGGCTTTTGCGTGGGATGTTTGCCACAAGACTTTTCCCAAGGCGCAATTGCAGGCAAACGCCAAACATCAGTCATCTGCTTGCCGTCGTTCAGTTGCTTCATCAGCTCATAATTATAATAATGTGCCACCTTCTTGCTTTTGCGAGCCCAAATGATAAACTCGGTGGAATATGTGAAGTAGCGGCAGGAAATGTTTGGGGGTGGATTGGTCTTTGCCCAAGTCACGACATTGAGAATCTTGAAGCCAAGCTCGGTCAAGTTGTTGGCAACAGAAAAGATATTGTGATATGTGCCGGAAATCCAAATCGTGCCATTGTCTTTAAGTTTCTCTCTGCACAATCCTATCCATCGCTTGTTGAAATCGTCGATTTGCTCTGGCGAACCGCCTCTGTCCCATTCTCCTTTGTTGACACTTACGATTTTACCAGCCTGCACACTTATTCCGTCGTTTGAAAGGAAATAAGGTGGGTCGGCAAAAATCATGTCAAAGTGAAATTTGAACTGCGGCAACAGCTCAAACGTATCGCCACAAAGCAAGTTGAAATCGTGGGACTCAGACTTATAGTAAGGTCTAATCATCCTTTCAAACCAGCAATGAAAGAGCTAATACTTGTGAGATTATATACTTTTGGTATGATAGAAAATGCTTCCTGAAGTTTGTTCTTGGCGCTATTCCATCCGATACCGTCCGTAATCCATACAAACTCAAAACCAGGTACAGAATTAATCTTTGGAGCAATATCCGAATAAGAACGCGCAACCTCATTTAGCTTGCTGCCACCGCCACTATAGAAATTAACTTCTATCAGATAGGTTTTATCTTTGGTCTCAATAACAAAGTCAAAGCGCTTCTCATCGTCGCCAAGAACTTTTGTAATCTCAGGCCATTCGCTTGAATATACCTCTTGACGATAAGGAATGCCGTTCTTGTCAAGGATACGTGCCACCATACCTTCCATCACATGTCCACTTCTATTTTTGCGGGCATTTGTGTCCAGTCCTGTTTCTATTCCAAATACATAATCTACAAGATCGTTAATTTTCTTTGATTGGAATATCTCTGTCAATCCTGTATTGTCAAGGAATTCAATTACACCATCAACCGACTCAAACAGAGAGTCAAGGACAACACAATTTCCTATACTATCAAGGACTTTTTTCTTGCCCTCGCTACGAACTGCGATTAGGATGTCCATCACATTGAAAGCAGATTTGTCGCGTTTCCAAATTGTTTCTACAGACTTTCGCATATCAGTAGAACCAATGAGGCTGTTCAGCATACAAAGACTGAGTTTAATATCCTCAACATTCTGTGAAATTTTGTCGAAATCACAGAAGAAATCTAATGTCTGATTCGTCTCTTGAAGTTGAGACATGAACTTATTGAAATCTTTAGCCATATAGTTTATCCTACTAATTCTACGAAATCTTCATTCTCGATAGAGTACATCCTGATTTTGTCCTCATAAGTCAAGTCCACACTATTTCTGCGGATTTTTCCTATTTGTGGTGCGATGATATAAACCGAAACCTTTGCAAATTCATCTTCTTTTGTGACAGCTTGCAACCATTTCAGGTAACGGTTCACCTGTTCGTATGCCGCCTTCGTGGCTTTTTCTTTCTTCAATTCTATTACCACATTGGGGATGGTGCCGTTCTTGATGGGATTGTTCATGCTGTACAAGCAGATGTCGGCTCTATCCATTTCTGATGGTTTGAATGGCGATATGGGTACTTGTCTGCATAGAACATAATCATCCGTAAGGAAATCTGCAAATGGTTTTAAGGAAGCCAATATCGTAAATTCCAACTGGGCTTCGTTGACCAAATCTTCATCCAACGAAACAAGGTCATCATTGAAAACCGTTTCTTCTCCTTGCTTGTCTATTTCGCCCAAGCCATCAAACTCGATCTTCTTTGTACTCTTTGCGATGAGTTCTTTGAGGGTCTTCACTTCGCCAGGTGTTAGCGTACAGAATCCCATTCCCTGCATACTATTCGAGGGTAAGGGATATGGATACTTGCCTAACTCGAAATACAGGTCATCAGAAATGATATACTTTCCGCTGTCGGCATTCTGAAAGAATTGGAACATAAAGGGCTGTGCCTTATCTGCTCCGTCTTTCCTGATTTTGAATACACCAGGCTCATCTGTAGCTATATAATTCTTGCGCTCAGATTCATCCCAGAATAATTCAGCATCGGCTTTTCTACCTAATGGGCTTGTTTGACCATTCAGATAGAACGAGCCAATATCCTTGTTTCCGTATATTTTGCCGCCATAGACGATTTTGCGCTTCAAAAAGAAGAACACTTCCGTTCCTTCTCGACTACAAGCATAGTCTGCGAGGATAGCATAATAGCGGCTTTGTGCGCTGGGTTTGGGAGTCATAACTGGTTTCATCAAGAAACCATATAGTCCCTTGTCAAGATATAGTTTCAAGGAATCCTCATCGTACAAGGCGATAAAGAGACCACCATTGATTTTCGATGAATCCCCTTCTTCAATCGTAGTCTTTGGTTTTTCAGAGGTGAAGTCAATTTTAAACTGTGCCATACCTTATATCTTTATTATATGGTGCTTCATCTTCTGCTGCATATAATGGTTGCAATTCTACTAGTTCACAATCAGCATGTTGATGAATTTTTGTTTCCTCATAATTGTGCACAAGAATCTCCGTTAGCTTCCCTCGTTTACTTGGATTCGAGTTAATGTTGCGCGAAGCCCATACCCTTTCTATATTATATGCTCCATAGAGCACATCGAAGAAGTTGTCCTCCTTATTCTTACCCTTACAATCTGAGTTGCTGAGCATGAAATGGAAACCAGCCTCGTTGATACGGTCGCAGTATCCCTTTAGACGAATTTGCGCATCGTCGTTGAAGGCCTCTTTTGCATAGTCGTTAAAGCTGGAGGTATCGCTGAGAGGACGATAAGGCGGGTCGAAATAGAAGAGCGTGTTGCCCTGAGCATAGTCGAAAGTGGCTTCAAAGTCCGCAGTCAGAATCTCCACGTGTTGAAGCAGCTCGCTATCCTTTCGGATGGTCTTTGGGTCACAAATTTGCGGATTAGTATATTTGCCAAACGGAACGTTGAATAAGCCTTTCTTGTTCACACGGTATAGACCATTGAAGCAAGTGCGATTGAGGAAGAAGAACTTAGTGGTGTTCTCCAAGGGGTCAAGATTCTTCTCGTTATATCGGTCACGAACTGCAAGAAAAAAGTCCTTGCGCCCTTCTTCTGTTTCAAGAGCGTTATAAGCATTCTGAATTTCCATTAGGGATGTTATCAGCTGCTCAGGCATGTTCCTAACCGTGCGATAACAAGCAGTCAAATCGGGGTTCACATCATTGATGACAGCATGACGAATATTAGGGTATTGCTGCAACATATAGAAAAGCATCGCTCCTCCACCAACAAACGGTTCAATGTATGTCACATCTTCCCAATTATCAAAGTCAGCTGGTAGTTGTGCATCCAGTTGTTCAAGGAGTTGGCCCTTACCACCAACCCACTTGATAAAAGGTTTTGCTTTTGCCATTTTACTCTACTCTTAAAGTTACTGAGGGGTTAGATACGGAGGTGTAATAGATTTCGCCATCCTCCTCAATATCAATCATGAAGTCTTCAATGGCTTTGCCTGCTGCATTAAGAGTAGTACAGGAGTCATCGCCCCATACTACGCTTATAGCACATTCTTTTTCTTTAAGGCACTTTTCGACCTTTTCTTTTGTTTCTTTTGTAATTGTTTTCATTTCGTTTAGGATATAGTCAGCTGGCGTTACCCAGTTGTTCGTTAATATTATTTTATATAACTCGTACTCCTTGTTGTTTGTATCACCTGTTTAAGTGTGGGGCATACCACCTTTTGAGGTGATTTTTTTGCACCTCAAAGAATCGTCCTCAATCTTTAAGGTGAAATTACTGTACCTTATAGCATCGTACTCCTCTTTTGTCAGTTCGAACATAAAGTCGGTGGGGAATCTTTCAATATTGGCCCTGAAAGCTCTTTTGAGGTTCTTTGTCTCAAGGTAAGGTAAGATATTATAATTTATTCGCTATAGTATTTTTCAACCATTCTGCAAAATTTGTCTGTGTGGTTTCTACGTTGCAAAGATATATAAAATTCTCGAATTACAAGCCAGTTGAGACAAAGATTTTCAATTTTTCATAGAGGAAAGTTACAAAATTTTCTTCATAATCTTAAATCGCAAAGATAAAATGAGATAACATTTAATGATTTTGCGTCCTCAAATCTATCAAAACAGAAATATTCTGCCAAGAAATCCAAACAAAATACTTAATTACGAAATCTGAAAACAAGAACATGGTATCTTGGGAATGAAACTATTCAAAGGGAATTTTAAGAAAAAGCTCGAACTCCCCTACCGAAGGTCTATGCTACGCCTACGCTATGACCTTTCATTTTCGGTTTCTTCTGGATGACACTAGTATTGAGAAAAATGCATTTTACGCAATAAAAACAATATTTTTCTGATGATTTTTGTTAGCGGAGCATCGTTCACAAAAACAAGGCAGAAGTATTTCGAATTTCATGCAGGATTGTTTCGGAAATGACGCAGAACTCTTTTCACGAATAGAGTTCTGCGTGAAATCGAGAAGAGTTCTGCGTTGTCTCCGATACAGTTCTGCGTCATTTTTGGAACGGCAAATCGTAACAGGTCTAAAGCAACAGGCATCAGGGATTTAGAAAAAAAATGATGGGAAAAGCCTTTACAGCCTCTCCCATCATCTATTTTAAAAAGACCGAAGGAAAAGATGTGATGAAACTCCGAGCATATAAGTTTTGAGCGCTGATATAGTCTTTGTAATCCACCGACTCGAAGAGTTACCCATGCTGCCGAAACTCCAGGCTCGTGGACCTGGCGACAGGGAGGCGTGGCCCGCCATTAACTATACCGCATTCCCGGTTTTCAGTAATAATTTGATGAGTATCCCGATCTGTCTTCCCCCGGTCTATGTCAAAGTGCGAAGTTGGAACAACCCTTGCAAGAGGGTTTCTGCCTGCCGCAAAAAGCGGGAATAGGAAGCGTCCTCTTTTTGAGTTGTGCGTTGCAAAGATATGGGATATATTTGATTTCTGCAAAAGTTTTTCAAAGTTTTTTCACTAAAAAATTTTTTTTCCTTTCGTTTTTCAGGATAAATTCATACCTTTGTAGCGTTTTTTAAGGCAAAAGTACATTTTTCATGGAACAGAAAAGGGGATTCGCCCTATTTATTTTTATAGGTATGATATGCTGCCTTGCCTCATGCATCAAGGAGCTTGCACCCAACAAGGAGTGCGACATCCGCAGGGCAGAAATACACCTACCACAACCTGGGGATTACTTTTTTTCACTCTCAGACACTGTTGCGCCCATTACGGGGGACATGAGTTCGAGCTATATCACTTTTCAGGGGGTGAAGCCAACGGCCAACCTGACCCGTCTGACACCCACCTTTACCATTTCCACCGGAGCCACGCTTTTTCCGCCACAGGGCACCTTGCGCGACTTTTCCGAGGAAAAGCAGCAGCTCTACTTTGTCATTGCTGAGGATGAGCAGGGCCTCATCGAGCACCCGACCACGCCGGCAGAAACCTTGCAATACATGCAGAAGCTGGCACAATATGCCCGGCAGGGACGGCATGTGCGCCCCTACTACGTGCGTTTCTCCACCAACGTGGCAGACATGAGCGACACCATCTATTACGGTTTCGACCATTATTATATAGAGAAGCAGGCAGGGAAATACTACGAATGGAGCGACCTGCTGAACGGAGAGGAACGCGCCATCCCCAACTGGGCAACCGCAAACAAGGGATTCAGCACGGCCAGAGGCAGTGCCACTCCCGAAGAATACCCGACCGTCCCTGTTGAAACAGGTGGCGTGGATGGTGGACCCTGCGTTAAGTTGACCACTTGTAGCACGGGCGGATTCGGTGAACTCTTCAACATGCCCCTTGCCGCCGGCAACCTGTTCTTAGGAACGTTCGACTTCAGTGTCGCACTGACCAACACCTTGCAGGCCACCCGCTTTGGCGACAACAGCGTATTGGGACGAAAGCCGCTGAAGTTCACGGGCTACTACCAATTCTCACCGGGCGCACAGATGACAGATAAGAACGGACAACCCGTCAATGGTACCGACCAACCCGCCATCTACTGCGTGGTTTACAGAAACCGAGACGAGAACGGCCATGCCGTCGTGCTCCACGGTGACGATGTGGGAAGCAGTCCGCTCGTCATTGGCAGGGCCGAGATTACCCAATGGCAAATGGGGCTCGGCACTTGGAACTACTTTGAGTTGCCCTTCAACTGGAAAACGGAACCCGACCCAACCATACTGGCTGACAGTGGCTACAACTTCGCCATCGTCTGCTCATCGAGCAAGGACGGCGACACCTACACTGGCGCCCTGGGCAGCACATTGATGGTGGATAACTTTAGGTTGATATTCAAGTAAAACGTGAGAAAAATTTACTACTGATTTGAAAATGAGACTAAACATATTCATCCTACTATTGGCCATGACGACCTGTTCCATGGCACAATCAGCAAAAAACACGAAGGGGAACAATCGGGACAAAGGAACCGTCACCCTGCGGGCAGGCTACAGCATTGGTGGCACAGTGCCCCTGGGCTTTCCCGAGGAATTGCGCCAACTCAAGTCCTATTCCCCGAAATTCACTTATCGCGTCGGTGCCGACTTCAACCTACCCATCGGCAGGCGGTGGGGCATTCTCACAGGACTCTACCTGGAACAAAAAGCATTCAAAGGCGACGTAGCCCTGCGCCAGTTTGACGTTATCCTGCGCCAAGGCATTGAGGAAATCACCGGCCCCTACACGGGTAACGTGGTTATCAATATCCGTCAGGCGGGCATTACCGTGCCGCTGCAAGCCACGTGGCAGGCCAACGAGCACCTGATGTTGAAGGCCGGCCCATACATTTCGTTCATCAAATCCCGTTCCTTCCACGGTTACGCCTACGGAGAGACAGGCAGCGACGGCAAATCGACGGCCTATCTGCGACGCGGAGAGGTGAGAGGCGACCTGGTGTATGTGGGCAACGATGAAAACACCAAAGGCTACTTCAACGGAGAGACCTTCGACAACTTCCTGCGGAAATTCCAATGGGGATTCGACATGGGAGTTGATTGGAACTTCCACCGCCGATGGGGCATCTTTGCCGACGTGAGCTACGGATTCAACAGCGCGTTCAACAGTGACGAGGGAAATCCCGTGACCATGGGGCTGCACCCACTTTACGGCACCTTCGGACTTACCTATAAATTAAGATAAAAAAACAGCCCCCTCCTCCCCCAACACAGGAGGGATGCCATCCGGAAGGATGCTCCTTGGTGAGGGCTACACACAAAAATATGAGAAATCTCTACAAAACATTCCTTTATGTCTGTTGTGCCACGCTGTTGACGGCCTGCGGCGACGAGTTGGAAGAGCTGGGCTATACGCCCACAGCCATCAACGACAATTCGCACACGGCAAATATCAACACCCCGACGACGGACAATGAGGGTAGCGGCGGTACGACCGACGACCTTTCGGGCACCCTGGCCGACCTGCTCAACGACTCCTACACGGGTATGCTGCAAGTGACGGTAAATGGTGAATCGAGTACGCCCGTTCAGCAGACCATCCTCATTGAGAAGGTGGATGCCACACACATCCATTTCCGGCTCAAGAATTTCCTCCTTGTCAATGGCGAAGATCAACTGCCTGTAGGCACTATTTTGCTTGAAAACATTGAGTTGACCCCAGCGGGGAACCAGGTGTCTTTCCAAATCAACGAGGACGTCTATATTCAAGCGGGCGACCCGACCATTACGGAGGAATGGATGGGGCCCATGCTCGGTGCGGTTCCCGTACAGCTGCAAGGCACTGGCAACCAACAGGACATGGACATCGACATAAATATTGACATGGTGTCACTCGGACAAATCATCCATGTAGATTTCCTTACAGAGGGAGTCACTCAACCCTAAGAACATATAACCATTAAAACGAGAAAGATATGACAAAAAAGATTCTCACAGGCATTTCATTGGCAGCCATGCTCAGTCTGAATGCCAATGCACAACAGCTTCCCAACGGCACTTTCGACGCTGATTGGGTAAAATGCTATCCCTGGGAAAAGGGAGAAAAGGTAACTTCCGACTACGGCATACAGCCCGAAGGCTGGTGTGTCTCAAACGTTCCCAACGGCTTGATGCCCAAAGTATCGAGCGAGGAAACAGGTGCCGACGGCACAGGTAAGGCCGTGAAACTCTCCAACGTAAGCGTCATGGGACAAACAGCTCCCGGCTACATCACATTAGGTACAAGCTGGGCAACCGCTGAGACAAAATTAACCACCGTGCGCAATGCTGACGGTGGCGTATTTGGTGGCATCGAGTTCACCTATCACCCCGATGCTTTGCAGTTGCAATACAAGCACGACATCTGCAAGGGAGAAGAAAGCATGTCCATCATTGCCTACCTTTGGAAGGGCACCTGGACACAGCTGGACGTACCCTCAAACACAGCTACAGGTGTCTTCAGCTATGGCACTGCGGAGAAAGTGACCATGATTGACCGTGGCAACAACATCCTGGGCAAGGAATGTTTGCAGGGTGGAGAAATCAGCAAGACTGACGACGCAGCCCTCATCGCCGTTGCAGAGAAATATATTGCCGAGGCTGCTGACGAGTGGACAACTGCCACCGTGGAGCTTAACTACGGCGAATTTGCCGGTCAGCCGGTCGATGTGGAGAAGCTCAACATCGTCATCTCTGTTTCCAACTTCTTCGGCGACCGTGAGTCCATCGTCGATGGCAACAGCGTTTGCATCGACGACGTACAACTGGTTTACTATCACGCCCTTTCTGCCCTCAGCTACGAAGGCCAAGAACTCAACTTCGACGAGGCCACCACTTCTTACGACCTCTCCACAGAGTTCTACGACGCCAGCAAACTGAGCTACACCGTGAAAGGACAGGCTGCAACCGTCAGCAGCAACTACGATGAGGCTACTGCCTTGCTCACCATCCGTGTGGAAGGCGAAGACATTGCCAGCAATCCTGAATCTTTCACAGAATACACCATCCAGTTTGCCACACAGCCTGAGCCAGAACCCCTGCTCGGCGACATGGACGGCGACGGTGTCATCACTGTCAACGACATCAACCTGCTCATCAAGTCTTACCTTGAGAGTAAAGGCGAATAAGATACATTCCGCCAGCCCTTATACAAACACCCCAGTTCGGATCCGAACTGGGGTGTTTGTATAAGGTATTATAGGTATTGCTTAGGAGTGAGGAAGTCCTTATTTACGATTATATTCCGCCAACGGGTTTATTTCATTTTGTTCATCATCCTGATTTTCTCCAGCATCATGGCAGCCCACTGGGCATTGCCTGGCAGCTGGTAGCGCACGTTTCCTGTAACTGACGGGGTAAAGATGGTGTGGGCCTGCGGCGTAATGCTGATGGTGCCACGCTGGCTGAGGGAGAAGAGCGCATCACCCTCTACGGCCTGAATGACGCACATAGGGTCCCACATCCTCTGACCCGTATTGCAGTCGCACGTCATATACACCTGCTTGATGGGGTGGCGGTCAGTCCACGACACGTCGGCAATGACCTGCTCAGGGGTGTATTCCACGGCCTGTCCCACTTCCATAGGCGAAAAGACCATGTCCACGTCCTTCGGCCATAAGTCGAAGAAAGCTTGAGCAAACGTGATGCCCTGGGCAAAGTTGAAGTCGGACTCTTCGGCATCACCGAAGACGCCGCCCTGCAAATAGATGCACTTCACTTTCTGGCGCACCAGTTCCACACCACTCAAGGCAGAGTATTCATCCGCTTCCGACTGTAGCAACTGTGCCAGACAAGTGATGAAGCCTATTGACACGATGCTCACCGAGTGGTCGGGCTGCAGGGAAAGCAGACGGCGATAGAGCTGATAGCCGTCGGGGCGCATCCCAGGTTGGTTGATGGTGCGCCGGAACAACGGTGTGACTCCGTCCGACTCTGTCATATAGGCTACGTGTGCATAGTCAATCCACACCTTCGGATTCTTGATGCCATCCTGCACCAGTCCGATAGGAACATTCGAATGACCGAAATACGTGTTCATCACATCAGCAAAGTCAGCATTTGCTTCGCCCTCTCGGTCCACCACCACACCCAACAACCGGCACATTTTCAGTTCGTCATAGCGGTAGAGCATCTCTAATGCGAAGAGGTCGTCGGTCGATGAACCGATGTCGGCGTCGAAAATGACAAGCGGTACGTTCGTGCGCGCTTTGTCCTGTGTCGCAGGCTCGTCCTCGTTCGAGCATGAGGCCAGCACCATATTACCGCAAATGAGGATGACGGCAAGCATCCATAATCTTGTTTGTTTCATATATTATTGTTATCTTTTGAAATCTTTGTCGCGGGGTACAAAAAACTATCGGGCTTCCCTTGAACAAATCGTACTCAATTTGCCGATAAAGGTACGAACAATTCCGCACATTCGTGGCAATTCCATGGAAAAATCCACAAATTTTAACGAAATGCGGCCACACGCAGCGCTTTCATAGCCAACCTCCCCAATGCACAGATATGCCAATTTTGACCCCAATAAAGTGGATAATCATTCTTTCTTTTGCTTTCCACTAAAATTTTCCACCCACACCGTTAAACCATTCCACCCATCGGAGGTCAAACCCTTGTTTGACACACAAACACAACCCCAAACCCTCACTTAAAACACCATGCGCTATGGCTACACCACTCCGCTTTCTTTCCACCTTTCTGTTGTTCCTTTTCTGCTTCATCTGCCCTACCCTTGCCCAGCGAACGACAACGCAAGGCAACCACACACTCACAGGAAAAGTGCTTGATTCGGAAACAGGCGAGGCTTTGCAGAATTGCACCGTGATTCTGACGAAAAGCGACACGACGGGCATGGTGACTGGCAACGTTTCGACGGCCATGGGCAGTTGGGTGCTGAAAAACGTGAAAGCAGGTGACTATGTACTCAAAATCTCCTTCATCGGCTATCATACGTTCTACAGGGCCTTCAAACTCTCAGAGAGCGATGCCGCCAGCCGCAACATGGGCACGGTGCTGCTCACGCCGTCAAGCGTAGAACTGAAAGGCGCTGTGGTCACAGGCCAACTGAAGGAAGTAGAGGTGAAGGAGGACACCATCATCTTTAATGCAGACGCTTTCAAGGTGCCCGAAGGAAGTGTGTTGGAAGAGCTCATCAGAAAACTCCCCGGCGCAGAGGTGGCCGACGACGGCACCGTGAAAATCAACGGAAAGACCGTAAAGAAAATCCTTGTGGAAGGCAAGGAGTTTTTCGGTAACGACAAAAACATGTCGATGAAGAACCTGCCCACCGAGATTATCGATAAAATCAAGACCTACGACCGCCAGTCCGACTTCAGCCGCATCACAGGCATTGACGACGGCGAGGAAGAAACCGTTATCGACTTAGGCATCAAAAAAGGCATGAAGCAAGGCTGGTTCGGAAACCTCGACCTGGGCTACGGCACGAAAGACCGCTTTGCCGAACGCCTGATGGTGAACCGCTTTACGGACAAACAGCAAATCAGCGTTGTCGGCTCATACAACAACACCAACGACCGCACGGGCGGAGGCGGTGGCCGTGGTGGCAACAACGGCGTAACTACCAGCGGAATGGGCGGTGCCAACATTGCCTTCGACCTGGAGAAACTGGAGTTGGGCGGCAACGTGCGCTACAGTGGACGGAAGAACGACGTGCTGACCTACAACAGCAGCCAGAATTTCGTGTCGAGCAGTTCTTCCTTCAGCAATGGCCGCAATGCAAGCATCAACAAAAACAACAACACAAACGGCGACTTCAAGATTGAATGGAAGCCCGACTCCATGACCACCCTCCTCTTGCGTCCCTCTTTCTCGTTCGGCAACAGCAACTCCACCAGCGAAGGCGTGTCGGCCTCATTCAACGAAGACCCCTACAGTGAAACCATCACCGACCCACTGGAGCAACTCGGTCAGATTGATGCACGGAAAAAAGTCAATAGCAACATCAGCAGTTCGTGGTCGGAGAGCGACAACTACAACGCCAATGCGAATCTGAACTTGAACCGACGCCTGGGTGGCAATCCATGGTTTGGCCCCAATGCTGCCGACGGCAGAAGTGGACGCAACATCAGCCTCCGACTTTCCGGCAGCATCAGCGGAAACGGCAACAAAACCTACAACTTCTCCGACGTCACCTATTACCAACGCCGGAACGCCACGGGCGGTGTCCTGACCGACCTGACCTACCGCCACCGCGACACACCCTCCGACAGCCGGAACTACAGCGTCGGCCTCTCCCACTCCGAGCCCGTCCTGCGCAACCTGTTCGCACAGCTCAACTACAGCTACAATTACTCCAAACGCCACTCCGACGGACAGACCTACGACTTTGGCAAAATCGACTCCATCGGTCGCATCCTCTGGAACGACTACGGACAGTACGGCTTGTTGGCACCCAACTACTATGAATTTCTCTCCGACTCCCTATCCCGCTACACCGACAACATCAACAAGACGCACAACCTGAATTTCTCACTGCGCTACATCACGTCCCTCCTCAACATCAGTGCCGGCGTACGCATTGAGCGGCAAGAACAAAAGATGATTTACCAATACCAAGGACTGGACACCGTGGCCACACGCAGCTTCTTCCGCATCAGCCCCACCCTCAATGCCCGGCTCCGCTTCAACAAGCAACACACCCTGCGCCTTACCTATCGCGGACAGACCCAACAGCCCGACATGACGAGCCTGTTCAACCTGACCGACAACTCCAACCCGTTGAACATCCGTGAGGGAAATCCCGACCTGAAGCCCTCCTTCAGCAACAACATCAACCTGGACTACAACAACTTCCTGCAAGAAACCAACCAAAGCATTTTCGGGCGTTTCTCCTTCAGCAACACCCTTAACTCCATTAGCAACCGTACAGAATACAACCCTGAGACAGGTGGACAGGTGACACGCCCCGAAAACATCAACGGCAACTGGAACATCAGTGGAAACATCGGCTTCAACACGCCACTCTTCTGGGAAAAACTCTTCCTCGGAACCAATTCCTCTGCCCGCTACCAGAACCACGTCAGTTACATCTACCAAAACAAGGAGACCCTGACCAACACTGTGCGACAGACCTCCCTGGGCGAGAACCTCAGCCTCACCCTGCGCATGGGCTACTGGGACATCCGGGCCAATGGTAACATCAACTGGTCGAAATCCAGCAGCGACATCGTGGAATCGACCAACCAGAACACCTTCAACTTCCATTACAGCCTCTCCTCCACCGGCAATTTCGAAAACGGATTCGGTTTCTCCACCGACATCGGCATGAGCAGTCGCCGAGGCTACTCCTCCAGCGAGATGAACACCAACGAACTCATCTGGAACGCACAAATCAGCTACCGTTTCCTTTCGCAACGACAGGCCACCATCAGCATCGAGGCTTTCGACATCCTGCAACAACGCTCAAACATCAGCCGTACCATCTCGGCCTACAGTCGCCGCGACTCCGAGAGCAATAGCATCAACTCCTACATCATGTTCCACTTCATCTACCGACTCAACATGTTCGGCAACAAAGAGGGACGCAGAGCCTTGCGGCAATGGCGAAACGAAAACGCCACCTACGAACGGCCTAATTTTGGCGAAAGAGGTGGACAGGATGCTGGCAACGATAGACGTGGCGGAGGAGGAAATCGCCCCATTGGTGGTGGCAGACCAGGCGGAAACGGTGGTGGACCTGGCGGTTTTTAATCTAAAAAGCATAGCCGCAACGAAAAAAATCTGCAAAAAGTTTGTCAGTAATAAAAAAAGCAGTACCTTTGCACTCGCTAAACGGAAACGTCCTCTTTTGGTGCGTTAGTTCAGTAGGTTAGAATATCTGCCTGTCACGCAGGGGGTCACGAGTTCGAGTCTCGTACGCACCGCAAAAACGTTTCCACATACAGCAACGAAGAAGAATATGAGGATGAGAAAGTGGCAACATGGATTTTCCACTTTTCACTTCAAACTTCAAAGGGTGCGTTAGTTCAGTAGGTTAGAATATCTGCCTGTCACGCAGGGGGTCACGAGTTCGAGTCTCGTACGCACCGCTACACAAAAAAGAGATTGGAACGTTCCAATCTCTTTTTTGTGTACCCATAAG